>JAIXZV010000317.1 GCA_027489365.1 Sphingomonadales bacterium
CATGAGGCGATCGGACCGCAGCGCATCATCCGCCTGCCGCGGCCGATCGTAGCGCGGCGGGTGCGGCTGCGCATCCTTGCGGCGCCGGTGTGCCCGGCGATCAGTGAAGTCGCGCTGTTCCTGCAAGTGCAACCGGAACGGGTCGTGCCGGTCCGCGCGCACGATGCGACGGTGCTGTCGAGCGCTGGCTGGCGGATCGTCACCGCGTCGGGGCGGGGTGCCGAGGCCTTGCTCGACGACGACGCGGCGACCCGCTGGACCGTGCCCGCCCCGGCGTCGGGGCGGCCCGCCAGCGTGACGATCGACATGGGCGCGGTCGCCCCCCTTGCCGGCATCAGCGTGACGCCCCCACGGACGATCGCCAAAGGCGTGGCCCCGCCGCGCGACTATCGTTGCGAAACCAGCCTCGATGGCCAGCGCTGGGAAGTGGCGGCAGCAGGCGAGCTTCCCAACATCGCCTATGCGCTGGCGACGCAGCGGATCGCGTTCGCTGCGGTGCGCCCGGCGCGGTGGTTGCGGCTGAGCTTTACGGAGACCGCGGTTCCGGCCGATTATCTGACCCTTGCCGGGGTGGGCGCGTTCCTGAAGCAGTAGGTCCGTCGCGGAGTGTACGAGTTACAGCGCCGTCGTTGGGGGGGACGCCTGACCTCCGGCTCGGTGACGGTAGTAGGGACGTGCGGCAAGTGCCCCGATTGCGGTCATTGAGCTTGGCGTTAGACTGATTGCATGTTTGAACGTTGGATTGTTCCGGCTCTCTCTGTCATTCTCAGCTTCTTGTTGTTGCTGGCGACCTTGGCGTCGCTAGCCTTTCTGCTCTTACGAACCGCTATTCCCTGCCAACCCGAAAGCGGGCTGTTTGTGTTCGCGCAGCGTGCGCTTCCAATCGTCTGCCTGATAGGTTTCATTTGGTTGTCGAGGTTGCGTTTCCAGCCGAAGTTGAGAAGCTTCGTCATCGCTGTCACCTTCTCGGTATCAGCGATCGGCCTGTTTGCTCTTTCTGGACATTGGAATGCGATGGCGCAGAAATCCTGCGTTGATCGACAACGCGCCGGAATAGGGAGTTGATTGTCCATTCGATCATCGTAGAAGGACGGCGGGCGCCGTAATTGGCGCTTATTCGCGCCGGTAACGGGAACGCGGTGCGCGCGCCTTGGCGGGCAATTCCGCGGCTGTCCCTGCAACTGTAAGCGGTGAGTGCGATGTTCACGCGGGTCCGGTGACGGCCCGCAGCCACTGGGTGAAGCTCGGCGACGAGCACAATCTGGGAAGGCGAGCGTCGCGCGGTGACCCGTGAGCCAGGAGACCGACCGGCACGAGTCGCTCTTGCCCGGCTCATGGGATTGGCCAGGCGCGGAAGCCTTTCGTCTGAGCGACGAACGTGTGGCTGGGGCCGCATCGACCGATGCCGGGGGGCGCTCACGCGTCCGTCCCGCGGCGTGGGTCGACCGTTCGCGCGGACGCCCCGGTCCTGTCGCTCGACGCCGGGAAATTGTACGTGAAATCATCTGTTTCTTTCGTCGCCCTGCTGTGCGGGCTCGTCGCTGCGCCGGCTGTTGCCCAGACCAATCTTACCCCTGACCGGACCGACATGCCGGAAGACATCATCGTCACCGGCACCCGCTCGACGACGCCGATCCGCGTCGATCAAAGCGGATCGTCGATCACCGTGCTGGATGCCCAGGCGCTCGACCAGCGCCAGACCCGTTCGGTGTCGGACATTCTGCGCGACGTGCCGGGGGTCGCGGTCAGCCGCGTCGCGGGGCAGACGCAAGTACGGTTGCGCGGAACCGAGGCCAACCAGACGTTGGTGCTGATCGACGGGATCGAAGTGTCCGACCCGTTCGTCGGCGAGTTCGACTTCGGCACGCTCGTCGCCGACGATATGGCCCGGATCGAGGTGCTGCGCGGCCAGCAAAGCGCGATCTACGGCTCCGATGCGATCGGCGGCGTCATCCAGTATATCACGGCGACCGGCCGCGAGGCACCGGGCCTCAGCGCGCGCGTCGAAGGCGGATCGTTCGGCACGGTCAACGCCGCCGCGCGTGTGGCGGGCGTGGCGGGCAATTTCGATTATGCGCTGTCCGGGACGATCAACAGCACCGACGGCACGCCCAATGCGCGCGGCGGGCGGCGCGATCTGTCGAACGACACCGGCGCGGTGTCGCTCAAATCGACCTGGGCCCCCGCCGCGAACGCGCGCGTGACGGTGGTCGGACGCTATTCGCGCTCGGAGCAGGACTTTAACGACAGCGATAACGACCCGACCAGCCCGACCTTCGGCTACATTATCGATACGCCGGGCAATCGGCTCGTCGCGCAGGGTGCGTATGGCCTGGTTCGCGGCGAGCTTGACCTGCTGGGCGGGCGCTGGACCAACGCGGTCACCGCGCAGATCGCCGACAGCCAGCGCGACGGCTATACCAGCGCCGGGCGCAGCTATGGCGACAAGGGGCAGCGGCTCAAGGGATCGTATGAAGGCAGCCTGCGGCTCGACCAGGGCGTGCTGCGCCATCAGCTGACCGTGGCGCTCGACCTCGAGCGCGAAAGCTATCGCAATACCGATCCGTCGGGCTACGCCTTCACCGGGCGACGTCACACCAACAATCTCGGCCTGGTCGGGCAATATGACCTGACCGCGGGCGATCACGCCGCGTTCGGCGCGTCGATCCGGCACGATGACAATAATGTCTTCGCCAACAGCACGACCTATCGCGTCCAGGGCAGCTACCGCTTCGACAGCGGCACGCGGCTGCGCGCTGCGGCCGGCTCGGGGGTCAAGAACCCGGGCTATTACGAGCTGTACGGATACGTCGATGGCCGTTTCACCGGCAATCCGAACCTGAGGCCCGAAAAGTCCGAGGGCTGGGAAGCCGGGATCGAGCAATCGCTGCTCGCCGGTCAGGTGACGGCGGGGGCGACCTATTTCCAGAGCACGCTCAACGACGAAATCGTTACGACCTATCCGGCACCCGCCTTCGTCGCGACGCCCGCCAACAGCGCCGCCAAGTCGCGTCAGCACGGGGTCGAGGCCTATCTCAATGCGCGGATCGGCACGGCGTGGGGGATCGACGCGGCCTATACCTATCTCCACGCGCGTGAGGCGGGGCGCGCTGAAGTGCGGCGTCCGGCGCATATCGCCTCGGCGGCAGTGACGTGGCGGGCGGCGGCCGAGCGCGGCGGGGTGACGCTGGTGGCGCGCTATAACGGCGCGACCGACGATCAGGCCTTCACCGATCCATCGTATGTGCCGGTGCGCGTGCGCTTGCGCGATTACGTGCTCGTCAACCTCAACGGCGATCTCGCGCTGACCAAGCGGTTTAGCCTGTTCGCGCGGATCGAGAACCTCGCGAACGAACATTACGAAGATGTGTTCAGCTTCACCAACCCGGGCCGGGCCGCTTATGCGGGCCTGCGTGCTCGCTTCTGATCGGGAGATTCACAATGACCATTCAGCAAGGCCACGCACCGACCGGTTCGATCGGCTGGCAGTTGGCGATCGCGGCGACGGCGATCGCCGGTACGCTCGCGACCGCGTGCATGATGCCGTTCGTCGCGCTCGCCACGGTGGCGGCAGCGACCATGCCGCGCCGCCAAGCGGCAGCGACGATCGTCGGCGTGTGGGCGGTGAATCAGCTGCTCGGCTTCACATTGCTCGGCTATCCCACCGATCCCAGGACGATGGCATGGGGCGGGGCGCTCGGCGTTGCCACGCTCGGCGCGATGCTGATCGCCGCGGCCGTGCTCGGCAAGCGCGCGCCCACGCTGGTGCGGCTGGTGGCGGCCTTCGCGTCGGCGTTCGTCGGGTATGAGGCGGGGCTGTTCGCCTTCGCGCTGGTTGCGGGGGGCACGGGCGCGTTCACCCCGGCGATCATCGGCCAGATCCTGCTCAACGACGCGTGCTGGTGTGCCGCGCTGGTCGCGGTTCATGCCGTGCTGACGCGCGCAGCCCCGCGCGCGTTCGGACCGCCGCTCGCGCTGGTGGCGGCCTGATGCCGGTCGCTTCCCGGATCGTGTCGCTGCTGCCCAGCGCCACCGAGATCGCGGTCGCGGTGGGGCAGGGCGGCAATCTGTTCGGGCGGTCGCACGAATGCGACTTCCCGCCGTTTGTGCGGGCGTTGCCGGTCTGCACATCGACCAAGCTGGAGAAGGGGCTGACCTCGCTCCAGATCGATCACCGCGTGCAGGAGATCGTGCGGCAGGGGCTGTCGGTCTATGCGGTCGATACGCCGTTGCTGCGGTCGTTGAAGCCCGACGTGATCCTGACTCAGTCGCAATGCGCGGTCTGCGCGGTGACGCCGCTCGACCTGGAGGAAGCGCTGTCGGCATGGGTCGGCACCGCGCCGACGCTCATCTCGCTCGCCCCGGACACGCTCGACGACGTGTGGGGAGACCTTCGCCGCGTCGGCGAGGCGGTCGGCGCGACTGCTCTGGCCGAGCAGGCGGTGCACGCCTTGCAGGAACAGATGCACGCGCTGTCGGCACGACGCGGGCCGTCGGCGCACCGCCCGACGGTCGCGGCGATCGAATGGATCGATCCGCTGATGGCGGCGGGCAATTGGGTGCCCGAGCTGATCAGCATCGCGGGCGGCGAGCCGCTGTTTGCCGCGGCAGGGCAGCATTCGCCGTGGCTCGAATGGGATGCGCTGGTCGCGGCGGACCCGGACATCATCGTGATGATGCCGTGCGGCTACCAGATCCCACAGACGCTGGGCGACCTTGGCCCGCTGGTCGGGCGGGACGGGTGGCGCGACCTGTCGGCGGTTCGCGCCGGGCGGGTGTTCCTCGCCGATGGCCATCATTTCTTCAACCGGCCGGGGCCGCGCCTGGTCGAATCGGCGCGCATCATCGCCGAGGTGCTGGACGAGGATGCCGGGAACGAAGGCGCAGGCTGGCGCCGTCTCGCGCCCGCATTGGCATAGGATTGTGGCGCGAGCGGCGGAGCGGGTGCTCGTTTCGTGGAGCGGCGGCAAGGACAGTTGCATGGCGCTCCATGCGTTGCGGAGCGACGGTGCCTATGATGTCGTCGGCCTGCTGACGACCGTCCGGCAGGAAGACGGCCGGGTCGGGATGCACGGCGTGTCGCGCGACCTGATCGCGCGGCAGGCGGCGCTCGGCCTGCCGCTCACGATCGTCGAGGTGCCGGCGGGCGCGTCGAACGTGGTGTACGAGCAATGCGTCGCTGCCGCGCTGGCACCGATCCAGGCCGCAGGCGTGCGGACGATCGCGTTCGGCGACCTCTTCCTGGCCGACATCCGCGCCTATCGCGCGCAGTTTATGGAGCGGCTCGGGTTTGTCCCGATCTTCCCGGTCTGGGGGCGTGATACGCGATCGTTCATCGACGATTTCATCGCGCTGGGATTCCAGGCGATCGTCGTCGCGGTCGATCCGGTGCGTTTGGATCCGGGGTTTGCGGGGCGCGTGATCGATCCGCCGTTCGTCGCCGATCTGCCCGCCGACGTCGATCCTTGCGGTGAAAATGGCGAGTTTCACTCTTTCGTCTTCGACGGCCCGGGTTTCAGCGTTCCGGTATCGTACAAGGTCGCTGATCGACGCTTCGACGATGGTCTTTGCTATCGGAGGATCACAGCGGCTTGATCGGAAAGGGCAGGCGTCAAGGCGCGTCCCGTGCCGGTGTGGCCACCGCGGACGCGTTTTGCGTGTCGCCGAAGATTTGCCAGACGGCCATGAACAGCGCGGCGATGACCGGCCCGACGACGAAGCCGTTGAACCCCATCAGCTCGAACCCGCCGAGCGTCGCGATCAGCACGACATAGTCCGGCATCCGGGCATCGCGCCCGACCAGGATCGGCCGGGCGATATTGTCGACGCTGCCGATCACGAAGAAGCCGCAGAGGAACAGGACAACGGCCTGCCAGATCGCCCCGGTGGCGAAGAGATAGAGCGTGACCGGCACCCAGATCAGCCCGGTGCCGATCGCGGGAAACAGCGAGAACACGCCCATCGCCACGCCCCACAGCAAGGCACCGGGGATGCCGATCGCCCAGAATACGAGGCCGCCCGTTGCCCCCTGCAGGATCGCGACGATCAGGCTGCCCTTGATGGTCGCGCGGACGACCGTGACGAACTTTGTGACGAGGACCGCGCGTTGATCGGGCATCAGCGGAATGGCGCGCTCGATCCGGGCGGCGAGGGCGTGCCCGTCGCGTAACAGGAAGAAGGTCAGGTACAGCATCACGCCGAGCGCGACGAAGAAGCCGAACGTGCCCTGGCCGATATTGAGAACCTGTTCGGCAACGCTTTGGAAGCTGTTGGCGAACCCCTGGCTGAGTTTCGCGCGCAGCCCACCCACGTCGCCGAGGCCGATGTCCGCCAGCCAGCTTCGCGCCCAATTGGGCAGGTGCGCCTGTGTCTCCACGAACAGCCGCCCGAGATCGATGTCACCGGATCGGATGCGGGCATAAAAGGCCGTGGCTTCACGAACGAGGGCGGCTGCCAGCGCCATCGCGGGCACCACCACGACCAGCACGATCACCAGCAGCGTCGTGAAGGCGGCACTGCCCGGTCGGCGCGGCATGGCGCGCAGCACGCGGGCGTTGAGCGGTTCGAACAGCACGGCCGCGATTACCGACCAGAGAATCGCGCCGGAAAAGGGCGCGACCAGCCACAGGAAGGCGAGCGTCGCGACCGCGACCAGCGCGACGAGAAAGCCGCGTACCACGATCGTCCCGGCCGACGCTTCTTCGTTCACGCGAGCACCGTCGCGCGCCCGGCGCTCGGCGACAGGCGCGCCGCGAGCCGCCGGACCAGCGGCTTGCAGCCTTCCAGCACCAGCAACAGCAACACACCCAAGCCGACCGCCAGCGCCATGTCGTTCCAGGCGATCGACCCGAATTTCAGCAAGGCCTGCGCGCGCGGCAGGAACAGGATCAGCGCGGTCACGGCGGTGATCGCGGCCGCGACGTAACGCAGCGCCGCATTGTGGCGCACCAGTGCCTGCCCGAGCGATGCGCTGAACGAGCGGTTGACCAGGATCAGCGAGACGATCTCGGCGATCAGCGCGAAAAAGATCAGTGCCCGCAACTCGCTCTCCGGCATCCCGGTCCAGGTCTCGACCAGGAACACCGTCGCCAGCATCGCGAAGGCGAGACCGCCCTGAAACACGCTCCAGACGATCATCGGTAGCGAAAAGAGCGGTTCGGATGGGGTGCGGGGCGGACGGGCCATAACGTCATTCTCGTCGCGCTCGGCCTCGAACACAAGCGCGCAGACGGGGTCGATCACCATTTCCAGCAGCGCGATGTGAATCGGGCCGAACAGGATCGGAAAGCCAAAGAACAGCGGCAGCAGGGCCAAGCCCGCGATCGGCACATGCACCGCGAAGATGAACGCCATCGCCTTGCGGATATTGTCGTAGATCCGCCGCCCGAGCCGGACCGATTGCACGATCGATCCGAAGTCATCGTCGAGCAGCACGATTGCGGCCGCTTCGCGCGCCACATCGGTGCCGCGCTTGCCCATCGCGATGCCGATATGCGCCGCCTTGAGCGAGGGGGCATCGTTGACCCCGTCGCCCGTCATCGCGACGATTTCGCCGACGGCCTTGAACGCCTGCACGATGCGCAATTTCTGTTCGGGCATGATGCGCGCGAAGACGGTGACGGTCTTCAGGCGCTCGGCGAGCTCCGCGTCATCGAGCGACGCCAGGTCGGCGCCGCTCAGCACGTCCCCCTGTGCGATCCCGGCCTGACTGGCGATCGATCGGGCGGTGGCGGCATAGTCGCCGGTGATCATCACCACCCGGATTCCCGCGCTGCGGCATTCGGCGACCGCAGCGGGCACGCTTGCGCGGATCGGATCGGCGAGGCCCACCAGCCCGGCGAGCGTATAGGCATAGCCCTGCTGCGTTTCGGCCCAGGCGCGATCGGGCGGCGTCGCGGTTGCTACCGCCAGCACCCGGATACCGCGGGTTGCCATCGCCTCGACCGCCGCGCTCATCGCCTCGAGCGCGTCACCTGACAGGTGACACAGGCCAGCTATCGCCCCGGTCGCGCCCTTGGCTGCGA
>JAIXZV010000063.1 GCA_027489365.1 Sphingomonadales bacterium
GCATCTGCTGACGGATCCGCGCTTCGAGATCCTGCGGCATGACGTCACGATGCCGCTCTACGTCGAAGTCGACGAGATCTATAACCTCGCCTGCCCCGCCTCGCCCGTGCATTACCAGCACGATCCGGTGCAGACGACCAAGACCAGCGTGATCGGCGCGATCAACATGCTGGGCCTCGCCAAGCGCGTGAAGGCCAAGATCTTCCAGGCATCGACCAGCGAAGTCTATGGCGACCCGTCGGTCCACCCGCAGCCCGAAAGCTATTGGGGCAACGTCAATCCGATCGGCATCCGCTCCTGCTACGACGAGGGCAAGCGCTGCGCCGAGACGCTGTTCTTCGACTATCACCGCCAGCATCAGGTGGAGATCAAGGTCGCGCGCATCTTCAACACCTATGGCCCGCGGATGCACCCAGCCGATGGCCGCGTCGTCTCCAACTTCATTGTCCAGGCACTGAAGGGCGATCCGATCACGATCTATGGCGAAGGCAAGCAGACGCGGTCGTTCTGCTATGTCGACGATCTGGTCGAGGGCTTCCTGCGCCTGATGGACACCGGGCCGGACGTGACGGGTCCGATCAACATCGGCAATCCGGTCGAATTCACGATGATCGAGCTGGCGCAGGAAGTGCTGTCGCTGACCGGTTCCAAGTCCGAGCTGGTTTATCTGCCGCTGCCGCAGGACGACCCGACGCAGCGCAAGCCGGACATTTCGAATGCGAAGCAGTTCCTCAACAATTGGGAACCCAACGTGCCGCTGCGCGAAGGCCTGAAGCACACGATCGATTACTTCCGCGGTCTGCGGTAAGCGAGGCCGTCGCCATGACACATCTCCCGCCGACGATCTTCCCTGCCGTCTGGCAGCCGCGTTCGGCTGCCGGTCTGGTGCGCGTAGGGCCGGACGAGGATGGCGGCTATGTGATCGGCGCGGCGGCGCTGGCGCGGACCAAGCGGTTGGTATCGGGCGGCCTGTTCGACGACTG
This sequence comes from Sphingomonadales bacterium, assembly GCA_027489365.1. Taxonomy (GTDB): domain Bacteria; phylum Pseudomonadota; class Alphaproteobacteria; order Sphingomonadales; family Sphingomonadaceae; genus Sphingomonas. The sequence goes on from JAIXZV010000063.1 coordinate 984, forward strand.
GCGCTTCGAGGCGGATTTCCAGGCGCGAACCGGGTGCGATATGGATTGCTACGATCCGTCCGTCACCCCGAAATTCTGGGCGAAGCGGTACTATGCCTATGCCAAGGCGATCGCGGCGGGCCGGACCAAGCCGCGCGATTTCCTGCGTTACCTCGAGTTCAACCGCTTCTTCGACGGGCAGCGCAACCGCCACCATCGCGCCTATTTGACCTATCCCAACTGGGGCACGGATTTGCGCGCAGCAATCGGGCCAGCAAGCGATGCCAGCGTCTTCCTGAAGATCGACATCGAAGGCAGCGAATATCGCGTGCTGCCCGACATCATCGCGCGGCAGGATGCGATTTCCGGGTTCGTGATCGAATTCCACGATGTCGACCTGCACGTCGATCGGATTTCGCGCTTCATCGTCGATGCCGCGCCGTGGTTCTATGTCGAGCATCTGCACATCAACAATTACGGCGCGCTGGCGCCGAACGGATTGCCGACCGCGATCGAAATGAGCTTCGGGCGCGTCGATCAAGCAGCAGGCGCTGGCACCTCGGCAGCAGCCGCCTATCCGCTTCCCGGGCTCGACGTCCCGAACAACCCGGACGCGGCGGACATCGCCTTCACTTTCGCATGATGCGACGCGATTACCGTATCGCCCGGCGCTGATGTCGACGGGACGCAATTTCGCGGTCAATCTGGGCGGCAATCTGCTCGGGCTGGTGCTGTTCGCGGCATTGACCCCGGTGTATCTGCACGCCATCGGGCCTGAGCGGTATGGCGTGGTCGCCGTGATCCTGTCGCTGTCGACCTATGTCGCCACCTTCAATTTCGGGATGGGGCCAGCGCTCACCTATTTCGTGTCGGGCGAATTGCAGGACGACATCGCCGCGCAATCCGAGGCCTATTGGTCGGCGATGGCATTGAGCCTGCCGATCGGATTGATCGCCAGCGTCATCATCTTCGGGTTACTACCCTTGGGCCTCGCCGAATTGATGCACCTCAGCCCCGCGATCCGCCAGGAGATGCGCGGTGCGGTCGTGCCGCTGGTCGGGATCGGCCTGTGCATCGTGCTGGCCTCGAACGCGCGCGGCGTGTGGAACGGACGCCACGCGTTCCTGACGCTGGCGATCTTCTCGTCGATCGACACGGTGCTGACCATCTTGCTGCCGGTGTTGACGGCGGTGTTCGTGTCGAACGAGATTTCCGCCTTGCTCTACGCCACGCTTACCGCCCGTGTCGTGATCCTGCTGTCCGCGATGGGTGTATCCTCCTGGCGCATGTTTCAGCACCGCTTGCCGCGCATGTCGCTGCGTCGCATACGCATGATGCTCGGCTATGGCGGCTGGGTGTCGCTTGGCACTTTGGTGGAGACGGTTGTGTCGTCGGCCGATCGCCTGATTCTGGGCACGGTCAGCGGCGCGGCGCAGATCGCGCTCTACAGCATTCCGCTGTCGGTTACCTCGCGATCGATGACGATCCCGCTCAGCTTGCTCTCGGTCATCTTCCCGAAGCTGGTCGGCTCGGAAGGCGATCGCGAGCAAGCGTTGCTGTCCAAGACGATCCGCTTCGTGCTGTTGTTGACGCCGGGTTACGTGCTCGTGGCGGCGGTCGCCGCGCCGCTGCTGCGCTACTGGATCTCGCCAAGCTTCGCCGACAGCGCGACGTGGAGCCTGCAGATCCTGACGCTGGCTCTGTGGATCGAGGCGATTTCGGCGATCTATTTCTTCCAGCTCAACGCACGCGGCAATGCGCGCGCGAATTTCCTGATCGTACTGGTCGTTAGCGCGCCCTATGTCGCGATGCTGCTGGTGGGCGCATGGCTATATGGGGCAGCGGGCGTTGCATTCGCCTATCTTGTTCGAAACACGCTGCTCTTGGTCGGGCGGGGCGTTTTTGCCGAGATCCGCCGCGACGATTTGCGCGTGATCGCCATCAACGTCGCCCCGCTGCTGCTGGGCGTCCTGGTGGCGCCGCATCAATGGGGCGGGATGACGATGCTCTCGGTCGCAGCCGCGGCGCTCGCGGTTTTGCTGTCGCTGATCGCGTGTCTGTGGACGCGCCCGCATGATTTGAAGGAGATGGCGCTGGGCATGATTCCCGGTCGTTTCCAGCGCACCCCGGACGCCAGCCTGTGAGCGCGGCTGCAACCACACCAGCCGTCGCGCTCTACGTCGGTGGCTTCGAAGCGATCGGCGGGATCGAGGCGTGCTTTCAGGACCTTGCGATCGCGTTGGCCAAGCAACCGGTGGATCTCGCGCTGTTCGCCTGGGCGACCGATCTGCCGCAATTGCGGACGATCGCGCAGAGCGGGGTGACGGTGTATCGCAGTGGCCTGCGTCGCGGGTCACAGTGGCGCTTGCCCGATCATGCGTTGTTCTGGCGGCATGGCGCGAAACTGAAGGACATGGACACGATCGTGCTCGGCAAGTTTCCGCCGCCCGCGACGCTGCGGCGGATGCGCGCGATCGGCGGTCGGAACCGGGGTCGGCGGGCCGAACTGCAATACATCACTGCTTACCGCCCATCGGAAATGTGGGGTGCCACCCTGCCCGGCTACATTGCCGAAAGCATCGACACGATGATCGTGCAGAGCCCCGATTTCACCGCCGATTTGCGCGCGATGGGCTTTGCCGGGCGGATCGTCGACGTGCCGTATCTCCCGCCAATGGCCCCGACGACCCCGGCGTATGAGCCCGCAGCGGACCGTATCTGTCGGCTCGGCTTCCTCGGGCGCTTCGTGCCGCAGAAGAACCTGTTCTATCTGCTCGACATCATCGCCGCGCTGTCGGGCACGAAAATCGAACTGCACATGTTCGGCGAGGGCGAACATGACGCGCGGCTGCGCTCGGATGTCGCGGCGCGCGGCTTGCCGGTGGTCTTTCACGGGGCAGTGCCGCGCGAAGCCGTGCCCGGTGCGATCGATTCGTGTGACATCTTCCTCAATCCGTCGGTCAGCGAGGGGCAATGTCTCGTCGCGCTCGAAGTGCTGAGCCGCGGCCGCCCGTTTCTTGCCTCCGCCGTCGGTGCCATCCCGCAGATTCTGGCGCGCGGCCGGTTCGGCGTGGTGCTGCCGCTTGACGATGCCGCTGCCGCAGCTGCTGTCATTGACCAGACGATCGCCGAGTGGCGCACAGGCGCCTGGACCCCCGCGGCGGTTGCGGACGATTATCGCCGCGCGTATCGCACCGACGCAATTCTGCAGACTTATTTCGACCTCTTTACCGGCGTAGGCCGTACCGACGGAGCGGCAAGCGTATCATGAAGCTTTTGCTGGTTGGCTATCTGCACAGCGAAGGCGGGGTGAAGAATCACACGTTGTGGCTCGCCCGCGGTCTGGCCGCGCGCGGGCACGCCGTAACCGTGGCGACACCCGGGCCGATCGGGACCGAACCCTACGATCTGCCGCAGGAAGACACGGTGCAGATCGTCAATGTCGAAACGATCGGTCAGGTCCTGCGCGGTTACCCCATCGGCACGCCCGAAGCGTTCGATTGCGCGGTGGTGGTCGGCACCGGCTGGAAATCGATGCTCGGGCCGCTGCTCAACCGTCGCATCAGGAAGCGCGTGTTTTTCGATTTTATGAGCGGCGCCCGCAACGGCCGGATCGATCCCCGGATGCTGGTGCATTACGGCTATGACGCGCTCGTCGGGCAAGGGCGACCGGTCGAGGCGCTGTTCAAGGAGAGTTTCGGCTGGAAAGGCCCAAGCGTCACGATCCCGGCGCTGTCCGATCCGCTCGAACTCGTCGCCGATCTCACGCTGCCGCCGAGGACGGTACCGCCGCGCGGCACGTTGAAGGCGTGCTATTTCGGACGCCTTACCCCCCACAAGGGTCTCGGCTGGCTGATCGAACGCTGGGATACGGTCGGACAGGACATCGCGACGCTCGATATCTGGGGCACCGGGCCGCAAGATTCCGAGCTACGCGCGATGATCGCGGCGCGCGGACTGGATGATCGGATTCGCTTGTGCGGGCGCTTCCCCGGCGGGGCCGATTATGCCGCCTTGTTGCAGACGTACGATCTTGAAGTCCTCCCCACCTATGGCGCGGAAGGCGCACCGCTGGTGCTGCTCGAGGCGATGGCGTGCGGCGTGCCGTTCGTCGCCAACGGTGTCGGCGGAATTCCGGATTACGGCAACGCGGATTGCCGCATCACCAGCGGCGATCTCGATGAATTCCTGCCCGCGCTGCGATCGCTGGCGAATGCGCTCTACGCGGGCGAGATCGATCATGCGCGATTGCAGCGCCACTATCTCGAACATTTCTCGTACAAGGCGCTGTGCGACCGGTGGGAGGCGTTCCTGCTGGATCTGGTCGGGGAGAAACGCGCATGACCAAGGCCGTCATTACCGGCATCACCGGCCAAGACGGGTCGTATCTGGCCGAACTGCTGCTGCAAAAGGGCTATGAAGTCCACGGCATCGTGCGCCGCGCGAGCCTGATCCAGCGGCCCCGGCTCGATCATCTGACCGGCGATGTCGCGGTCTATAACCAGCGGCTGTTCCTGCATTATTGCGATCTCGACGATGTGACGACGCTGCGGCGGCTGCTGCTGTCGATTCAGCCGACCGAACTCTATCACCTCGCCGGGCAGAGCCATGTCGGGCTGAGCTTCGAAATCCCCGAATCGACGTGCCAGTTCACCGCGATGGGCACGCTGCAAATCCTGGAAATCGTGCGCGACCTCCCGACGCCGCCGCGTTTCCTGAATGTCGGGTCGAGCGAATTGTTCGGCAATGCCGCGCACAGCCCGCAGGATGAGGATACGCCGTTCCGCCCGATCACACCGTACGGTGTCGCCAAGGCCTTCGCGGTCGATATGGTGCGCGTCTATCGGCAGGCGTTCGGGCTCTTTTGCGTCAACGCGATTTGCTACAATCACGAATCGCCACGGCGCGGCGAGAGCTTCGTGACGCGCAAGATTACCAAGGCTGCGGCACGGATCGCGACGGAAGGCGGGCCCAAACTGCAGCTCGGCGCGCTCTCAGCGACCCGCGATTGGGGCTATGCGCCCGAATATGTCGAGGCGATGTGGCGGATGATGAACGCTGAGACGCCCCAGGATCTGGTGCTCGCGACCGGTGTTTCCACATCGGTCGGCGCGTTTCTCGAACATGCCTTCGCCCATGTCGGGCTCGACTGGCGCGCGCATGTCGAGGTCGACGAACGGTTCCTGCGCCCAGCCGACGCCGCCGCCCTGGTCGGCAATGCCAGCCGCGCCGCCGACGCGATCGGATGGCGCGCGCAGACCGATGTCGCCGCGCTCGCGCGGCTGATGGTCGATGCCGATCTGGCGGCGATCCGCGCAAACTAAGCCTCGCCGCCGCAGCGCTTTTTCGCTAGGCGTTGGCAAGACCTGACGATCGGTGCCGCATGTCCGTTGAATTGACCATTCTCACAGGGCTGATCGCTCTGCTCGCGCTGCTCGCGCTGCTGCGCCCAGCCACGCTGTTCGCCTATCCGGTGGCGGGTTCGCTGCTGATGTGGGTTTTTCTGCTGCCCCAGGCCTGGCGCATCGAATCCAGCGGCGATTTGAACGATTTCGAGCCGACGCTGACGTGGAACTACATGATCCTCTGCATGATCATGACAGCCGTCGGCTTTTGGGCAGGCGGCATCCGCGCCGCCGTTGCGGGGCGCAACGATCTGGCCTCGCTCAGGGAACGATACGATTTCGACAAGCTCCTGAAGGGTGCCGTGGCTCTTGTCGTGATCGGCGGCATCGCGCAGTTTTTGCTGCAACGCGAGGTTGCGACGATGCAGGCTGGCGATTTGTTTACCGGTGCGGTTGCGTTCTACGTGATGATGACCGCGCTGTTGATTTACGGTGCCAGTCTTGGTTGGCTGTTGTACTTGTATACGGGTGATAAAAAGGCCCTTGCGCTGGCTTTGATCGGACTGGCCGTTACCGCACCGACGATTCTGCTGGCGGCACGGCGGGAGTTGAGCTTCACCGTTGTTTCGATCATTTTCTTAGGGCTTTGGTTCGTCAAGAAGAAAGCGATCAGCCGCGTACTTTTGATACCGCTGGTGTTTGCCGGTGCGATTCTCGTCAACCAAGCGGGCGCGATTCGCGGCTATATCGTCAAAGAAGATTCGACGCTGATCGGCGCGCTTTCCGCAGATGATCTTAACGACACATCGCGTAACAAAAACAATTATGACGAAATGGCAAGCGGCGTTTCCGACATTGCGATTACATCCTGGTCTGATCGATACAGCTTTCTTGCGCCCTATTATAACACGATCATCCAGCTCTATGTCCCGGCGTTTATTGTCGGCCATGACCTAAAAGACAGCTTGAAGGCCGACGAAGACGAATCTGCTGACACCTATTCCAAATATTTTGCAAATGGCGCGACACGAACCGGATTTGCGGACTCGTTTCAGGCATTCCACTATTTTGGATGCATCATCTTTTTTGCAATTTCCTACTTTATGGGCGTTTTGTGGAAGCGCGCAAATTCCGGCGACATCCTTTCGCAGCTTTACTACATTATTTTGCTCGCCGCCGGCCTGAAGGTCTTTACCGAATCGACGAGTATTTTCTTTGGCGTTTTGCCACTGATGGTCGGCTCTACCTATGCCGTTTTCCGCTACGCACGGCGCCCGAGGAAGGCGGAAGCCAAGCTCCTGCCGGGTGCGGTGCAGCGTCGCGCCTCCTGAGCGCGAGCGGTTCGGCGGCATGATTGCGTTCCTGGACGTCAACACTATCTGGCGTCGCAAGTTTGCGGACGCGCTGAGCCGACGGTCGGGTGCGGCGTTGCTGCTGGCGCCATCGTCGGGAGCCACCCCGCAGCCCGACCCTGCAGTAATTCCCGTTCGCTTGCCCAGGGGATGGGCCGGTGTGTTGTCGTGGATCGGGATGCCGATGCTGCTGCGGCGTATCGCGCGGCTGGCCGATTCAGGTGGCGGCGCAGCCACGATCGTCGTCACCACCCCGCATTATCTGCCGCTCGCCCGCCGCGCTGCCGGTCAGAGCGCGATCGTCTATTATTGCTCCGACGATTACCGGTCTTATGCCGGATGGGACGCGGCGCGGATGGCGCGCGACGAGGCGGCACTATGCCGGATCGCGAGCCTGTCGATCTTCGTGAGCGAAGCGTTGCGCGCGCGCGCCGTCAGCGAATATGCGCTCGACCCGGCGAAGACGCGCGTGTCCCCCAATGCGACCGAGCCGCGCTTTGCTGAACCATCTGCGAAACCGGCTGGTGTCGCGGCCCTCCCCGGCCCCATCTTCGGCGCGGCGGGTGTCCTCAACACGCGGATCGATCTCGATTTCCTCGCCGCCGTCGCCGCCGACCCGCGCGTCGGGTCGCTTGCCTTGGTCGGGCCGGTCGAGGCCGCGCTAGAGGAAAATCCCACGCTGGCGCGCCTGCGCGCGGACCCGAAGGTGCATTTCTTCGGCGCGCAGCCGCATGGCGATATGCCGCAATGGATGGCGGCGTTCGATGTCGCGGTGATCCCCTATGCGGCGACGCCGTTCAATCGCTTCTGTTCGCCGATGCGGCTGTACGATCATCTCGCGATCGGCCAGCCGATCATCGCCACGCCGCATTGCGACCAGATCGCGACCCGCGTCGAGGTGGTGACCGGCGACATCGCCGCGGTGCCCGCGCTGGTCGATGCCGCGCTCGACACGCTGAAAGGGGGCCGCATCCAGCGGATCGAGACCTGGGACGACCGCATCGATGCACTGGCGAAAAGCCCGGTTGCCGGGTTGGCCTTTCCCCAATAGAAGCGCCGTTCAGCAGGAACGTGCTCTACTTGCCCGGGATCTGCGCCCTGTCATTCCAGGCATTCGACGAAGGAAGCCACGCTCCGTGCCACGCGTCATGCTCGTTCAGCCCGGCGCACGGCATAATTATGCGCTCGCGCGCTTCCTGAACCGGCACGACATGCTGCAGCGCCTGTATACGGACTTCGCGCTCGGCACGGGGCACCCGTTCCGCAGACTCGCGCACCTGCCGCTTCCGGCGGGGGTCAAGGCCAAGCTGAACCGCCGCGCGACCGATGCGCTGCCGGCGCGGATGATCCGGTCGGGTGTGAATGTCGCCCTGCCCGGCGCGCGGCGGCACACCTTGCGCCCGCCGAGCGCGCGCGATGTCGCAGCAAGCGACGGCTTCTACCTGCAATATTTCACCGATGGCCCGGAACTCCGCGCACGCGCACCGCGCAAGCCGATTATTTCCGACGTGTTTATCGTGCCCGGCGCCTATCGCGCGGTCGATCGCGAGGTGGCCGATTTTCCCGATTGGGGCGAAGCGCCGACGCCGCCCGCCCTGGCCCGCCGCTACGACACGCATTCGCTGGCGATGTTCGAACAATCCGACGTGCTGTTCTGCCCGTCGCAGGCGGTGATCGACGACGTCACCAGCTATGGCGCGGCGTTCGCGCAGAAATGCCGCTTGGTGCCCTATGGCGCGAGCTTGCGCGCGAGCGTCGGCACCCCCGAGCCTGGGCGCGTGCTGTTCTGCGGATCGCTGCATCTGCGCAAGGGGGTGCACTATATCCGCGCGGCCGCCGATATGCTGCGCGCAAGCCATCCGCACATCCGGTTCGTCTTTGCGGGCGGTGGCACCACCGTCATGCGCGCCAAGCTGGCCGCGCCGAACGTCGAATTGCTCGGCCATCTCGGCAAGGCGGAATTGATGCGGGAATTCGCGCGCGCCGATTTGTTCCTCTTCCCCTCGCTTGCCGAGGGGGCTGCGGGCACCGTGCTGGAGGCGATGGCAAGCGGCCTGCCGATCGTCGCCACGCGCGAGGGCGGGGTTGATTTCACCGATGGCACGAGCGGCATCGTCCTGCCACCGCGCGACCCGCAAGCGATCGCGGACGCGGTCGTGCGGATCGTCGAGGACCGTGCGCTGCGCGCCACGCTTTCGGCCGGTGCGACGCGCGAGGCGGAAACCTATTCGATGGCGGCGTGGGAAGCGCGCTTCATCGCTGCGGTGTCCGATGTCTTCTGATCGCCCGATCCTGCACATCGTGCCGTCGGAGCCATGGGGCGGGATTCAGGCATTGGTGCCGATGCTGGCGCGTGAACAAGTCGCACAGGGTCGACAGGTTACGCTGCTCTGTCTCGGGCGCGGCACGCGCGTTCGGACGGTAGCGACCGACTACGGCCTCGGCGACGTTACCCGCAGCATTTCCGGCGCGCTGGCACCGCTCCGGCTTCTGCTGACGCTTTTCGGGGCACGGGGTGCGATCATCCACACGCATTGCGAACCGATCTGGGCGGCAAGCCTGATCGCGCTCAGCGGCACGTCGCGCTGGATCGAACATGCCCATGTCTATCCCGATGACGAACTGACCTGGAAAAAGCGCTTGTCGCGGCGGCTGCAGCGCTTTGCCGCGCGCCACATCGCGATCTCGCACTCGATCGGCCGCGCCGTGATCGCCAGCGGAATCGCCCGTGCCGACACGCTCGATGTGGTCTATAACGGCGTTGCGGGCGCCAAGGTGGCCGCATCATCCGACTGCAGGGCCGCAGACGGCCTGACCGTGGGTTTCATCGGCCGCGTGGTCGCCGAAAAGGGCATTTTCGACTTTCTTGATCTGGCCGCGACACTCGCCCCCGATCCGCGCATGGCCTTTGCGGTCTATGGCGACGGCACCGATCTGGCAGAGGCGCGGGCGCGCGCCGCCGTACTCGGCATTGCCGACCGCGTCGTATTCCACGGCTATGTCGAGGATATTGCCGCCGCCTGGGACACGCTCGATCTCGTCGCGATCTTCTCGCATCGCGAGCCGTTCGGGCTGGTTTTCCTGGAAGCCGTCCAACGCGGCGTGCCGTCGATCAGCTACGAAAACGATTCGGGCGGCAGCGAGGTCGCAGCGGTGTTGCAGAGCGCGTACCGCGTGCCGCCAGGCGACATTGCAGCAGCAGCGGGGATCATCCGCGATCTGGCCGACGCGAGCGCCGACCCTGCCGAGGCCCTGGCCCTCGATCGCGCAACGCTTGTGGCGCGGTTCGATATCGCGACGATGGCGCGCGGGGTGGATGCGGTTTACCGGCGGCTCGACCACACGCAGAGACCGGCCGACGTGGCCGCAGTATCAGGCACATCCCAATGACGCGCGTCGCCATTCTGTTCGATAATTTCGGGCCGTACCATATCGCCCGGATGCTCGGCGCGAGTGCCGAGCTGGATGTCGTGGCGGTCGAGGCGACGCCGAGCGGAACCGAATATGCGTGGGACAAGCCCGCCGTCCCCGCTCCGCTACGCTATCTGCCGCTCGCCGGGACGGGGACGGTCAAGGAGATCGTCGCGGAATTGGACGCCAAGCTGGCACCGCTCGCAATCGATGCGATCGCGCTTCCGGGCTGGTCGTCACGGGCAGCCTTTGCAAGTCTGATCTGGGCGCGGCAACGCGCGATCCCCGCGATCCTGATGTCGGAGACCAACGCCTGGGATTTCGCGCGCAAGCCGGTCGCGGAATGGATCAAGCGCCGGATCGTCGCACATTACAGTGCCGGTCTGGTGACGAGCGATTCGCAGGCGCGCTATCTCGTCGATCTCGGGCTGGACGAAGCGGCGATCTTCCGCGGCTATAACGCGGTCGATAATGCCTATTTCGCTGAGGCCGCCGCCGCCGCGACGATGCCTGATGGTTTGCCCGCGACGATCCGTGGACGCTATTTCCTGACCTCCAACCGCTTCATCGAAAAGAAGAACCTCGCGCGCCTGCTCGACGCCTATGCCGCGTTCCGGCGCGGACGCGACGACAATCCGGCGGATTGGCCGCTCGTTCTGCTGGGCGATGGCGAGCTGCGCGGCGCGCTTGAAGCCCAGCGCGCCGCGCTGGGGCTCACCGCGCATGTGCTGATGCCCGGGTTCCGCCAGATCGACGAACTCCCGCACTTCTACGGCACCGCCGGTGCCTTCGTGCACGCCTCGACCACCGAGCAATGGGGCTTGGTGGTCAACGAGGCGATGGCGAGCGGTCTGCCGGTGGCGATTTCCCGGCGCTGCGGATGCGCCGAAGTGCTGGTCGAGGACGGCGTGACCGGGCTGTTGTTCGATCCGCTCGATACCGCTGCGATCACCCACGCCCTGAACCGGATGACCGACCCGTCAACCGCTACCGCGCTGGCGGCGGCGGGCCGCGTGCGGATCGACGCCTGGGGCCCGGAGCGTTTCGGCACGGGAATGGCAGAGGCGGTACGGCACGGCATCGCGCATCTGCAGCGCCCGGCACCGATCGACCGCATGATCCTCTCCGCCGCCGCACGCCGGTAAAAGAAAGCGGCGTTGATCGCATCCGCACTGCACGACAGAGTTGTAAGGCAACGGTCTAGCCGTTAATCGCCCCAGCTATCGCGCGGAGGCCGTTCCGCCTTGGGGGAAGCCTGTTGAAAGTCGTCATTCTGTGCGGTGGCAAGGGAACGCGCCTGGGCGAGGTCACCGGCAACGCCGTTCCAAAACCGATGGCGTTGGTCGGCGGGGATCCGATCCTGCTCCACATCATGCGCAGCTATGCGCAGCACGGCTTCAACGACTTCGTGTTGTGCGCCGGGCATCTGAGCTGGTCGATCAAGAGCTATTTCCTCAATTACCACGCGCAGCGCTGTGACGTGACGGTGCGGCTCGGCGAGCAGCCGGTCACGCAATATCATCCGCACGAGCTGGACGGCGACGATTGGACCGTCACGATCGCCGAGACCGGCGCGGAAACCGCGACTGCGGGTCGCCTGCGCCGCGTGGCGCGGCACCTCACCCCCGGCGAACCGTTCATGCTGACCTATGGCGACGGCGTGTCGGATGTCGACCTGACCGCGCTTGCGGCATTCCACCGCGCGCACGGCAAGCTCGTCACGATGACCGGCGTCGTTCCTCCAGGCCGATTTGGCGAGCTGCAATTGGAGGGCAATCAGGTCGTCGATTGGGCCGAGAAGCCGAACGTCACCGATCGCTTCATCAATGGCGGCTTCATGGTGATGAACCCGGAATTCCTCGACCGCTTCATCGCCGACAAGGATGATGACGTGATGCTGGAGCGCGAGCCGCTGATCGAGGCGACCGCTGCGGGCGAGCTGATGCTCTATCGCCATGACGGCTTCTGGCAGTGCATGGATACCGCGCGGGATTGGACCTACCTCAACGATCTGTGGTCGGCCGGCAAGGCGCCCTGGGCGGTGCGTTGAGCGTGTTTCAGGGCTATTATCGCGGACGCAAGGTCCTGGTCACCGGTCATACGGGTTTCAAGGGGAGCTGGCTCGCGCTCTGGCTGCACCGGCTGGGCGCGCAGGTCACGGGCTATTCGATCGATATCCCGACCGTACCCTCGCTGTTCGAGATCGCGCGCGTCGAAGAGGTGGTGGATCACCACATCGGCGACATTCTCGACGTGGCCCACCTCAACCGCGTCGTGGCCGAGAGCGAGGCCGAGATCGTCTTCCACCTCGCCGCGCAGCCATTGGTGCGGCTGTCGTACGACCGCCCGGTCGAAACGCTGGCGACGAACGTCGTCGGGACGGCCAACGTTCTTGAGGCGGTGCGTGCGACCGGACGTGCGACCACGGTGATCGTCGTCACATCGGACAAATGCTACGCCAATACCGGCTCGATCTGGGGCTATCGCGAGATCGATCCGATGGGCGGGCACGATCCCTACAGCATGAGCAAGGGCGCCGCCGAACTGGTGGTCGATAGCTGGCGCAGCAGCTTCTTCTCAGGGCCTGCGTCGCGGGTCCGCCTGGCGAGCGGACGCGCCGGAAACGTGATCGGCGGTGGCGATTGGGCGGCCGACCGGCTGATGACCGATTGCATCGCGGCGCTGGTCGCGGATCGCCCGGTCGAAATCCGCAATCCGCTCGCGACCCGGCCGTGGCAACATGTGCTGGAACCGCTGAGCGGCTATCTCTGGCTCGGCGCGCGCCTGGCGACCACCGATGATACGACGACGTTCGCGAATGGCTGGAACTTCGGCCCCGCGGTTGCGAGCGTCCAGCCGGTCGAAAGCGTCGTAGCACGCGCGATCGCGGCATGGGGCAGCGGCACCTGGGAATTGGCCAACGCACAGGACGCGCCGCACGAGGCCTTCGCACTAGCGCTCAATTGCGACAAGGCGCACCATTTGCTGAAATGGCGCCCGGCGTGGGATTTTGACCAGTCGATCGAGCAGACCGTCTCCTGGTATCGCGATTGGGCCGATGGCGACGTGGATCTAACCAAGCTGACACTCGACACCATTGCGGCGTATGAAGGCGCCGGCACAGCACAGGGCATCGCCTGGGCGACGGCATGATCCGCCCACTCCGTATCGCGCTGTTCACGCCCGATCTGCGTCCGTCGGCAGGCGGCCCCCCGCGCGTCGTCCTCGGCAGCGCGCAGGCACTGGTGGCGCGCGGTCATTCGGTCACGATCTTCACCTTGGCCGCGGGGGCGATCGACGCGCCCGGCGTGGAGATTTGCTGCTTCCCGGCCGACCGCCCCGCGCAGATCGGGCGCAGCCGCGCGCTGCAGAGCGCAGCACGGCACCGCATCGCGGAGTTCGACGCGTTGCATGTCCATGCGATCTGGGAAGCCGGGGCCGCCGATCTCGCCGCGGTGTTCAATGCGGCCGGAAAGCCGGTGATCGTCTCCGCACACGGCATGCTCGATCGCTGGTCGATGGCACAATCGCGCCTCAAAAAGGCCGTCGCGTTGCGCCTGTGGACCGGACGCCTGTTATCGCACGCCACCGCCATCGTCTTCGCAACCGAGGAGGAAGCGGCGGAGGCCAGCAACCTGTACCCAAAAACACCGCGCGCGATCGTCGCGAACGGGATCGATATCGCCGCGACCCGCGCGGCCATCGCGGCGGCGCGCGATGCGGTGCGCAGCAAAGTGCCGAGCCTTGCGGCCTGGCCGCGCACGATCGTCTATCTCAGCCGCCTGCATCCCAAGAAGGGCGTGGATCAACTCGTCGAGGCGCGGCTCGCGCTCGATGCGCGCTTCGATGACGTCGGCCTGCTGATCGCCGGAATTCCGCAAGACGACGCGCTGCTGCAGGCGCTGCGCAGCAGGATCGCGGGATCGCCGCTGTCGGATCGTATCACCCTGACGACCGATCTCGTCGGCCCCGTCGCCATGGGCGCTTTGGGGGCCGCGCAGCTGTTCGTGCTGCCCTCGCATCAGGAAGGCTTTTCGATCGCCATCCTGGAAGCGATGGCCGCGGGACTGCCAGTGCTGATCACCGACAAATGCCATCTGCCGCAAATCGAGGATTGGCAGGCAGGCGCGGTCGTGCCCGACACGGTCGCGGGCGTGAAAGCCGGGCTTGAGCGGCTGCTCTCGCTGTCGGATGACGCGCTCGCCACCGCTGGCGAGAATGCGCGGGCGGCGGTCGAGCGGCATTATGGCTGGCCGGTCATCGCCGGGCAGCTCGAGGCGCTCTACGCGCCTGGGTCCGCGCGCGCATGACGCAAGAACGGGTCGTCTTCGTGACCGGCGGGACCGGCTTCATCGGTGCCCGGCTGATCCGGCATCTGTCCGCCGCGGGATATCGCGTGGCGGCACCTACGCGCGCGATGCTCGATCTGGAAGATGACGCTGCGGTCGCGCACTTCATCGCGGGGGTTGCGCCGCACGTCGTCATCAACCTCGCGTCACCCGCTATGGCCTATATCCGCGCGCAGACGCCCGAAGAAGCGGCAGAGGCAACGCGCCGCGAGCTTCGGGCGACCACCGCCCTCTGCAACGCCGTCCAGCCGGGCACGCGCTTCGTACAAGCCGGCAGCATGGCCGAATATGGCTATAGCGGCCGCCACGCCGAAAACGCGCCCTGCCATCCGGTCAGCGTCTATGGCCGCGCAAAGCTGGCCGCCAGCATGGGTGTTTTGGAGGCTCGTGCCGCGCGGAATATCGACGCGACGGTGCTCCGCATCTTTGGCGCCTATGGACCGGGGGAGAACCCCAAGCGTCTGGTCCCGCAAATCCTCGACGCGCGGCATCACGACCGCCCGATCACGCTCAGCGACGGCCACCAGTTGCGCGACTTCGTGCATGTCGATGATATATGCGAGACGATCGTCCGCTTGATCGCCCTGCCCACGCCGCTCAAACCGCTGTACAATGTCGGGACGGGCCACGCCGTCAGTGTACGCGCTGCGGTCGAACGGATCGCGCGCGAGGCCGGAATCGCCGCGACACGCCTGCACTTCGATGCGATGCCGCGCTCGGTGGTCGATGAGGAATGCCTGGAGGCCGATATCGCCACGTTGCTGGAAGCGCTCAATTGGTCTCCGCCGCAGCGGTTCCTGGCGACCGCCCCGCTGCTGCCCTCCTTCGCGCCCGACGCGTTCCCGCCCTCGATCGGAACTTTCGCATGAGCGTCCTGCCCGTTACCGTCGTCGTCCCGACCAAGAATGAAGCGAAGAACCTGCCGCAATGCCTGTCGCGGCTTGGCGACTTCGCGCACGTCTGGGTCGTGGATTCGGGCAGCACCGATGGCACGCAGCAAATCGCCCGCGACTATGGCGCGCGCGTGATCGATTTCGACTGGGCGGGCGGCTATCCCAAAAAGCGCAATTGGGTGCTGCTTAACGAGCAATTCGACACGCCGTGGGTGCTGTTCCTCGACGGCGACGAACAGGTATCGGCCGCGTTCGTGCACGAACTGGCGAGCGCGCTAACCGAGACCGACAAGGTCGGCTTCTGGCTGAATTACACCACGCATTTCATGGGCAAGGTGCTGAAACACGGCCTGCCACAGCGCAAGCTCGCGCTGTTCCGCGTCGGAGCCGGGCTCTACGAGCGGATCGAGGATCCCGGCTGGAGCAAGCTCGACATGGAGGTGCACGAGCATCCGCAACTCGACGGTGCCGCCGGCGAGATCGCCGCACGGATCGACCATCTCGATTTTCGCGGGATCGAGCATTTCATCGCGCGCCACAACAGCTATTCGACCTGGGAAGTGCATCGCCGCGCGCAGTTGATGGCGGACACTGGCGGTGCCTGGGCGCGGCTGACCAAGCGGCAGAAAACGAAATACCGCGCGCTCGACAAATGGTGGTTCGCGCCGGCCTATTTCCTCGGCACCTATATCGCGAAACGCGGGTTTCTCGATGGCGCGGCGGGTCTGCATTACGCGCTGATGAAGTTCGCCTATTTCCACGACATCAAGCTGAAGATCGACGAGCGCGCCGGACAATAACGCGCGATCGAGAGGACGACGCGGACGTCGCCGATCAACCTCAGGCCGAGAGGTGGCGCCCCGGTTGCGCGGCTGCCGGTGCCTCGTCCGCCGCACGCCCCGCCGGATCACGCGCGAGCAGCGCCAAGCATAGCCCGAACAGCGCGGCAATCGCGCCGGTGCGCAGCGGATAATCGACCAGGCTGTGCAGCAAGACGATCAGCGCGGCGATCGATGCGCCTTGCGCGAGCGGGTCGCGCTGACGATCGACCAACCACACCGATACGACGCGGACGACGAACCAGATCAGGAAGGCAACGAGCACGAGCACGCCGGGAAGACCAGCTTCGAGTACGAACTCGAGCAGATCGTTATGCGCATGATTGGCGAACACCGCGCTCACGCGTTCGGGATTTTCGAACAGGTGAAACAGTTGCGGGAAGCTGCCGAAGCCTGCGCCCGCCGTGCCGAAATCGCCGATCGCCTGCAGCGTCAGCCGCCACATCGCGCTGCGGCTGAGGTCGCTCGAACTGACATCGGTCGTCGTCAGATCGCCGATGCCGCTGTTGAAGGCGACCACTGCGGCCACGATCACCACGACGACGACCCCGCCCAGAAACCCGAGCCGCAAGCTGCGTGGCAATCCCGACAGCACGATCGCCGCGCTACCGCACAGCGCCAGCAGCGCGAGGCCGACGCCCGCGACCGACTTGGTCATGGTCACGCCCAGCAGGCCCAACAGGACGACAGCCAGCAGCACCGCCGCCGCAAAGGCGCGCGAAGCTCCCCCTGCCCCATCCGACCCGCTGCGCCAACGCGCAACCAGCCCCGCCGCAAGCGGCAGGGTCAGGCACATCAAGGTCGCGAAATGGTTGGAGTTGGCGAAGAAGCCGACCGCGCTGCCACCATTGGTGAAGTCGTAGAAGTAAAGATGCTGGTTACCCGCCACTTGCGCAACGCCGATCAGCACCGACAGCACCATCAGCACGAGCAGCGCAAGAACGCCTGCGCGAGCGACCGGACGGCGGAACGCGCCGATCATCACGATCATCGCCACCGGCGCGAGCAGCGACAGGCCGGATTGCACGGTCTTCTCAGGCGCGAGCGACAGCGGCATCCACGGCAGCGGCAGGCCGAGCGCGGTCAATCCCTCCGCCACATGCTGCCGTCCGGGCAGCGCGCTCCACACGCCCGGCGGCAACGGGATGAGTTGCACGACGAACAGCGCGCCGAATATCCCGGCGAGGATCAGCAACTGCCGCTCGCCACCGCTGCGTGGCGCCGGCCTGGCGCGCGCGAAGGTGGCCGCGATCGCGATCACGGCCGCGACTTGCAGCACGGCGTTGGCCGTGCCCCCGGCGACGCTTGAGCCGCCAAGCGTCACCGCGAGCAGCAGAAAGCCGCCGACCGCGAGCGCTTGCCACAGCGCCGTTCCGCGCAAATCGAGCGAGGGCAGCATCGATTGGGGCTGGTTGCGCGTCACTTGACCGTCTCGATTGTGACCGAGCGGATCGCGCCCGACAGATGTTTGGCGAAATCGGCGGAATTGACCTTCAACGACAGCGTCTGCGCATCGCACCCGGCGGCGACCGCAAACGGGGTCCCGGTAACCCGGCGCGCGTTGCCGTCGAGCGGGACGGCCAACTCGTTCAGCACCGTCCCGCCCTGCGCGCAGGTCAGCGTCCAGCTGAGCGGTGCCGCACCATTCTCGTTCGAGACGGGATCGAATTTCGCTTGCGTCACGATCCGGTAGCGCCCGGCCGGCAGCAGCACCATTTGCTTCGCCAGTACCGAACCGTCACTGCCCGAATAATCGACCGTCAGGCCCGTGGCGGGGGCGATGCTGGTCGCCCCGCCTGCGCCATCCGCCAACTCCCAGGCGAAGGGCGGCAAGGCTGCCGCGCCGGTGAAATCGCCATCGAACACGTGGCCGACCGCCTTTTGCGATGCAGCCGGCAACCATTGCACCCACGCGAGATACGCCCGCTCGTAATCGCGCTGCGTGATCATCTGCGCGAGGAAGGCACGCCGATCGTCGGGAGTGCCCGGCGGCGGCGCGACGTTCGTGACCGGCGCGTGCTTGCCCGCCGATTCGAGCATTTCGAAGACGACCGCGCGATCGACGTTGGAGGCGCTGAGCGCGGTCAGATAAGTGTCGCGCCACGCCGCGCCGCGCGCGATCTCGGCCTTGATCTCTTTGCGCGCGGCCGGATCGGCGCTGACTTGCGCGATCGTCGACCAGATCGGCGCGGCATCCGGGCTGAGCACGGCCAAGCGAATCAGCGCGCTCGTCGTCGCAGCGGCGTCATTGGCCTTGGCGCGATCGGTAACGCGCCACGCCCATGCCGGGCGCAGCCGCGGATCGCGCCGCAGCGCGAGTGTGTTCAAGGCGCGCGCAGTGCCTGCTGCGGCAGCAGGTCGGGTCGCTGCCGCAATGTAATAAGGCAAGGCCGACAACGGTTGCCGCTGGGCCATGCGATTGGCGAACGCCAGATCTTCGGCCGATGGCTGGCGATGCGAGACTGCGATCGTGTCGGCGATCGCCGCCAGCCGCGGTTCGACCGGCACGACGCCGATCGCCCGGCCCAGCGTCGTCGCCGCCGGGCGGGCTTGCTCGGTCGAAATCGTGATGATCCCGACGAACGCCAATGCTCCGACGAACGCGGCACCGCGCCGCGCCCAGGGGCTGTGCGTCTCCGTCATTCTTTCTCGATCGAGATTTGACGCCGCGCTCCGGCCTCGGCGCTTTTGATCTGCTTCTGGCCGTAGCTGTAGCCATAGCCGTAGCCGTAGCCATAACCGTAGCTCGCGCCCTTGAGGTCGAACTTCGTGATGACCCCGCCGACGATGCGCGCGCCGGCCTGTTCGAGTCGACTAAGCGCGCGCAATGCAGCCGGTCGCCGAATCCGCCCAGCCTGCACGATGAAGATCGTCGCATCGACGACCGACGAAAGGATCGGCGCGTCAGCCAGACCCATGACGGGCGGCGAATCGAAGATCACGATATCGAACATGCCCTCCGCTTCCGCGAGCACTTCGCGCAAGCGCATCCCGCCCAGCAACTCCACCGGGTTGGGCGGGATCGGGCCGCTCGGCACGAGGAAGAGATTGGGGATCGAAGTTTGCGTGATGTGGTTGCGCAAATCATCGGTCGACGCGAGCAGCGACGACAGGCCCGCCCCTTCCGACCCGGCCGGGACGGAGAAGGACGGCTTACGCATATCCGCGTCGATCAGCAGCACCGATTCGCCCAGGCGCGCAAAGCCGCGCGCGATCGCAAAGCAGCTGCTCGATTTACCTTCGGCCGCTTGCGAGCTGGTTACAACCAGCGACTTGGGCGCGCCGCCTGCGGTGGTGAACTTGATCGCGGTACGCGTCGATAGATACGCTTCCGACTGCGCCGAGCTCGGATCGTCGAGCGCGTCGAGCATCGTCATGCCTTTGGCCACCGACGGCACCACGCCGAGCAGCGTCAAGTTCAGACGATTGCGCACGTCGTCCGGGTTCTTGATCGTGTCATCGATGAACTCGATCGCAAACGCGACGCCCGCGCCGATGATCAGGCCGATCAGCACCGAGATGAGCAGATTGTTGCGCAGGTTCGGCGCGAACGGTCCACCCGGCACCAAGGCGCGGTCGACGATCGACACCTGGCTGGCGCCGACACCGCCAGCGACGCTGACCTGTTTGAAGCGCTGCAGCAGCCCGTCATAGAGCGAGCGGTTGGTATCCACCTCGCGCGACAGGATGTTGTACTGAATCTGACGGTTGCGCAGATTGAGCACGCCCGAGGTCAATTGCGAGACGCGCGCGCGCAATTGCTGCTCGCGGCCGAGCGCCGCACGATATTCGCCGGCATAACCGTTGCTGACCGATCCCGAAATCTCGCCCTGCGCGCGCGCGATCTGCTGATCGAGTTCGCGGATTCGCGTCTTCAACGCGACCATTTCCGGATAGTCGGGCTTGAAGGTACCGAGCTTTTCCTGGAAGTCGACTTGCAGCTTGGCGCGTTCGGCCTTCAGATTGCCGACGGCCGCGCTGTTGACGGCGGCCGACTGACCAGCCGAAGCCCCTTCGCTGCGATACTTTTGCTCGGCCGCAATCCGCTCCGCCTGCGCCGTCGCCAAAGCTGCGTTGAGCGAGGTCAGCGTGCTGCCTTCGAGCGATTCACCGCCACCATTCTGACCGCCGCCCTGATCGGCAGAACCGCCGACCATGACGATCTTTTCGCGACCGGCATATTCGACCAGATCGCGCTCCGACTTTTCGAGCGCGGCTTTGGTCTGGGTCAGGCGCTGCTCAAGGAACTTGCGCGCAAAAGCCGAGGATTCGTACTTACGCTCGAGGTTTGAGGCGATGTAATTGTCCGCAACCGCGTTGGCGACGGCGGCCGCGACAGTCGGATCGCCACTTTCGTAGGTGATGTTGATCAGGCGGCTGCCCTGCACCACGTCGATCCGCAGCCCCCCGGCGACCGCGCCGGTGACTTGCTTGATCTGCGTGGCGGGATTGGGGGCATTCGGTGCGATCTTCGCGCGCGATCCCGCATCCAGGCTGCGCGCCACACGTTCGGCCAGATCCCGGCTGCGCAACAGTCCGATCTGCGTTCCCATGAACTGCGGATCGCGCATAACCTGCGATTCCGCACCCGTGCCGTCCTTGCCCGGCCCAAGGTTGATTTCCTGCAGCGCCAGCTCGACCTGCGCGGTCGCGCGGTACCGCTTGCTGGTCAGCATCGTCGAGACGATCCCGATGATCAACGCCGCAGCGACGATCCCGGCGATCAGCCAGCGCCACTTACCCAGAATACGCAAAGCCTCGCGCGTGCTGATCTGGTTGCCGCTTTCCTGGGCCGCTTCCGCCGCGCCGAAAATCTGCGCAGCCGTCGCGTTCTGCAGGCCGCGCGACTGACCGCCCGCCCCCGCCGCCACGATCTCGTTGGTTTCCTTGTTCATCAGCTATGGTCGCCTAACAAAATCATACGGGCCGGCACGCGATGCCAGCGTCAGAAGGGACGGAAAAGCGCAAGCAGCGGGATCGTCTGCAGCACGTTCTTCAACGCCGCCTTCGATGAGGAACCGTCCACCACGACGATGTCGTTGCCGAAGATTTCGGGATCCGCAGCCTTGCCCCGGCGGATGTCGGTCAAATCGAACGCGGCCGCCTGACGCTGGCCATTGATCGTGCGGAACACCGCAACCTTGCGCGCATTCGCATCGGCCGTGGTACCCTTTGCCAGCGCGATCGCCTGAAGCAGCGTGGTCGACCCGGCGATCGGATAGATGCCTGGCCCGTTCACCGCGCCATCGACGGTGATCCGCTGGCTCGACGACGCCTTCAGCGCGATGCGCACCTCGGGGTTCTGGAGATACTTCGCGCTCAGGCGGCCAGCAATGTCGCTTGCGAGCTCATCGGTGGTCTTGCCTACTGCGGGAACCTTGCCGATCAACGGCATCGTGATGTCGCCGGTCGGATCGATCACCGCATCGCCCGACAGATCGGGAACGCGCATCACCGCAATCGTAACCGTATCACCGGGACCGGTGCGGTACGCATTTTCGGCCGTGATGGTGGCGATCGGATCGGGCGCGTTGAATTTCTGCACGCCGTACGGAATCGTTCCACCCCGCGAATCGGCACACCCGCCGAGCATCAATACGGCGGCAAGGCACAACAGCCCGAGCGACAGCATCGTACGATATGCCGAGGCGATCGACACAAAGGGCGATCGGTTCGCAGCTTCGGCATGAGCGGTCAAAGTGGTCTCCATAAATCAGGTGGCGGCATGGCCCTTTGCCCAATGCGCGCTTTAGCATCGGAGGCGTCGAAATCAACCCGACGCCCAATCCGCAGCGACACCGCGCGGACCTTACATCGGCAGGTCCATAACATCACTAAAGTGCTATTTCGCACCCGAACCCGTAATGACGGTACGAATAGTACGAAAAACGATCAGCGCATCGAGCCATGCCGACAAATATTTTATGTAATAAAAATCGTAGCACAGCTTGTAATGAACATCATGAATTTCCGCGACATGCCCCTGATTGACTTGCGCCCAACCGGTGATGCCCGGCTTCACGACATGGCGGTAACTATAGAAGGATATTTCGCTTTGATACCAGCCGGACAACGCCATCGCCTCCGGCCGCGGCCCGATCCAGCTCATCTCCCCCCGCAGGATATTGAGAATCTGCGGAATTTCATCGATTCTCGTACGCCGCAGGATACGCCCGACCCGCGTCACGCGATCGTCGTCGCTTTGCGTAATGGCGGCGCGGCGCGCATCGTCATGCGTTCCGGGTGCGGTGACGGGGCGCATCGTGCGGAATTTGTAGACTTCGAACGGTTTGCCGCGGAAGCCCATGCGCACTTGCCGAAACAGCACCGGCCCCGGCGAATCGAGCCGGATCGCCAGCGCGATCAGCAGCAGGACCGGCAGGAACAGCGGCAGCGCAACCAGCGCGACCATCATGTCCAGAACCTGCTTCACCCGGCCATATCCGTCGTTCGGATTGAGCGATCCCAGATTGTTTTCCGAGATATGTTCGATCTCGACTTGGCCGGTGATCGATTCCAGCAATTGCTTGGAATGGTACACGGGGACCCCAGCCAGCGCGGCCTGCGCCAAGAGACGCTCCCAGTCTTCGCCGATATCGGCGCGCAGATCGACCACGATGCCTGAGCCCGGCACGTCGGGCAGCACCGGCTCCTGCAGATAGGCCCAATCGACGTGGCGGATGCCGTGGAGCCGCGACATGTCGCCGCACGGCACGACATGAAACAGGTATGCGGTGTGGCGCTGGCTCAAATAGCAAATGACGAAGAAGGTCATCACCGCGAGCACGAGACTCGTCACCACCACCGACACGATATATTCGAGCCGGAAGATCAGCAGAGCCGCCATCACGATCCCGTAGGACGTACAAAAGGACGGCAGCACATATTCGTAGGAGCGAACGCCGGGGAAATTGCACAGGCGCCGGAACAGCGAGACGCCCAGGAACAACCCGAAGATCGAGGCCAAAAGCGAATTTCGACTGTTGCCATACTCCAGGATCGTGCGGCTAAAATATTCGAAATCGCGCGCATCGAACACGCCGCGCACCAGCGATGGCAGCACCACGGCAACCAGCAACCCGATCAGAATCTGATAACGATAGCGCTGCACGGCGGCACGCCGTTGCCCATCCCTGCTTCGCAAACGCGCTTGCAGCATTGCGAAATCCCCTAATTCGTCCGCAATTCGCGTTCGGCCAATACAACGCGAGACCGGCACGGTCCACCAACCAACGCGCGGCGCTGCACTGCAAAATCGCGTCCGCAAATGACACGCGATGACGCCAAGTTCAATCGAAACAGCGATTCGCCTGCAAAATGGGACGCCATCCCCGCTCGCCTCCGCCTGCCTTGCACAAACTCTACGGTTGATCGTTGCAAGCGCATCGTGCTTTGGCCGCGTCAGTGCCGCTCGACGAGAACGCCCGCCGCAATGCCTGCTCCGATCCTGTTCCTGAACCGCTTCTATGCCCCCGATCACTCGGCAACGGCGCAAATCCTGACCGATCTGGCGGTCGATCTGGCGGCGCAGGGGCGTGACGTCACGGTCATCGCGAGCCGCGCGATCTATGGCCAGGATCGCGGCTTGTTGCCCCCCGCCGAGACGCTGTCCGGGGTAAAGGTGCGCCGCGTCACGACTCCGGCAAGCCGGGGCGGCATGGCGGGGCGGATCGCATCCTATCTCTTCTATCTGGTGTTCGCGCCGATCGCGGCGGCGCGGATCGCGCGGCGCGGCACGGTGCTGGTGGTCAAGACCGATCCGCCGCTGCTGTCGGTGCCGCTGGCGATCGTCGCGCGGTTGCGCGGCGCGGTGCTGATCCCGTGGTTGCAGGATCTGTATCCCGAAGTTGCGGTCGCCTATGGGATTGGCATCGCGCAGGGGCCGGTCGGCCGGCTCCTGACCGGTTTGCGCAACATGTCGCTGCGCCGCGCGACGCGGGTCGTCGCGATCGGCGATTTGATGGCGGATCGCGTCGCGCGCGCCGGGATCGCGCCCGACCGCATCGCCGTCATTCCCAATTGGTCGAACGATGCCGACATCGTGCCGCTCGCGGCGCATTCACCCGATCTGCGCGCGGCGTGGAATATCCCGACCGACGCCTTTGTGCTCGCCTATTCGGGCAATCTCGGTCGGGCGCATGAATATGACACGCTGCTCGGCGCGGCGACGGCGTTGCGCGCGCGCGATGATATCATCTTCCTGTTCGTCGGCGGCGGACACATGTCCGAGCAGCTCGCCGCAAAGGTCGCGGCGCTGGGCCTGACCAATGTCCGCTTCGTCCCCTATCAGCCGCGCGAGAAACTGTCCGAATCGCTCGCGACCGGAAACGCGCACTGGATTTCGCTGCGGCCCGAATTCGAAGGGCTGATCGTGCCGAGCAAGGTGTTCGGCGTCTGCGCCGCCGGCCGCGCCGTCGTTGCAGTCTGTGCGCCGGATGGGGAGTTACCCCGGCTGATCGTCCCCGCGGGCGCCGGCGTGGCCGTGGCGCCGGGCGATTCCGCTGCGCTGGCGCAAGCGATTGCCGCGCTCGCGGCGGATCGGCCGCGAACCGCCGCGATGGGCCAGGCGGCGCGCGCCTTGCTCGACGGCGGTTATACCCGGGCGCACGCGCTGAAGCGCTGGCTCCACTTGCTCGATGCGGCGCGCGGGGATACCGCAGCGCAATAAGCGCACTCGCGCTCGACCGAGTGCCGACGATGTGGAAACGACCGTGGGACTCTTCAGAAAAACGCCCAAGCCCGCCCCGCCCCCGAGTGGGCCACCGCGCACGCGCGCCTATGCGATCGGCGACGTGCACGGGCAGCTCGATCTGCTGCGCGATTTGCTCGATCAGATCGATGCCGACAGCCAGGCGCGCCCGTGCGAACGCGAGTTCGTCGTCTTTCTGGGTGACCTGATCGACCGCGGACCCGATTCGCGTGGCGTGCTGCAATTGCTCCAGGCGATTCGCCCTAACCTGCCCAATCCGGTGTTCCTGATGGGCAATCACGAAGAAATGCTGCTGCGCGTGCTAGGCGACGATCCCGAGCGGGTGTGGGACTGGATGAGCTTCGGCGGGTATGAATTCGCGCAAAGCTATGGCGTCGAAGTCGGCCGCCTCGCCACCCTGTCGGCGAAGGCTGCGGCGACCGAAATCCGCGCGGCGATGCCGCCTGGCGACATCACCTTCGTCGAATCGTTCGTGGATAGCTTCCGCTTCGGGGATTACCTGTTCGTTCATGCCGGAATGCGCCCCGGCGTTCCGCTCGAGCAGCAGAAAATCGCCGATCTGCGCTGGATTCGCGAGGATTTTCTGGAAAGCACCGCCACGCACCCGTTCGTCGTGGTACACGGCCACACGATCAGCGATGGCCCGGACGAGCGCCCCAATCGCATCGGAATCGACACCGGCGCCTATGCCACGGGCGTCCTTACAGCGCTGTGTTTGGAAGGAACCGAGCGCAAGTATCTGCGTGCAGTGCGATAACGGATTTTCCGGGCTCGCCACGCCTGGAGTGCAACCGAAATGCGAGTGTGGCGTTTGCGCATCTCCATCAGGTTTTTTGTGCGAGCGCGAACGATTTGAGGGTAGACAAAATCACCGCTCGTGGGTAACCCAATCCCCGAGCACCGCTAAACGGGTTCAAGGGAGACTGAGATGAAATTTTCGCGGGTAACCGCCGCCATCGTAATGGCGAGCCTTTCGGCACCGCTGTTTGCGGCTTCCGAACAGTCGGTCGGCACGCTGACCGCCGCTTCGCAGGGCACTGTCGTCGCACGTGACGGCAAGCTCATTCCGGCGCGCGCTGGCCAGTCGCTGTTCGTTGGTGATCGTGTGATCACCCGCGGTTCGTCGGCCAAGGTCGCGATGCAGGGTTGCAACGTGGCGCTGAAGCCCACGTCGATCCTGTCGGTCGGCACCGCTGGCTGCGCAGCACCGCAGTCGTTCACGGCTGCCCAAGAGGGTGAAGCTGGTGGCGCTGAAGCCGCCGGTGGCAGCTCGACCGGCTACATCGTCGGTGGTCTGGCCCTGCTTGCGGTCGGTGGCGGTATCGCTGCTGCGACCAGCAACACCAGCACCAAGGCAGTTAGCCCCTAGTCTCTGGGCTCTTTGCTGAGAATTTTAGGGGTCGGACGCGAGTTCGGCCCCTTTTCTTTTGTGGTGGATCGCTGCGGCCGCAGCGACCGGCACCGGGTATGGCGACGCTTATCTGCCAGTGAAGAGGCCGCCACCGGCCCGGCGACCGCCTGCGGCTTCGCCTACCGCGCGATCACGACCGCGATTCGGAACTGGTGCCGATGACGTCGGCGACGGCACATCAACCGACCAGCGGTACTGCGGCCGCTTGCCGGTCCGGCTCCGCCAGATACCAATCGATCGTAGCCGCCAGCCCATCGGCGAACCCCACCTCGGCACGCCAGCCGAGCTCGCGTTCGATTCGGCTCGGATCGATCGCATAGCGCCGGTCATGGCCGGGCCGGTCGGTTACCAGACGAATCAGCGATCGGCGGCGCTTGCCATGCGCCAGTGGGACCTTCGCATCGAGCAGATCGCAAATCATCGCGACCACCGCGATGTTGCTATGTTCGGCCCGCCCCCCGATCACATACGTCTGGCCCACAGTACCACGCGTCATCACCGCTTCCAGCGCGCGCGCATGGTCCTCGACGTGCAGCCAGTCGCGCACGTTCTCGCCCGTGCCGTAGACGGGCAGGCTCAGCCCCGCCGCCGCACGCGTGATCGTTAGCGGGATCAGCTTTTCGGGAAATTGATGCGGCCCGTAATTGTTGCTGCAGTTCGACAGCACGACCGGCAAACCAAAAGTGTGGTGCCACGCGCGGACGAGATGGTCGGATGCCGCCTTCGACGCCGAATAGGGCGAGGACGGGCAATACGGTGATTGCTCATCGAACTTCGACGCATCGAACGGCAGATCGCCGAACACTTCATCGGTCGAGATATGGTGAAAGCGGAAGCGCGCCTTGGCCTCGCCCTCCAGGCTACGCCAATGGTCGAGCGCAACCTCGAGCAGATGGAAGGTCCCGGTGATATTCGTCTCGATAAACACGGCCGGCCCGTCGATCGAGCGATCGACATGGCTTTCCGCCGCCAGATGCATCACTGCATCGACGCGCTCCTCGGCGAGCAGGCGCGCCACAAGCGCGCGATCGGCGATATCGCCCTGGACGAAGCGGTAGCGCGGAGACCCCGCGACATCCGCCAGCGCCGACAGCGATCCGGCATAGGTCAGCTTGTCGAGATTGATCACACGCGTGCGACCACCCGCGACGAGATGACGGCAGACCGCCGACCCGATGAAGCCCGCGCCCCCGGTGACCAGCACGCAACGCTCGGGCTTCGCTGCGGCGAGCGGGATCACCGCGCTCATGCCGCCGCCCTCGCGCAGGCATGGAGGTAGCGGGCATAGTCGGTCTTGCCCATCGCGGCAGCGCGCGTGGTCACCTGGCCCGCGCTGAGCCAGCCGAGATCGAGCGCGATTTCCTCAGGACAAGCGATCTTGATGCCCTGGCGACGTTCGATCGTGCGGACGAAGGAGGAAGCGTCATGCAGCGAATCATGCGTGCCAGTATCCAGCCAGGCATAGCCGCGCCCGAGCCGTCCGACCGACAGCGCATCCCGCGCCATATAGTCTTTGAGGACATCGACGATCTCGACTTCGCCGCGCGCAGAGGGCTTGAGACCACGGGCGATCTCGACCACGCCTGCATCGCAAAAATAGAGGCCTGTTACCGCCCAGTTCGACTGCGGTTCAGCCGGCTTTTCTTCAATTCCCGTGGCGCGACCGCTGACCGGATCGAACGACACCACGCCATAGCGTTCGGGATCGTCGACTTGATAGGCGAACACCGTCGCCCCGCCCTGCTCCGCTGCCAGCGCGGCGGCGCGGCACTTCGCGCCAAGACCATCGCCATGATAGATATTGTCGCCGAGGATCAGCGCGCACGCCTCGCCGTCGAGAAAGTCCGCGCCAAGCACAAAGGCTTGCGGCAGGCCGCCCGGCTCGGGCTGTTCCTGATACGATAAGGTGATCCCGAACGCCGATCCGTCCCCCAGCAGCAAGCGGAACATCGGCAGATCGCGCGGGGTCGATATGATCAGGATCTCACGAATCCCGGCCAGCATCAGCACCGACAGCGGATAATAGATCATCGGCTTGTCGAACACCGGCAGGAGCTGTTTCGACAGCGCGAGCGTCGCCGGATACAGCCGCGTCCCCGCGCCCCCGGCCAGAATGATACCCTTCATGCGTTCTCGAACCCGTTGTCTGGACGGGCCCGGTCTAGCGTGAATTGGTTAAAGGTCTCTGGCGGGGTGATTCGGGGCTATTTCAGCAGATTGACCGCGAAGGCGCGGACCGTCTCGCCAATATCCTCGCGCCCGATCGCCAAAGCGAGGTTGGCGGTGACATAGCCCGCCTTGTCGCCGCAGTCGTAGCGCTGCCCATCGAAGGTCAGGCCGTGGAACGGCTGGCGCCCGATCAGCTGCGCCATCGCATCGGTGAGCTGGATTTCGCCACCCGCGCCCTTGATCGGATTGTCGAGGATGCGCATCACCTCGGGCTGAAGGATGTAACGTCCCGGCGTCATCCAGTTCGACGCCGCCGTGCCGAGCGGCGGCTTCTCGATCACAGCTTTGACCTCGATCAGCGAACCATCGACCTTGCCCGGCGTGATGATGCCATATTTGTCGGTTTCCTCCGGCGCGACTTCCAGCGCGCCGATCAGATTGCCACCGACCTTCTGATAGGCAGTAACCATCTGCTTGAGGAAGCCGGGCGTGCCGACCATCAACTCATCGGGCAGCAGCACCGCAAACGGCTCGTCGCCGACGATTTCGCGGGCGCACCATACCGCATGGCCGAGGCCGAGCGGCTCCTGCTGCCGCACGTAGACGGGCGAGCCCGGCTTCTGGCGAATCCCGTCGATCAACGCCATCGATTTGCCGCGCGCACGCATCGTCGCTTCGAGCTCGTACGAAACGTCGAAATGATCTTCGAGCGCGCTCTTCCCGCGACCGGTAACGAAGATGATCTGCTCGATCCCCGCTTCCAGCGCTTCCTCGACCGCATATTGGATCAGCGGCTTGTCGACGACCGTCAGCATCTCCTTGGGCATTGCCTTGGTCGCCGGCAGGAAGCGCGTACCGAGGCCGGCAACGGGGAAGACAGCCTTGCGGAGCGGCTTGATCGACATGAAAATCCTTCGAACTTGGTGATTCGCCTGATCGCCGCGTTACCGCGCGGCCGCGCCCAAGGAAAGGTGCGGCTATTTTCCGCGCTGCGCGAGGAAGCGCCGAAACAGCGGCCACGTCACCGCGATGACTACCGGCCACAACATCGTCAGCACGAAATCGTGGATACTGTCGGGCAGCGCGCTTTCGTTATTGGGCCGCACGCCGAGCGAGCGCATGTCGTAAATCTCGTTGATCGCCTCGATCACCGCCACGACCAACAACGGGCGCCAGTTCCACGGTGGCCGCCGCAACAGCAGCGCCACCAGGATCAGGATCGCCATACCGGCATGGACGTGCAGCGCGTCGTCGCTGATGTGCAGCTGCTCGCTCATCTGCAGCTTGAAGACACCCCAATCCACGATATGCGCGCCCTTATGTCGGAATGATCAGGCGCGTAACCACAGTTTGAGGCCGTACGCCACCACCCCGAGCGCGAGCACACTCACCACCCAGATGCCGGCCATCCAGGCCAGCCGCTTCCACAGCGGTCCGGGCGCGCTCTCGACCATCAATGATAGCCCTCCCCCACCTTGCCGCGGAACACCCAATAGCCCCAGGCGGTATAGCCGAGGATCAGCGGCAGCATGATCCCCACCCCAATCAGCATGAAGACCTGCGACGATTCGGGTGCAGCAGCCTGCCAGATCGTGACGGTCGCGGGCACGATATACGGGTACATGCTGATGCCGAGCCCGACGAAGCACAGGCCGAACATCGCGATCGTCAGCACGAACGGCAGGATCTGCGCGCCACGACCAAGCGACCGCCAGAACAGCAAGGCGATAACCGCGACCAGCATCGGTACCGGCGCGGTCAGCAACAGGCCCGGCATCCGGAACCAGCGGCTGTAATAATCATGGTTGAGGAACGGCGTCGCGAGGCTCACCGCCGCCACCGCGACGAGCGTCGCCACGCCCAGCCAGCGCGCAAAGCCGAGCGCCTGTTCGGCGGTCCGCCCCTCGGTCTTGGCGATCAGCCACGTCGCGCCGAGCAAAGCATAGCCGATCACGACGCTCACCCCGGTCAAAACGCTGAACGGCGTCAGCCAATCGAGCCATGCGCCGCCATAAGCACGCCCCGAGACCTTCACGCCCTGCAGCAATGCGCCCAGTACCACGCCTTGCGCAAAGGCGGCGGTGATCGATCCGGCGGTGAAGGCGATGTCCCACCAGCGGCGATGCGCCGGATCACGCCAGCGATATTCGAATGCCACGCCGCGGAAGACGAGCCCCAGCAGCATCGCGATGATCGGGGGATACATCGCCGGCATCAGGATCGCATAGGCCAGCGGAAACGCCGCGAACAGACCGCCGCCGCCCAGCACCAGCCACGTCTCGTTCCCGTCCCACACCGGCGCGATCGCGTTCATCGCCGCATCGCGATCCGCGCCCACCTTGAACGCCGGAAACAGGATGCCGATCCCGAGATCGAACCCGTCGAGCACGACATAGCCGAACACCGCGAAGGCAATGATGAAGGCCCATACCGTGGCGAGATCCGCGTTGATCATGCCGGCTGTCCTTCCGGATGGTGCGCGGGCAACGGCGTCGTGCCCGCCGTACGGATCGGCGCGTCGTTGATCTCGGTCTCGCCAGTTTCGACACCCTTGCCGATCAAGCGCAGGATGTACCACGTGCCGACCCCGAACACCGCGAAATAGACGAGCACGAAGGCGACCAGCGACGCCCCCACCGCCGGTGCGGCGAGCGGCGAGGCGCTGTCCACCGTCCGCAGCAATCCATAGACCGTATACGGCTGCCGCCCCGTCTCCGTCGTAATCCACCCGGCGATCACCGCGATGAACCCGGCCGGCCCCATCAGCACGCCCGCACGGTGCAGCCATTTCCAATCGTACAGTTTCCCGCGCCACCGCGCGACCAGGCTCCACAGCCCAAGTGCGAAGATCGCCATCCCCAGACCGACCATCACGCGGAACGACCAGAACAGGATCGCAACCGGCGGCTGCTTGTCCTGCGGGATCGTGTCGAGCCCGGCGAGCGGCGCATTGAGATCGTGCTTCAGGATCAGCGAGGATGCCTTTGGAATCTCGATCGCATACTCCATCCGCTTCTTGTCCGGATTGGGAATGCCGAACAGGATCAGCGGCGCGCCGTTGGGATGGCTGTCATAATGCCCCTCCATCGCCATCACCTTGGCCGGTTGATATTCGAGCGTGTTGAGCCCGTGCGCGTCGCCGACCATGATCTGGATCGGCGCGACGATCGCCGCCATCCACATCGCCATGCTGAAAATCTTCCGCGCATGGGGCTCGCTCGGATTTTTGAGCAAATGCCACGCGCCCGTCGCGCCAACGACCAGCGACGTCGTCAAATATGCCGCGATCACGGTGTGGAGGAAGCGGTACGGGAAGCTCGGGTTGAAGATCACCTTGAGCCACGATCCGGCCATCACGAACTGGCCCTGCGCGTTGATCGCATAGCCCTGCGGCGTGTGCATCCAGCTGTTCGCCGACAGGATCCAGAACGCCGAAATCGCCGTGCCGACCGCGACCATGCAGGTTGCGGTGAAGTGCAGCCGCTTGCCGACCTTCTTCATCCCGAACAGCATCACGCCGAGGAAGCCCGCCTCGAGGAAGAAAGCGGTCAGCACTTCATAGGCCATCAGCGGCCCCAGGATCGGCCCGGTCTTGTCCGAAAACACCGCCCAATTGGTGCCGAACTGATACGACATCACGATGCCCGACACGACGCCCATCGCGAAGGCGACGGCGAAGATCTTCACCCAGAAGCGGAAGATGTCGAGATAAAGCTGTTTGCCGGTACGCAGCCAGAGTCCTTCGAGCACCGCGAGGTAACTCGCCAGACCAATCGAGAAGGACGGGAAAATGAAGTGGAAACTGACCGTAAAGGCGAATTGCGCGCGGGCGAGAATAATCGGGTCGATGCCATCGAACATGTCGTAGCTACCTCTCGCAGACCCTTTGCGCCCGCTTTACGCGAGCAACAAGTGCGCAATGCACATGCGACACTGTTGCCGCCACATGCACGAACGTACGAACCTTATAGAGGATGCGCGACAGGCGATCGGTAAATCAATCGCCCACCCGCTCGCCCCGAGCCTGTCGAAGGGCTGCCTTCTTCCAGCGCGGGGAGCGAAAAGGTCAGCGCTTCGATCAGCGCAGCGCGAACGGCAGCCGGAACGGCAGACGCTCAGCGTCCGCCAGGCTGACCCTCGGCACCCGGCGGGAGTGCCCCCGGTGGCAGCGCGCCTGCACCGCCGCCACGCTGCTGAAGCTGCTGCTGCATCATCTGCTGTTGCTGCTGGATCTGGCGATAGGTCGATTCGGGAATGAATTCGAGCAGTTCGAGATCGAACACCAGCGTCGAGTGCGGCGGGATCACGCCCTGATCCTTCTCGCCATAAGCGAGGCTCGGCTTGATCCAGACGCGATACTTCGCGCCCTTGGACATCAGCTTCAACGCTTCGGAAAAGCCCTTGATCACGCCCTGGCGGCCGGTCGCGGGGTCGCTGGCCACGACCGGGATCGGGGTCGGCTGTGGCGACTTGTCGAACACCGTGCCGTCGATCAGGCGGCCTTCGTAATTGATCAGGCCGATGTCCTCATCGGTCGGGTGCGGCCCCTTGCCGGGCGTCAGTACCTGATATTGAAGGCCTGACGGCGTCGTGACGACGCCCTTGGCGCGCGCATTCTTCGCCAGGAACGCGGTCGTCGGGTCGATCGGCGTCTGCATCGCCAAAGCGGCGGCCGCGACCACCGCCAGAACGACGAACAGCCAGATATACACCAGAATGCTCCGCTTTACGGGCTTCAGCGGGACAGCGGTGATCGACATGGTGGCTCCCGGGCGGGGGGTCGAAGTTTTTTACGTCAGAACGAACGGCCGGCGGGGAATAGACGCCGGCCCGAAGGGTATCTTACCGAACCCCGTCGCGTTCCATCCGCTTGCGCTCCAGCTTGCGGGCGCGACGGACGGCAGCGGCGCGCTCGCGCGCACGCTTCTCGCTCGGCTTTTCATAATGCCGGCGCAGCTTCATCTCGCGATAAACGCCTTCGCGCTGCAGCTTCTTCTTGAGCGCGCGCAGCGCCTGATCGACATTGTTGTCGCGTACGATGATTTGCATAAACCCGAACAGCTCCGAATCGATAGAAAAGCGCCGCCGCGAACATGAGGTCCGCGTCGCAAGGCGTGCGCCCTACACGCGGCACTCACAAGTTTCAAGGCTTGGATCACCTTATTACGTGACTTTGGCCCGACCGCCTCTGTAAGCGAGCATCATGACTGGCACACCCCTCACCTTCTATAACAGCCTCACACGCACGGCGGAGCCGTTCGTGCCGATCGATCCCGCGTTGGTGCGCATCTACACCTGCGGGCCGACGGTGTATAATTATCAGCACATCGGCAACATGCGCGCGTTCCTGTGCGCGGACACGCTCGGCCGCGTGCTGCGCTGGAAAGGCTATCCGACCAAGCACATCATCAACATCACCGATGTCGGGCATCTGACCAGCGATGCCGATGCGGGCGACGACAAGATGGAAAAGGCCGCCGCGGCCCAGGCGAAATCGATCTGGGAAATCGCCGCGCATTATACCGCCGCGTTCAAGGACGACGTTGCGCGCCTCAACATCGATCCCCCGGCCGAATGGACCGTCGCGACCGACCACATCCCGCAGATGATCGCGTTCGCGCAGGCGATCGAGAAGGATTGCTACCTGATCGAGGGCGGGCTGTATTTCGATACGACGCGGGTGCCGCATTACGGGAGCCTGGCGCGTGCCGTGTCGGACGCGGGCGAGAGCCGAATCGACCCCGTCTCGGGCAAGCGTAACGCGGCTGATTTCGCAATCTGGCGGCGCTCACCACCCGGCGAGCAGCGCCAGATGGAATGGGATTCGCCTTGGGGCAAGGGTGCGCCGGGCTGGCACCTTGAATGCTCGGTGATGAGCCGCCAGCATCTCGGCCATCCGTTCGACATCCACACCGGGGGAATCGACCACCGCGAAATCCACCACCCCAACGAAATCGCACAGAATCAGTCGTTTTGCGGCTGCGACGACAGCGGCGCGCGGATCTGGATGCACAACAACTTCCTGGTGGCCAAAAATCTGGAGGGGCGCGGCAGCAAGATGTCGAAATCGACCGGCGACTTCCTGCGGCTGCAGACGTTGGTCGACGCTGGCTTCCACCCACTCGCCTACCGCATGATGTGCCTGCAGGCGCATTACCGCAGCGAGCTGGAATTCACCTGGGAGAATCTGGCGGCGGCGTTCACCCGGCTGAAGCGGTTGGTGATCGCGCGCGACGCGCTTCGCGCCCGCGACGATGATGTGCTCAAGGGTGATACCGAACCGTATCTCGCGCGGCTGGAGGAAGCGGTCGCCGACGATCTGGCCACGCCGCGCGCGCTGACCGTGCTCGACGAACTCCTCGCCGACAAACGCCTGTCGCCGGCGGCGCGGCTGCGCGCGCTCGGCGATTTCGACGCAGTGCTGGGCCTCAAGCTCGAAACGCTGAACCGCGTCGACCTCCGCCTCCGCCCCGCCACCGCAACGCTTACCGAAGCAGAAATAGACGCCCACCTCATCGCCCGCCGCGAAGCGCGCGCGGCGAAGGATTTCGCCGCGTCCGACGCGATCCGCGATACGCTCGCCGCAGCCGGAGTCGAAGTGATGGACGGCGATTCGCTCGGCTGGGATTGGAAACTGAGCGTATGAAAGCCGTCCTCCCCGCTCTCGCCCGTGGCTTGCTGGAAGCGCACCTGCCCGCCGATCTCGACATCGCCTGGGTCACCACGCGCGAGGAGGCAACGGCGGCGATGGTTGACGCCGATATCGGCTGGGTCGATCTCTTCCCGCATGGCCTGACACCCGAGGCAGTGGCTGCGGCGACATCGCTGAAGTGGCTGTTCACCGCGATTGCCGGAATCGATTCGCTCGACATGGCCAAGCTCGCGCATGACGGCACGATCGTCACCAACGGCACCGGGATCAACGCGATCGCTGTCGCCGAATATGCCGTGATGAGCGTGCTCGTCGCGGCCAAACGCTATGACGAGGTCGTGCGCATCGCCGATCGTCGCGCCTGGCCCGATTATGCGCCGGGACGGATCGAACTGTTCGAAACCAGTGCGCTCATCGTCGGCTATGGCGCGATCGGCAGACTGATCGGCGAGCGGCTGACCGCCTTCGGCGTCGCCGTCACCGGCGTCACCCGCTCCGGGCGCGACGGCACGCTGACCCCGGACGCTTGGAAGGCGAAGCTCGGCGATTTCGATTGGGTGATCCTCGCCGCCCCCTCGACCGATGCGACGCACGCGATGATCGGCACGGCCGAACTCGCGGCGATGAAGCCCGGCGCGTGGCTGTTCAACCTCGGCCGCGGCGACATGGTCGATCAGGACGCGCTGATCGCCGCCCTCAAGGCGCAGCGCATCGGCGGCGCGTGCCTCGACACCGTCACGCCCGAGCCGCTGCCCGCAGAGGACCCGCTGTGGGTCGCCCCCAACCTGATCCACACAATGCACTTGTCGGGCCGCAGCCAGACTAAAATGTTCCAGCGTGCCGCCGCTTTGTTCCTGCGCAATCTCGACGCCTTCCGCGCCGGGCGGCCGATGGAGAATGTCGTGGACTTGACCGCGGGGTATTGAATTACCCCGTTTGGGAAATTTCTGCTTGCCCGCCTTACCCCGGCTGGGTAATGGCCCGCGCATGACGACGATGGCAGGCATCAAGATCCGGCGCTTCCGCGAAGAACGTGCGCTCACCCGTGCGGCGTTCGGCGCGTGGTATGGCGCGCCGGGCTCGACCGTTCAGGGCTGGGAAGAAGACGGCAAGCGCGCGAGCGGCCCGGTCGTCAATCAGATCGCCGCGAACGGCATCGCCACCCATGCCGATTGGTATATTCAAATGCGTACGGAGCAGGACATGAGCCG
Source organism: Sphingomonadales bacterium (assembly GCA_027489365.1). GTDB lineage: Bacteria > Pseudomonadota > Alphaproteobacteria > Sphingomonadales > Sphingomonadaceae > Sphingomonas. Next base: position 37,305 of record JAIXZV010000063.1, read on the forward strand.
CTGGACCCCCGATAGCTGGACGCGCGCCGATGCGCGGCAAATGCCGACCTATCCGGACGCCGCCGCGCTCGATGCAGCGACCGATCAGCTCGCCTCCTTCCCCCCGCTGGTCTTCGCGGGCGAAGCGCGCAACCTGACCGCCGACCTCGCCCGCGTCGCCGAGGGCAAGGCCTTCCTGCTCCAAGGCGGCGATTGCGCGGAGTCCTTTGCCGAGCATAGCGCCAACAACATCCGCGACACCTTCCGCGTCATCCTCCAGATGGCGGTCGTGCTGACCTTCGCGTCGAAACTGCCGACCGTGAAGCTCGGCCGGATGGCGGGGCAGTTCGCCAAGCCACGCTCGGCCGATACCGAGACTCAAGGTGACATTACGCTCCCCGCGTACCGCGGCGACATCGTCAACGACATCGACTTCACCGCCGAGGGGCGTCAGCCCGATCCGCAGCGCATGATCCGCGCCTATAGCCAGTCGGCCGCGACGCTCAATCTGCTGCGCGCCTTCGCCGGTGGCGGCTATGCCAATCTCGCGCAAGTCCACCGCTGGACGCACGATTACATGGGCCGCAGCCCCTGGGCGAAGAAATATGCCGAGACCGCCGACCGGATCGGCGAAGCGCTGGAGTTCATGGCGGCGTGCGGGATCAGTCCGGAAACCGTGCCGCAACTGGCGCAACCCAGCTTCTACACCAGCCATGAGGCGCTGCTGCTGCGTTACGAGCAAGCGCTGACGCGGCAGGATTCGCTGACCGGCGACTGGTACGACACGTCGGCGCATTTCCTGTGGATCGGCGACCGCACGCGCTTCGAAGGCAGCGCGCATGTCGAATATCTGCGCGGTATCGGCAATCCGATCGGGATGAAGTGCGGGCCAAGCCTCGAGCCGGACGCGCTGCTGCGCTTGCTTGACACACTCAATCCCAATCGCGTTCCTGGCCGCATGACGCTGATCACGCGCTACGGCCATGATAAGATCGAGGCGGGGCTGCCCAAGTTGGTGCGCGCGGTCCTGCGCGAGGGGCATCCCGTGGTGTGGAGCTGCGATCCGATGCACGGTAACGTGGTCAAAGCTGCAAATGGCTACAAGACGCGCCCGTTCGACCGTATCCTCGCCGAAGTGCGGGGCTTCTTTGCGGTCCATCGTGCTGAAGGCTCGATCGCTGGCGGGATCCATGCCGAAATGACCGGACAGAATGTCACTGAATGCACTGGCGGCGCAGTCGATGTCACTGAGCAATCGCTGGCCGATCGTTATCACACGCATTGCGACCCGCGCCTCAACGCGGGTCAGTCGCTCGAACTCGCTTTCCTGTTGGCAGAGATGCTCAACGTCGAAATGGCCGAGCGGCGGCGCGCGGCGGCCTGAACCGCCACGCGCCGTTCGGGTCAGACGACGCGGCGCCCCTGCAGCAGTCGTACAACCACGACGATGAGCGCGATCACCAGCAGCAAGTGAATCAACCCACCGCCAATGTGAACGGCAAAACCCAGTGCCCAGAGCACGAGCAGAACGACGACGATGGTCCAAAGCATTTGAAATTCCCAAGATTTCACGCACGGACCGCCTGTTCGGGCCGCAGCATTCAAAAAACGCCGCCCCACCGCGCAAGTTCCGCCCTCACCTTGACGCGGCCGCACGCGGTGCGTAAGGCCACCCCTCCCACGCATGGCCCCTTCGTCTAGCGGTTAGGACGACGCCCTCTCACGGCGTAAGCACGAGTTCGATTCTCGTAGGGGTCACCAAAATGCCTTCCAAACGATCCCGCAACGCGCGATGGCCGCGCTGGATTTGCGCGAAGCGCAGAAAGGCGTGTTCGCGGCGACGGTGATCGTACTCCTGGTGGTTCCGGCAATCGTCGTCAGTCCCGACGTGGTATCGTACAAACTTTTCGGCCATCTGGGCGATCCCGCCTATGGCAAGATCGTGCGGCGCGTCGTGCCCAACTGCCTGTCTTGCATCTTCGCTGCAGCGATCACCTGGTCGGTGCTGGCGCATTTTACTAGCCGGCTTAACTCCTCGGCCGCGCTCAATGTCTGCGACATTCACGAGAAGTTCGTGAACCCCAGTGCCGCGCGGCTCAACCTGTGGAGCATCGTCCGCTTTGTACTTCTCGCGATCGTGCCGCTTCATGACGGCGCGCGGCCATCGTCGGCGTCGCGCTGGCGGTCAACCGGCTGGTGTTGGGTGGACGAGCGACGCTGCTCTTCGTCGCGGCGCGCCGGGCACCAGCCGCGACATTGCCTCGGATACGACACCCCCGTCTCGCGCGAAGCGCGCGGTCCTTCCTTGGAGGGAAGTCAGCGGCGTCCCTGCCTTGCCCGATGGCAGCGTGCGCGAGATCGCGATGGGTGCATCATGAGCAAGCAGGCTGATTTTGTATGACATGGCCAACCATGTCTCCCGGTGTTGCTATTTGCCACCGATGGCCGCAGCCCCGGCAGCGTCGCGGACGACCCGGCGCCCGTCGACGAACAGACCGGATCACACCCGATCCAGCAAGCCTCGCTCGGTGAGATATCCCGTCACCAGGCGCGCCGGGGTTACGTCGAAGGCGGGGTTGGCGGCGTGCGAGGCCGTGATCCGGATCCGTCCGCCCTCGCCGGCCACGTACGCCACCTCATCGCCTGACCGCTCCTCGATCGGCACGTCCGCACCGGTCGGCGTGGCGGCATCGAAGGTGGTGTAGGGGAGCGCGACGTAAAACGGCACGTCGTTGTCGCGCGCGGCCAGCGCCTTCAGGTAGGTGCCGATCTTGTTGCAGACGTCGCCGTTGGCCGTCACGCGGTCGGTGCCGACGATCACGGCATCGACCTGGCCCGTCATCATCAGATGCCCACCGGCATTGTCGGCGATGACAGTATGCGGCACGCCGTGCCCGGCCAGCTCGAACGCGGTGAGTAACGCACCCTGATTGCGCGGGCGCGTCTCGTCGACCCAGACATGCACCGGAATTCCGGCATCATGCGCGAGGTAGATCGGCGCGGTCGCGGTGCCATAATCGACCGTCGCCAGCCATCCAGCATTGCAATGCGTCAGGATGTTGAGCGGGCGGTCGGGGTGCTGCGCGTGCAACTCGCGAAACAGCGCGAGGCCGTGTTCGCCGATCGCCTTGTTGAGCGACACATCCTCGTCGCAAATCGCATCGGCGCGCGCAAAGGCGGCGGAAGCGCGTTCGGCCGGGGCGAGGGGGGTAACGGCTGCGACGACAGCATCGAGCGCCCATTTGAGGTTGACTGCGGTCGGGCGCGCCTCGAGCAGCAGCGCGTAATTGGCGGCAAGCGAAGTATCCGATCCATCTTCGGCCAGCGCCATCGCGAGGCCGTAGGCGGCGGTCGCCCCGATCAGCGGTGCACCGCGCGTCCACATCTCGCGGATCGCGATCTCGGCATCGCGGGCGGAGCGGAGTTCGACCCACTTCACCGCCCACGGCAGTTCGCGCTGGTCGAGAATGTACGCCCCGGCGCCATCGGCGGTGCGTTTGATCGAGCGTTGGTGGATGCCTTCGAGGATCATTTTTCGTTGTCCGTTCGTGTCGAGCGAAGTCGAGACACCTGCGCGAACCCGGGTTTCTCGACTTCGCTCGAAACGAACGGCGAGGGGGCGTTCATGCAGCTATCCCACTGAAATCAGAGATATCCCCATCGGCGCCCGCCCGATCAATCAACCGCGCGTCCATCCCCGCCGCCCGCGCCGCCGCGACTTCCTCGGGCGTGTCCGACAAAAACAGCACGTCCGCAGGCGCCTCGCCAATCGCCGCCGCGATCTTCGCATACGACGCCGCCTCGCGCTTCGGCCCCGTCGTCGTATCGAAATAACCCGAGAACAGCGGCGTCAGATCGCCCGCCTCGCTATGGCCAAACAGCAACCGCTGCGCCGCGACCGAACCCGACGAAAACACGTACAGCGCCACGCCCGCCGCGTGCCAGCGCCGCAAACCCGCCACGGCGTCCGGGTAGACATGGCCGGTGAACGCCCCCGCGGCATAGCCATCCGCCCAGATCATGCCCTGCAACGCCTTGAGCGGCGTGGCCTTGCGGTCCTCGTCGATCCAGCCCAGCAACGTGGCTACGGGATCTCCTGGCGCGATGGCGACGACGTCCGCAAGGATCGGCGCGACCTCCGCCGGATGCGCCGCGATATAATCGGCCAGCCGCGCGCGGGCATAGGGGAACAGGACATCGGCGACGAAGGAGATGCTGGATGTCGTGCCTTCGATATCGGTCAGGATCGCCTTCACGCGACGGGCTCGAGCCGCGGGAAGCGCGTGGCGATGTCGCTGCCGGTGAACTTCGCGACCCAGCCATCGGGGTTCACGAACAAGCGGATCGCGGTGAAGCGCGGTGCCGCGCCCATGTCGAACCAGTGGGGCACCCCGGCCGGTACCGAAATCAAGTCACCCGCCGTGCACAGCATGTTGAACACCCGGCCGTCCTGGTGGAGCGTGAACAGCCCCTGCCCCTCGACAAAGAAGCGTACCTCATCCTCGCCATGGGTGTGTTCGGATAGGAATTTGGTGCGCATGATCGCCCGATCGGGATGATCGGGCGTGACGGTCGCGACATCGATCGAGCGATAGCCGCCCTCGGCAGTCAAAGCCGCAATCTCCCCGGCATAGGCCGCGAGCAGATCGTCGCCCGGCGCGAGTGGTCGCAACGACCATCGCTCGAAGCGCACGCCGATCTCCGCCAGCGCCGCCGTAATCGCGGCCGCATCGTCGGTGTCGAGCAGCGGGGTGGTGCCGTCGCTCTCGGCAAAGACCTGCAAATGGCTCATCGAAAGCTCCGTTCGGCCAGTTCGGCGGCGATCATCCATTCCACTGCCTCGACGACGCGCTCGGCCTCGGCCATGTCGCGCCCCCATCCGTAAAGACCGTGGCTGCGAATAAGATAGGCCGGGATCGCGCCTGGTTCCAGCAGGCGCGGCGCGATCGCCGCGTCGAGCGCGGCCATGTCCTGGCTGTTGTCGACGATCGGCAGCGTGACCGCGCTATCGTGGGTATCGATGCCCGGCAGCGCCTTCAGCATCTCGTGGCCGGCCAAGACATAGCCGTCAGCCGGCGTCGCACGGCTGAGTCCCACCGCAGCTGGCGAATGGCTGTGCAGTACGGCGCCGCAATCCGGGAACATGCGATACAGCGCCAGATGCAGCGCGGTCTCCGCCGAAGGCTTCTTGCCATCGAGCGATTGGCCACGCGCATCGACCCGCATGACGTCGTCAGGGGTCAGCCGACCCTTGTGCCGTCCGGATACCGTGACGGCAAAGCTGCCATCGTCAAGCCGCACCGAATAATTACCCGCGGTCGCCGGCGCCCAGCCCTTGCCATCGAGCCAGCGCCCGACGGCGACGATCGCGTCCTGCGCATGTGCAAACGAAAGCTTCGTCATCGCGCGGCGATCGCCTCAGCGCGCCGTCGATTGGATAACGGGCATCGATCCGTCGCCGCCAACTTCGGAGTTATCGCCGCTATCATCATGACAATCGTCGCTTAGCTTTGCTTTCCCTCAACGTCCATTCACGCTCGTGATTTTGGTCAGAGTCAGCAGGTTCAAATGGCCAGCTTGGTATCGAGGGCACCTGCAGCAGAGTAGTGGACAACCATCAAAACCCGCCGCTATTGCCGCGCGATGGGTATTACAGCGACGATCATCAACACCACCACCGGTCAGCCGATCCAACGGTTCACGTTCGGGCGGATGCCGAAACCGTGGGTTTCGTTCAATCTGGAAACCGGCGAATTGGTGACCGCCGACCGCGTCGAGGTCGGCAAACCCGCACCGGGCAAATTCGTCGCTCCGGTTTCGGTCTGGGTGACGCCGAAAGGCTGATCTGGGGCGGAAACGGGCTGCTCGCCGCGACCGCGCCGCGCTGGCAATCCGCAGCGGCGTCGCTTAAAGCACTGGCACCACGCCCAGCCGATCAGGCCCTGCCTCCGGCGGACGTCACGCCAACCGCGATGTGTACAGATCGATGAAAATCCTGATCGTTGAGGACGACCATCGCGCCGCCAAGTTGCTGGTCGCGGCCCTGTCGGACATCGGGCACGAGGCGATCGTCGCCCAGGACGGGCGGATCGCGCTGGCGTTGGCAAGCGCCGAGAGCTTCGACGCGGTACTGCTCGATATCATGCTGCCGCATTTGGATGGCATGTCGGTTGCGCGTGCCTTGCGCGAACGCGGCCTGAACGTGCCGATCCTGATGCTCACCGCGCTCGGCGATCTCGACGAGCGGCTCGCGGGGCTCGACGCGGGAGCCGACGACTACTTGGTCAAACCCGCCGAACCGCTCGAAATCGAGGCCCGGATCAAGGCGATCAAGCGCCGCGCCGAACGCAACAACGAGACCGGCGTGCTGCGGGCGGGCGATGTCGAGGTCAATGAGATCAAGTTTCGCGCGGTCCGCAATGGGCGCCTGTTGGTGCTGCCCAAACTCGAATTTCAGGTGCTGTGCGAACTGGTGCGGCACCGCAACAGCGTCGTCACGCGGGCGATGTTCTACTCCAACGTGTGGGGCTTCGATTTCGAGCCGACGACGAACATTGTCGAATCCTATATCCGGCGA
>JAIXZV010000185.1 GCA_027489365.1 Sphingomonadales bacterium
TCAGCGTGAACAATGTCGGGACCGGCGCGATCGGCATCACCACCACTGGCACGGTCACCGGCACCAGCGCCGAGGGCATTCTTGCGACCGGCAAGGGGGCAGTGACCGTCAACGTAGCGGACACGGTGACCGGCGCGACGCGCGGTCTGAGCGTGATTGGCGGCACGAGCGGTGCGGGCAACATCCTGGTGACCGGCACTGGCGGGTTCGTCGGGGGCACAGGCGATGCGGTCAACATCCTCAACAATGGTGCTGGCACCACGACCGTCAACATCTCGGGCGCGAGCAGCTCGACCGGGAACAACGGCATCTTCGTGCGCGACGTGGCGACCGGCAGCGGGGTCAGCGTCACCACCGGCGCGGTGACCGCGCTGACGGCGGGCAAGAATGCGATCGACGTGCAGAGCCAGTCGCTGACCGGCAATGTGACCGAGGTGGCGAACGGCAACATCCAGGCCGGGAACGCCGGGATGGTCGGCGCGATCCTCAACGCTTCCGCGACCGGCAACATCGATGTCACCGCGAACGGATCAATCGATGCGCGGTTCGGTGTGGATGCCGAGAACTTCGGCTCGGGCAGCACGACCGTCACGACGGTCGGGCCGGTCACCGCGACCAGCGGCAACGGCATCTTCGCGCTGACCAATGGCGGCAACGTCTCGGTCACCGCGGGTGACGTGACCTCGACCGGCAATGTCGCGATCATCGCGCAGCAGACCGCTGGCGCAGGCGTGGGTGATGTTACCGTGACGGCGGGAACCGTGTCGGGCACGACCGGAATCAGTGCCACCAACGCGGGTAGCGGCGGGATCGGCATCGTGGCGAACGGTGCGGTAACCGGCACGGCGGCCGAGGGTATCAGCGCGACCGGTAATGCCGGTGTGAGCGTCAATGTCGCCAATACGGTGACAGGGGCAACCCGGGGTGTGAGCGTAGTCGGCGGCACCGGTGGCGTGGGCAACATATCGGTCACCGGAACCGGCGGGTTCGTCGGCGGGACGGGCGACGCGGTCAACATCCTCAACAATGGTGCGGGATCCACGACCGTCATTGTCGCGGGCGCGAGCAGCTCGACCAGCGGCAACGGGTTCGTCGTGCGGGATACAGCGCTCGGCGGGAACATCAGCGTGACGACCGGTGCGGTCACCGTTGCGGGGGCAAATAACGCGATTGACGTGCGGTCCGCATCGACCACGGCCAATCTCACCGAAATTGCCAATGGCAACATTCAAGCGGGCAATGCCGGGATGGTCGGCGCGATCCTCAATGCGGCGGCGACCGGCAACATCGACGTGACTGCCAACGGCTCGGTCACCGGGCGGTTTGGCGTGGACGCCGAGAACCTCGGCTCCGGCTCGACAACGGTGAAGACCGTCGGCCCCGTCGCAGCGACCAGCGGCAACGGGATCTTTGCGCTCAGCACCGGCGGCAATGTCACGGTGACGGCGGGGAGGGTGAGCTCGACCGGCAACACCGCGATCATCGCGCAGCAGACCAAGGCGGGCGCGGCGGGCAATGTGAGCGTGTCGACTGGCACCGTCTCCGGCACGACCGGCATCGTCGCCACCAATGCCGGTACAGGCACGGTTGGGATCACCGCAGCCGGTGCTGTCACCGGTACCTCGGCCGAGGGCATTAAGGTGACCGGCAATGGCGCAGTGAGCGTCAATGTCGCTAACACGGTGACCGGCGCGACCCGTGGTCTGAGCCTGGTCGGGGCGGGCAACATCAGCGTTACCGGAACCGGCGGATTCGTCGGTGGCACCGGCGACGCGGTCAACATCCTCAACAATGGCGCAGGCACCACGACCGTCACTCTTTCTGCTGCGACGAGCTCGACGGGTGGCAATGGCTTCATTGTGCGCGATTCGGCGGTCGGCACCGGTATCAACGTCACGACCGGCGCGGTCACCGCGCTCGCCGCCGGCCAGAACGCGATCGACGTGCGGAGCCAGTCGCTGACCGGCAACATCACCGCAGTGGCAAACGGCAATTTGCAGGCCGGAAACGCCGGGATGCTCGCGGCGATCCTGCCCCCCGCTGCGTCGGGCAATGTCGATGTAACCACCAACGGCGCGATCACGGCGCGGTTCGGGGTGGATGCCGAGAATTTCGGCTCGGGGAACACGACGGTAAAAACGGTCGGTCCAGTCACCGCAACGAATGGCAACGGCATCTTCGCGCTGTCGACCGCCGGCAACGTCACTGTCACCTCGGGCAACGTCAGCGCGACCGGCGGCACCGGCATTTTCGCACAATCGTCCGGCGGTAATGTCACGATCACTGCGACGGGCAACGTCAGTGCGACCGGTGCGACCGCGATTACCGCACAGCAGACCGCGGCCGGAGCGGCGGGCACTGTCAGCGTGACGACCAGCGGCGCCGTTTCGGGCAGCAGCGGAATCCTGGCGCTGAGCAATGGAACCGGTTCGGTCTCGGTCGGGGTCGGCGGGAACGTCACGACCACCGCAGGGCCCGGCGTGGTCGCGCGGATCAACAACCCGGCGGCAGGCGCTGGTGCGATCGACGTGACCTTGGCTGCGGGCAAGACGATCACGGCCACTGGCGGTATCGGTGTCCTGACCGACAGCGGGCTTTCGAATGGCCTCGCCACGGTCACGCTTGCAGGCAGTGTGACCGGCACGGATGGCGTCAATGCGACATCCGGAGCCGGCGCGATCAAGGTTGCGACAAGCGGCGGTTCCGCGACCGGTACTGCCGGTGACGGGATCCGAGCGACTTCCGGCGCAGGCGCAATCGACGTGCAAATGGCGGGTTCGGTAACGGGTTCGGTCAACGGTGTTTTCGCAAGCTCGACCAGCGGCACCGTAACGATTTCCGGCGCTGGCCCAGTCGTCGGCACGAGCGGACTCGGTATCTCTGGCGCGAGCGGCAGCGGCAACGTGACGATCGCAACGAACGGTACGGTGATGAGCACGGGCGGCGATGGCGTTCGCGGTGTCGCTGGCGGCGCTGGCGCCGTGGCCATCACGACCGGTGGCACCGTGACCGCCAAAGGCATTGGCGTTCAGGCTCAATCGGGCAATGGACTTGCCACGATTACGACCAATGCTGCCGTCGCGGGAGGCAATCTGGGGATCGTTGGCAACGCCGTGGGGTCCGGCCGCGTCGTGATCAATGCCAACGCCCGGGTATCCACCTCGAACGGGACCGGCGTCTATGCCCTGTTGCAGGGGGCGGGCGCGGGAACGATCACCGTGAACCAAAGTGCGGCGTCGCTGATCACCGGAACCAACGGCTTCGGAATCCGCACCGACAGCGGCACTTCGACCGGCGCAACCACGATCAACGTGGCGGGTGAAGTCATCGCGACCGGCGCGGGCAATGCCGGTGTTCGCGCGTCTTCGACGGCGGGCAACATTACACTCAACGTGGCGTCTACTGGCAAGATCGACCCGGATCTCGGCGTCGACATGAACACCGCGACCGGCGCCTTGGCGGTCAACAATGCCGGCCTGATCACTGGGACGATCACCGGCGTGCAACTGGTGGCGACGGGTAACGGCACCGGTGCGATCAACAACACCGGCACGATCAACGGCGGCACCAACGCCGTGGTGGGCAGCTTCAATAACGGTGCCTTCACGCTGTCCAATGCCGGAACGCTGAACGGAGCGGTCAATGTCGGCGGGGCGAATGTTGCGGGATCGACTTTCACCAATATGGCGACGGGTGCCGCAAATCTGACCGGGCCGTCGGTGTTCTCCGGCAATCTGAACAACGCCGGCACAGTGACTCTGGCCCCCGCCGCGACCTTCGGCCTGCCTGGCAATACGATCAACAGCGGGCGGATCACCTTCAACGGCGCGGGGACTTTCACGACCAACGGCGCGATGACCAACAGTGGGGTTATCAATGCTCAAAACAACCTCACCACCAACGTCGTCACGGTCGTAGGCAATTACACCGGTAACGGGGGGCGGTTCTTCGCCGATTATAACACCGCGACGAACAGCGCGGACCGGCTGGTCATCGGCGGCACCGCGTCGGGCACCACCATTGTGACGTTGAACCGGTTGGGTGGGGCCAACTTCGTTCCCGGTGGCTTCGTGCCGATCGTCACCGTGGCGGGCGGTGCAGCGAGCACGGCGTTCACGTCGAACACGCTCTTCCCGACGACCGGGTTCGTTCTGGAAAGCTTCGCGCAAAATCCGGCGAACAGCGGGCAATTCGGCCTGTTGCAGGCGATCAACCCGGTCGCCACGTCGCTCGGCTATCTGAGCTACATGTCGGAAGCGGCCTCGGCGTTGCTCGACGACCCGATCAGCCCGTTTGTCACGAACCGGACCGACGCGCCGGCGGGTACGACGCGGTTCAGCCTCTGGATGCGAGTGGGCACGGGCCATACCAAGCAGACGATCGCCTCGACGCTTTCGGGGGGCGGGGTCACCTACACCGGATCACCGGTCGTCCGCTTCGAGCATCAGGCAGCGCAGATCGGTGGCGACCTGGCGTTCCTGAACCTGGGCGGAAAGGGTCTGAACCTCAATGTCGGGGTGATGGGCGGCTGGTATGATGGCGCAACCCCGGTTTCGGGCAGCGAACGGATCAAGGTCGAAACGCCGTTCCTCGGCGGGTATTTGATGCTCGGTAACGGGGCGTTTTCGGTCGAGGGTACGGTCCGCAAGGAATGGCGGCATTACACGCTGGCGCTGCCGTCGCTCTTCGGGACCCTTGGCACGCAGAAGCTTGATGGAAGCGCGATGGCTTACTCGTTCCGCGCTTCCTATCGCGTTGGCGCCAAGACTGGGTTTGCAGCAACGCCTTTCGCCAGCTTCAATTATGCCGATAGCAAGATCGATCCGATCACGATCGATGCCCTGTCGGCGTATACGCCGGGCGGGGACAAGACCAATATCGGGCAAGCGGGTCTACGCGTGTCGTATCGCGGTGGCAGCGAAACCGGCGTGAGGCTCGAACCTTTTGCCAGCGTCGCCCGGATGGAGAATTGGTCGCGCGGGGACAGTTCATCCTTCACCTTTGGCGCGCCGGTGACCACGTTCGTGCTAGACACGAACACCTGGAAGGATGCGATGCGTTACTCGGTTGGCGTGATGGGCAGTGCCAACGGCGGTCGGGTCTCGGGCTTCGTGGTCGGCAACGTCAACGATGGATCGGGGATCAAGAGCTACACGCTCAACGCCGGAGTTCGTTTCAACTTCTGATCTTGGACCTGCCGCGCGGTGAACCTCACCGTGCGGCAGGGCGTTCGTCGGTCGCCGCTTGGTAGGGGCCTTTGCTCTTTATCGCTCGGCGCAACCGCAAAAGCACTTGGGCTGAGATCGCAGCGATGGCGCTTTTACCGATGAATGCGCTGATGAAGCTGAGGAGTCGGTGCCGTTTCTTCATCGTGGTGAGTGAGCGGCGTTTCTCCCCGATATCTAGAAGCACTGGGACGATCACAGCCTTTTACCAGTTTGAAGGCGCAGCGGTGATGGATCCGGTCCGCTTTCAGGTGTTCAGCCGACCCGTGGCGAAGGGCATTCGCTGTTTCACAAACCCGCAGCTTCGCCTAACCTTGCGGCTATGCTGTCCACGCTGCTTCTCCTCGCAACCGCGAGCACGGCGCAACCGATCGCTGCGGCGCGCGTCACGTTCGATCGTCGCGGGGAACGGTCCGTGCGTGTCGCTGGCCTCGCCGATGTCGCCGCAGCGCGCGCGCTGACCGCAGATGATCCCGCGCGGATCGCTTCGATCTCGAAGCTTGTCGTCGCGATTGCGGTGTTGCGCTTGGTTGAGCAGCATAAGCTCGATCTCGATGCCGATGTGTCGGACCAGCTCGGCTACCGCTTGCGCAACCCGGCCTTTCCCGATCGCGCGATCAGCTTGCGGATGCTGTTGTCGCACCAATCGAGCCTGACCGACACGATCGACTATGTCCTGCCGCTCGATGCCGATATGCGCGCGATCCTGGCCGATCCCAAAGCGTGGGACGCGGGCCATGCGCCCGGCAGCTATTTCAACTACACCAATTTCAATTTCCCGGTGATCGCCGCGGTGATGGAGCGCGCGACCGGCGAGCGGTTCGACCGGCTGATGCAGCGGCTCGTGCTCGCGCCGCTCAAGCTCAACGCGTGCTACACACTTGCTTCCTGCTCGGACGGGGCGGTGCGGCGCGCGGCGGTGCAGTATCGCAGCGGCGTGGTGACGCGCGACGACAATCACGGGCAGCGCCCGGCTTGCCCGGTGACGCGCGCCAGCGACGGCAGTTGTGACCTGACCAAATGGCGTGCTGGGGCGAATGGTGCGACCTATTCGCCGCAGGGTGGGCTTTATATCTCGGTGCGCGATCTGGCGCGGGTCGGGCGGTTGCTGCTCGGCAAGGGCACGCTCGACGGGGTGCGCATCCTTCGTCCGCGATCGGTCACGCTGCTCGAAACGCCCGTGTGGACGTGGAACGGGGCGAGTGGCTCCGCCAGCAATGGCGATACCTGGAGCGGGCAGATGTGCCGTTATGGCCTCGCCGTCGGTTTCGTCGCGACCGGGATCGCCGGGTGCCGGGACGATCCGTTCGGGGATGGGCAGCCGAAGCTCGGCCATCTCGGCGAAGCCTATGGCTTGCGCTCGGGGTTGTGGATCGATGCGAAGCGGGGCACCGGAACCGCCTATTTCGCGACCGATGTCGGGGAGACGCCCGGCACCGCGTCCGCTTATACTGCGACCGAGGAAGCGCTCGCGCGGGGCACGCTGCCGTGAACCTGCGCCACATCGAGATTTTCCACGCGGTCTATATCAACGGTTCGGTCAGCGCCGCAGCGCGGGCGCTCAATATCTCGCAGCCATCGGTGTCGAAGACGCTGCGCCACGCCGAGTCGCTGCTCGGTTTCCAGCTGTTCCTGCGCACCAGCGGGCGGCTCGTGCCGACCGAGGATGCGCACAGCCTGTTCGCCGAAGTCGCCGAAATCCAGGACCGCGTCCACGCGCTGCGCGAGGCGGGACGCAATCTGAAGCGCGGCGTCGGCGGTACTTTGCGCATCTCGGCGCTGCCGTCGCTCGCGCTCGACGCGCTGCCGGTCGCGGTGGCAAGCTTCCTGCGCACGCATGAGAATGTGAAGTTCGATCTTCAGACCGTCCATCACGACGATCTGCTGCGCAAATTGTACGAGCGCGAGACCGACATCGCGATCGCCTATGAAGTGCCGCCCGCCGCGCCGATCGGGCATCGCTGGCTGGGGGAAGGCGAGCTGGTCCTGCTTTACCGCGAACAGGATATGCCCGATGCGCCGCCGCGCGTCGGGCTTGAGTGCTTGGCGGGCAAGCGCTTCATCAGCCTCGCGGCGAGCGGCCCGATCGGGCAATTGTTCACCGACGCGGTCGAGCGGCTCGATCTCACGCTCAACGAAGTCGTCTCGGCGCGCACCTTCTACATCGCTACGGCTTTGGTGCGGCAGGGCGCGGGGATGACGGTGGTCGACAGCTTTACAGCCCAGGCATCGCTCGCGCCGGGTCTGTCGGTGCGGCCGCTGAAACCCCAGATCACCTTCGACGTCCACGCGATGTTTCTGCTCGATCGCCCGCCGACTGCGCTCGCCACCGATTTCCTCAAGACGCTCGCGCGGGTAATCGACGCGGCATAAATCGAGGCTATGGCGAGCGGTGCACTCGCTATGCGTGTGCGGTGGGCGCGACCGATACGGTCGGGCAATGATCCCCGCACCCTATCTCCTCTATCTCGGCCACAGCAGCGACGCGATCGGCATCAAGACCTCGCGCGGCCTCGCCACCTTTCGGCCAGCGGATTGTGTCGGTGAATTCCGCTATGACGATTGCCCGCTGACGCTCGGCCTGCCGCGTCTGAGCATCGCCGAGGGGGCGGCGGCGGGCGCGCGGACGCTGGTGCTTGGCATTGCCAATTCGGGCGGGACGATGGGGCAGGATCTGATCGACGATGCCGCCGCCGCGCTCGAGGCGGGGATGAACGTCGCGGCGGGGCTGCACCAGCGGTTGCGCGACGTGCCCCGGCTCGTCGCCCTCGCGCAGGCGCGGGGTCTCGCGCTGTTCGATGTGCGCGATCCCCCGGCGGATCTCGTCGTCGGCACCGGCTATGCCCGCGCCGGGCACCGGCTGCTGACCGTCGGCACCGATTGTTCGGTCGGCAAGATGTACGCCTCGCTCGCGCTGACCACTGCGCTCCGCGCGCGCGGCGTCGCCGCCGATTTCCGCGCGACCGGGCAAACCGGCATCCTGATCGCCGGGAGCGGGGTTCCGGTCGATGCGGTCGTCGCCGATTTCATCTCGGGCGCGATCGAGCAATTGACCTCGGCGCGCGCGGATGACGGATGGGACGTGATCGAGGGGCAAGGATCGCTGTTCCACCCCTCCTTTGCCGGGGTCTCGACCGGGCTGCTCCACGGCGCGCAGGCCGAGGCGCTGGTGCTGTGCCACGAACCCCACCGCGCGCACATGCGCGGAATTCCGGGGCGCGCGCTGCCCGATCTGGCGGAATGCCTCGCGATGAACTTGCAGGTCGCGCGGCTGACCAGCCCCAATGTTCGCGCGGTCGGCGTCTGCCTGAACACCTCCGCGCTCGACCCCGCCGCCGCGCGCGCGATTTGCGATCGGACCGAGGATTTGCTGGGCCTGCCCTCTACCGATCCGGTCGCCTTCGGGGTCGAGGCGATCATCGAAGAGTTGTTATGCCGCGCAAACTGAGCGCGCAGCACGACCGCTTCGCGCTCAATCGCCCGTTCCGCATCGCCCGCGGGGTGAAGACGGCGGCCGACGTGGTCACCGTAACGATCGCGCAGGACGGCCATGTCGGGCGCGGCGAGGGGGTGCCTTATCCGCGTTATGGCGAGAGTATCGAAGTGACGCTGGCGGAAATCGCGCGCGTTCAGAGCGCGGTCGAAGCAGTCGCTGATCGACAGGCATTGCTCGGTCTCCTGCGCCCAGGGGCCGCGCGCAATGCGATCGACTGCGCGCTGTGGGACTTGGAGGCGAAGATCGCGGGCAGCACGGTCGCGGCGTTGCTCGGTGCGCCGGCGCCTGTCGCGCTCGCTAGCGCGCTGACGGTGGTAATCGACACGCCGGAAGCGATGATGGGACGGGCAGCCGCGCTGATCGCCACGGCCCCGTTGATCAAGGTCAAGGTGGACGCGGACAATCCCGCCGCGCAGCTCCGCGCCGTCCGTCTGGCCGCGCCCGACGCTGCGCTGATCGTCGATCCCAACGAAAGCTGGGACCGCGCTGTGCTCGAAAACATGCAGGATCTGCTGGTCGAACTGCGCGTCGCGCTGCTCGAACAACCGGTGCCGAGCGGAGCCGATGCGTGGCTCGCCGACTTTACGCCCGCGGTGCCGATCTGTGCCGATGAATCGGTGCATATTGCGGACGATCTCGATCAGGTCGCGGCGCGCTACCAATACGTCAATATCAAGCTCGACAAAGCGGGCGGGCTCACCGCAGCGCTCGATCTGGCCGCAGCGGCAAGCGCGCGCGGGCTTGGGCTGATGACCGGCTGCATGGTCAGCTCGTCGCTGTCGATCGCGCCCGCGTTGCACGTCGCGCGGCTGTGCGACTTCGTGGACCTTGACGGCCCCGTGTGGCTGGCGGAGGATCGACCAGGCGGGGTTACCGATGCGGGCGGTATATTGTCGCCACCGTCGCCGGGTTTTTGGGGAAATTAATGAAGCGCGTGTTTCTGGCCGGAGTCACGCTGCTGCTTTTGGGTGCAGCGCCCGTGCCGAAGCCGGTAAAGGTCGCATAATTGATCCCAACCGGTTTGGTCTTCGCACTTCCCAGCACCGCGCCGACATCGATCGCGCCGCCACCGTCATTGCCGATGAACGCGGTGGTCA
>JAIXZV010000032.1 GCA_027489365.1 Sphingomonadales bacterium
GGCCGCCACCGGCAAGGGCGGCCAATACGCGGTCGATGCGGGTGGAGAGGCCCGTGAATCCATCCCTCATGTCGCGCGATATTTCCGACATGCGGGCCTCAATGCGCTCCCGGTCGGCGACGTATTCCGCGCGTCGAAGATAGTCGTCGCGGATTGTGTCCAGGCGGCCAGCCACCTCTTCGCGGTCGCGGTCGGCGCGGGCGACGAGTTCAGACCTGGTGCGGTCGATGCGCTTGGACAGGAAGCTGTATACGCCCCAGGCCAGGCCAGCGGCTGTGGCTGCGATGGCGGCGACACGGAGGAGGATGTCGATCTCAGACGGCATGCTGGCACTCATGTGATAATGTTGGTCGTTAATGATCGACATTATCACATGGGTGTGACGCTATGCAAATCGCTGAAACTTAAGAAATCTTAACCAGTGGGCGAACCAAAATACCGATTGGCCCTGGTGTTTCTTTGTCATCAATTGCGACAATGAGCCAAGCTCTGTCTTTTGCCGCCACTTTATCTGCGTACATTAATGCCGCCGCTTCGGTCATTGTACTACTCGACGGCATGCATACCACAACACGCGGTGGCGCTAATTCCAACGCATCGGCCACAGTTCCGTCCTGAAACGCGACGTACCCATCTGCTTGATTTTTATGAGCCCACGCCAATACATCACTTGATGTAATAGCTGCAAATGATTTTTCACCTTTTTTAATATCAACGAGGCCAATGCCTTCAACAGAAGAAAGCGTATTAATAACTTTATCTAAGTTATCAGTTAATTGAAATAGAGTAAACTTTTTTGACGCAGCATTGCCGATTGGTTGTCCGGCAATACGAGCACCCCTCAGCGGTCTATTGCGCACCGTTACACCGAATGTACTGTAGTGCTTTACCCATTTTTTTGTTTTTTCACAACAATAGCCTATAAGGCTTATTATTGCTGAGTGCAAATCTTGTAGGGAAATATCATCTGGGTCTACTTTGGTTTTTCGAACCTTATTTCTATCAATTATTGGCTCATGATGAGCAATTCTATTGCGCAGACGGTTAATCTGCCGCACTAAAACTTGAATATCAGCTCTTCCCTTATCCCCAGGTAATTTTGGAAATACTCTATGCACCCTGCCAGATGTCGCCCAAAGAAATCGATCATAATCTGATCTGAATAGGTTTGACCAAAAATCAAAAGTCAAAGCCGCAACAACATCATCCGTTGTTGGGTAATTCTTTCCAACCGCTTTCAGTCTGTCTCTCGCAGTTGTTATTGCCGTAACCGGGTGCAGGTTTTTATACTCGTCGTAAAAACCACCATTAAACGGCCATCTCTGGCCGAAGTCTTCAACAAATACCTTATTTACTGCGTTTCTTACAGTGATTTCTGCCATCTGTATTGGGAAAAGGAGTGATTTGGCTACGCGAGCATTAAACAAATACAGCTCAAGGGCGTACAGTTCATTCCCGTTTGCCTCAATGAGGTATGGCTTGAAGCGAGGGGAAGATAGGACCTTCCCCAAATTTTCCAATGTGCCGCCATCATCATCATCATCATCGTCGTAGTTATATGGAACTTGACTTTCTGCCATGGTCGTCCTATATAGCCATTCATCAGAGCAGTCGGTAGGCCCCTATGACCGTGTACCTGCGGTTATGCGCCCCGATAAGAGTTACAAACCCTGGGACAGGCCTGGTGCCCCTCCCAGGGTTTTCTTTTTTGCAAAAATCCCGATGGTTGTCTAGATAAGTCCCAATCCACCTAACGAGTATTTTTGCGACATTAATCACATTGTGATCACTTTCTCGCGGATGGTTAGGCTGACTGCGCGGTCGTGATGTGGATGTTGCGGCCGATATCCTGCCGATAAACAGTCATGATAGTCCGCCAACCCCCGGCGGCCAGCGGCACGGCTTGTCCCTGGCTCAGCCCCACGAACTGGTCGCTGTTCGACGATGGGTAAAGCTCAACCTGGTTCGCAGAGGTGTTGAGATACGTCGTTGGCCCAACTGCGCTGCTGGCCCGGACACCCTGGCCGCTGGAAGTCGAGTTGACGACAACGCTGCTCGGCAGCCCGTTGCCCCCGTGAAACGCGGCGCCGCTGGCGTTGCTGCCCGTCGCATTGACGGAGTAGACGGCCGGCGCTTGCACCAGGGCCTGCCAGTTTCCGCCGATGAAGCCATGCCAGCCGCCGCCCGTAAGATTCGACCCGGTGGCAACCTGCACCAGGAAGCCGGCGCCGCCCGCCACAGCGGCGGATGCATCCCAGTCGATCGCCCAGGCGCTGCCATCGTATTGCAGGATGTCGCCAACGGCGACGCCAGCTATCGAGCCCCATCCGCCGGCGGGTGAGCCGACGAAGCCGACGGCGTAGCGGTCGCCTGCTGTCGCGGGCGGCAAAGCGCCGACGCCCGGCTCTTCAAACTGGAGGAAAGCGACACGGGCAACAGGCCGCAGGACCTTGGCGGCGCCGAGGATCTGGTCAGGGCTGCTGCGGACGTTATCGCCGGCCTGGACCACAGGGATCATCTCTGCGCCGGTCAGAGTACCGGCGGGGTCCATCTCGGAAATCTTCGTGCTCATCTTATGACTCCTGGGCGATTGGATCGCCGGCTTCGGTGTGAATTTCGGCGCCAACTTCGGTCAGCAGCGCTTCGCCTGGTGGATCCGGATCCGGGTCCGCGCCAGCGGCCTCCAGCAGCAGAACACCGCCGTCCTCGCCCAGCATCTGACCGCCGTCCTCCAGCAGCATGGCGTCGTCGACCGGCTCCGGCGGCGTGGCCGCGCCGGGTGAAGGCCGGATCGGCGTCATGAAAAGGCCGGGGCGGACGAGCATTTATGGAGCCTCGGGCTGGGTGGCGGCTTCCGGCGGAAGTGGCCGGCTGAAAAAGAAAACCCCGGCGGGTGGTGGCCCGCCGGGGGAATGGGCCGGAAAGGTCGGCGTTGTGGTGGGGTTAGGTGCGCTTGCCCTTGATCAGGACCTTGGGCCTGGTGCAGAGGCACAAGGGGTTGCTCTGCACTTCCAGCGTGGCCGACCTGATGGTTTGCAGCTCGGGCGGCATGGCGGCGTATCGCGGCAAGCCCAAAGTGTTGGCCGTTTCGAGGTAGTCAGCCGGGGCGAAGGTCACGGTGAACAGGTCCGGGATGCCGCTCGGGAAAAACTGGACCTTCTGATCGCCGATGCCGCTGGAGCCGTCGTCCATGCCCTGGTAGTCGTGCCATAGCACGCCGGCA
>JAIXZV010000083.1 GCA_027489365.1 Sphingomonadales bacterium
CCCGCCGCCCACGTTGCCGCCCCCGACGTCAAGCGCCGGCGCGAAGCGGCGCACCGAGCCGGACAGGCGGTCAGAGCAGGCCGCGACCTTGAGTGACCGAGAGTTCATCCCCCCTTTTTTCAGGACATCCCCATGACCCGTTCGATTCATGTCCAGGCCAACCGGCAGCACCTGCTCGCCGGCATCTCATCGCTGATCCTCGCCGCCACGCTCGTCCCCACGACCGCTGCCGCCCAGACCAATGCAGATGGCCGCACCGTCATCGTCACCACTCAGCGCAGCCAGAATGCCGCGATCCTCGCCTCGCGCACCAGTCCGCCGGTGAGCATCGCGACCGGCGATCTCGCCGACACGACGGTCAGCGCGACCGACACGACTCTCGACGTCAAGGCGGGCGCCAATTCGACGACGAGCGATTCCACCAGTCTGCCCCTCACGCGGACCTCCGTCATGTCGAGTGGCTCGGTCCTCGGCGATACCGTGAACAGCGACGCGGGCCTCGCCATCGCCACCCAGCAAACGGTTCGCGGCGGCTCGGTCGCGAGCAGCATCGCCGGGGGCACCACGATCTCGGCTGGCAACATCTCGACCAGCACCGCGACGATCGCTCGCGACCAATCGAACGGCAGCGCGTTCGGCAACGCTAATACCGCCGGCCTCCGCGACGATACCGGCGCCGGCGCAGGCATCGTCAGCGCGCAGAGCGTGCTTGGCGCACCGGTCGACAGCACGCTGTCCGGGCGCATCGCGCTGACCGCCGGCCGGCTCGACGACGGCCGCATCCAGATCGACGCCAATGGCCAAAGCAGCACCGCGACCGGCAACACCAGCGATCTCGGCCTCACCGCGACCGTCGCCGACGTCGCATCCAGCGGTCGCGACCACACCACCCACGCGGTCGATGACAGCGCTGAGGTCGACGCGGCCGAACTCCTCGTCCAGCGCCAGGCCATCTCGAGCGCTACGACCGCGGTCGCCGGCACGGCGCTCGCACCGTCCGGCACGCTCGCCACCGTCGAAACGGTCGATCACGGCACCATCGGGATTACCGGCAACCAGCTCTCGGCCGATGCCGCAGGCAATCGCGCGACCGCGTCGCTCGACGTGGAGGGCGCGACGATCACTCATGACGGCAGCATCGCCGGCAGCCTCGTCATGCAGGCGGCCGATGGTAACGTCACCGCCTCCACCTATGGTGGCAGCGCGGCTACGGTCGCGGGTCAGTTCGACACGTCGTCGCTGCTCCTCTCGGGCAACGGTGTCGTCACCAGCGCGCGCGGCAATGTCGCATCCAACGCAATGACCGTGAAGGCTGCCGAAACCCATGCCTCGACCGGCCTCGAAGGAGGTCCGATCGGCACCGCGCTCACCCACGGGTCGGGCGACCGCTCGACCAGCGCCGCCTATGCCGTCCACACCGACCAGACCGTCGGCGCGGTCGATATCACGACCGAACAACATTTCGGCGGTGCCGCCGCAGCCCTGAGCGGGCGCGTGACCGGCAGCACGGTGACCCTCACCGGCAATGCGGCGAGCGCGGACGCGGTCGCAAACCAGGGCAAGAGCACACTCTCGATCGAGGCTCCCGTCTTCTTGAGCAGTGCGGACCTGCTCTCGTCCCAGTCGAGCGACGCCTCGCTGCATGCACGGCTCGGCGATGGCGATATGCGCGCCGGCGCGACGATCACCCCATGGGCCGGCATCGACAATTCACGGCTCACGATCGACGGCAATACGCTTCGTGCCGACGCTGTTGCCAACCGGACGAGCAACGCGCTGAGCCTTACAAGCGCATCGGCAAACGATGGCGGCGATCATCCGACATCGGTCGCAGGTACGCTCGATAGCGGCTATGGTGCCGCTGCGACCTTGGCGCTGGCGTCAGTCCAAAAGGTCGGCGATCCCGCACTGCCGCGCCCCGCGATCGACGCGCAGATCCTCGGCCGCTTCTCGGTCACAGGCGAAGGCGGCGCCCGCGGCTCCAGCATCGACATCACTGCCAATCGCCAGCAGGCAAGCGCCGGCGCCAACAGCGCCGACAACAGCCTCATCCTCACGGCCGCTTCAACCAGCAATGCCGGAACCTCGCTGTCGAACGCGCAGTTCGGCGATGCGGCCCTGAGCGCGATCTCGGCCTTCAAGGCGGTCGCCCCAGGCTCGCTCGATACCGCACGGGTCTCGATCACCGACAACGCCAACGCCGCGATCGCGACGATGAACGATGCGGCCAACAGCCTGGCGGTCTCGGGAACGCCGGTCGCATCCTTTGGCACGGCGGTGATGGTCGCCGATCCACTCGGTGGCGCCTCGGCGATGGGCGATCATGTCCTCGCCAATGCGCAATTCTCCCAAGGCTCGGTCGACGCCAGGGCGCTGCTCGTGCTCGCAGCGTCGCCCGACGACACACCGATCCAAGAGGCAGGGCTGGTCGACAGCAGCGTCTCGATCACGGGTAACAGCACGGCCGCGCAGGCCACCGGCAACCGGGCGCTCAGCGCCGTCTCCCTCAACGGCAATCTGAGCGGCGGGATCGCGTCGAGCCAGATGAATATTGCCTCGGTCTCGGCGAGCTCAGCGGAAAACCTGTCTCTGCGGACCCTGCCGGGATCGGACATCACCGGTTCCTCGGTCGACATCGCCGGCAACGCCAGCGCGGCGCTCGCGCGCGGCAACGTGGCGGAGAACCGCATCGACGTCGCCTGGTCTCGCGACAGCTTCTTGCCGGTCTCGGGCGTGGCAGACCGCTTCTCGGCAAATGCCGTCGCACCGGTCTCGCTGGTCAACGTCCAGTCGAACTATGGTCCGATCAACGCGGTCGTGACCGGCAGCGCGCTGGTTCCGCTCAACCAGACGAACACCACCGTCGACGCGTCGCGCCTGACGATCGGCGGCAATACGAGCACCGCCACCGCCTATGGCAACGGCGCCTCCAACTCCATCAACACCGCGCCCGGCTTCCAGCCCTCGATCAGCATGGTCAGCAGCCAGCACAACTATGCGCCGGTCTCGGCCGTCGCCTCCGGCACGCCGATCGGCATGGCGGTCGGCAGCGTGCGCAACGCGACGCTGACGGTCGCCAACAACGCGATCAGCGCGTCCGCCTACGGCAACATCGTCACCAATACCGTCCAGGTCACGCGCTAAGGGTCCGCGCCCGGAGACCCTCGCCCCCTGGGCCTCCCGGTCAGCGGGGAAAGGCCGTCACGCTTCCCCCCCGCGTGGCGGCCTTTCCGATTCCTGGAGCGATCGCCCGAAGCGCCGCTCGACCAGCGTCAGGAAGTGCACCAGCGCCGGGTTCGTATTGGCGCTGCTCCAATGGAGGTGGTGATCGAGCCTGGTCGGCCCGAATGCATCATGGACCTCGCGAAACACGAACCCGCCATCCGCCGTCGCCATCGCACCAGCCGTCACCGTCACGCAGTTGCCGGTCGCGAGCGCGGGCAGATTTTCCCGGCTGACCGCCTGCGAGATCACCTTCGGTACATGCCAGGGACCCGCGAGCCGCGCGGCGATGATCGACGCGATCAGATTGCCCGGATCCGCCCGTGTCACGAGGAACGTGTGGCTGCGCAGGTCCGTCCAGTAAAGCAGGTCGCGCTCCAGCAGCGGATCGCCCGCCGGCAAGCCGACCATCAGCGGCTCGCTCCACAGATAGAGACTGCAATGCTTTTCGACCGCCGGTGCGCCGGCGACCAGCGCGCAATCGAGCCGGTCGTGACCGACCCCGTCGAGCAATTGCTCGCGCCCGCCCTCATTTGCCTCCACCACGACATCCGGGCATGCCGCGCGAAAGTCCTCGACGACCGCGCGCATGCCTCCGCCTGCAAGCGAACCGTGAAACCCTATTCTGAGCGTGCCGAGCTCGCCTCGTGCCATCGCTCTCGTCTGGGCCGACAACAGCTCGAGCTCGCCGACGATGAGACGGGCACGTGCGAGGAACTGCACGCCGCCCGCGGTCAACGCGACGCCTTGTGTGGTGCGGGTGAAGATGGGCAGCCCGATGCGCAGCTCGAGGTGGCGGATCCGCTTGCTGAGCGTCGATTGCTTCACACGGAATTGATCGGCCGCGCGACTGAAACTCCCGGTATCGGCCGCCGCCAGCGCATAGCGCAGGAGATGTACCTCAATCAAAAAGCATCCTGCTCCGACCTGTCCCCGCAAGCAGGGGCCCGCATTCCCGAGCGTGCGGTCGAGTCGCACCGTGCGCAATTCCAAGAAATGGGAAGGGCGTGAATTTTGCGCGTCGTATAGGAACAGGTTCAGGATCAGATTCCGGTCGCGTCGCTTGCCATTGCAACAGTTGCGTGACTAATCTTCGCTCGTGCCGCGTCCAACGGCACCGAGGCGTGAGAACCTCGTTTGGGGCGATCTAATCCTAGGCTCTGCGGCCGGGAGGCCGACGCATATGTCCAGGCCTCGCGGCTAAAAGCGTCGGCGCATGTTCCCAAACATGTTCTCAACTCCCGGCTCCAGGCCGGGTCCGTCTCGTGGCTTGAGACGGAGCGTTGGCTGGCATGATCGGTGGTCAAATCGGTTTCGGATCGCGGCGATGAAGCCGTCGTTCCCCGTGGGCGAGCATGACGCCGATGCGATCGACGGGCCTATCCGCCTGGAGTTGCTTTACCGCAATGAGCGAGGCGCCTTGCTGCGCTTCTTCACGCGCCACCGCGCGACACCGGTCGAGGCCGACGACCTCGCTCAGGAGGCGTTTCTTCGCTTCGCCAGCGTCGACGACAGCGCCGCCCCGATCGTTCGCCCGGTGTCCTATCTTCGCCAGATCGGCCGCAACCTGTTGCGTAACGAAGCGAAATCGAGCCAACGCCTGTCCCAGGCGACCGAGCCCGCAGTTCTCGAACTGACGGCTTCGGATCTTGATGAGGTTGCACGGCTTGAAGCGCGCGATAGCCTGCGGCGCATTGAAGCGGCCATGTGGACCCTCAAGCCCAAGACCCGTGCGATCTTCTTCGCGTACCGGATCGAGGGCATGAGCTACGTGCAGATCGCGGACAAACTGGGGATGAGCGTGAGAGGCGTCGAAAAGCAGATCAGCAAGGCGATCTATGCGATTGGGCAGGCTCTGGAGGACCGGTCTTGAGCGCGCCGAACAGAGCGGTGCAGGCGCAGGCCGCCGACTGGTATGCCCGCATGCATGCCGAGGACGCAGCTCCCGATCAGGCGGCCTTCGACGCATGGCTGGCTGCCGATCCGGCACACGGCGCCGAATATGAAAAGCTGGAGCGCGGACTGGCGCTCAGCGGGGGTCTCGCCGCCACTGACGTCTATCGGCATACGCACGACCTCGAGCAGTTCGCTCGGCCGAAATGGGCGACAGCGCCGCGCATGGCGCTTGCCGCGTCGCTCGTCTTCGCCATCCTGCTGACGGTCGTGTTCGTGTCGCAGCGCGGGGCCGCGCCCGACAAGTTAGTAATGCTTGCCGAGACCTCCAGGCTCGGTGAAATTCGCGCGGTCAAATTGCCCGACGGCACGGCGGTCACGCTCGACACCGACAGCAGGATCGAAACGCGCTTCGACAAGACCTCTAGGCGCGTCCGCCTCCTTCAGGGCCGCGCCCGGTTCGACGTGAAGCCCGATCCCGCGCGCCTGTTCATCGTCGAAGCGGCGGGCCGCGATATCAGCGTCGATGGCACGCGCTTCGACGTGCAGCGGGTCAACAACAGGGTTCGCGTCCAGTCACTCGACGGGCTGGTCTCCGTCCGACCGTCCAGAGCGACACCGCAATATGCCAGCTTCACCGTGCCGGCAGGTCAGCAGGTCATCTTCTCCGACCGCGACGACACGGGCCGTCCGGTCAAAGCGACCGCCGGAAGCGAGCGCTGGGTTGAAGGCATGCTGTTCTATCAGGGCGCACCGCTCTCGACCGTGCTTGCGGAGACCAACCGCTATTCGGCCAGACACATCGTTCTTGCCGATCCCGCGCTCGGTGACCTGAAAGTCACCGGCGCGTTCCGCCCGCTGCCGGTCGAGGAACTCGCCAAGGAACTGGCAGCCGCCTTCGGCCTCAAGGTCACCAAGACCAGTTCCGGAGACCTGCTTCTTTCGAGAGCCTGACCGCCAAGATTTTTTGTTCGGTAAATCGCGTTTCGATTGTCCCGTCCTGCCGCCGCGAGCGGAGTCAGGGAGGGAAGAATGAGAAATAAGGTCGGTTTCGCGCTGCTCTGTGGCGTCGCCATGTTCGCTTCGCCGATTGCGATGGCGCAGGACGCGCCGCCAAAAGACTACAACATCGCCTCGCAGGATCTCGGCACGGCGATCACGCAGCTCGCGATCGCCTCCGGCCAGCAGATCATCGTCGCCGACGAACTCGTTCGCGGCAAACGGGCCCGGGCGCTGCGGGGACGCTATTCGGTCGACGCGGCCCTGAGCGCGCTACTTTCGGGGTCGGGCCTTCGCGCCGATCTGATCGGCAACGCGCTGGTCATCCGCCTCTCTAACGATCAGGATCAGGATTCGCCCGGCGAAGATATCCTCGTCACCGGCACGCGGATCCGTGGCCGCGGTCCGGTCGGATCGAAGGTGGTGACGATCGATCGCAAGGCGATCGACAACAGCGGCTACGCCACGACCCAACAGATTCTCCAGGCTATTCCGCAAAACTTTGGGGGCGGCCCAAGCGACGCCTCCCGGGGCGGGACATTGGCTGACTCCGCGATTCTCAATTCCGGGCGAGGGTCGAGCGTCAATCTTCGCGGATTGGGACCAAGCTCCACGCTCGTTTTGCTCAACGGCGACCGCCCGGCGCTTGGCGGACAAACAGGTGCCTTTGCGGACGTTTCGATGATCCCGACCTCGGTCATCGAGCGTATCGAAGTGATGCCGGACGGCGCATCCGCCATCTATGGCTCGGACGCAGTCGCGGGCGTCATCAACATCATTCCTCGCCTCAACTTTTCCGGTATCGAGACGAGCTTCCGCATCGGGACCGCCGACGGCGACTTCCAGGAATACAGCGCCAGCCTCCTGCTCGGAACGCGTTGGTCCGGCGGTCGGGCGATGATCGCCTATGAGTTCAACCAGCGCGGCGCGCTTGCCGCCGCCGACCGGGACTTCGCGACCGAGGACCTTCGCGCGTTCGGCGGGCCCGATCGGCGCGGAAATTACGCCAATCCGGGCACGATCGTCGCCGGCGGCCGAACGTTCGCGATCCCGGGCGGCCAGAACGGCACCGGTCTGACCGCTGCGATGCTGACCGCCGAAACTGTCAACAAGGGGGATAGCTGGTTCGGCACCGATCTGCTGCCGCAGCAGCGACGGCATTCGCTGTTCGCTTCTCTCAATCAGGAAATCCTGCCGGGGCTCAGCTTCTACGCCCATGGCCTCGGCGCCATCCGCAGCTTCGACGGTCGCGTCCGGCCGAGCGCTGACGCGACGCGCACGGTTCCGGTGACGAACCCGTTCTACGTCGACCCGATCGGCACTCATCAGCCCATCGGCGTTCAGTACAGCTTCGTGCGCGACCTGGGCGCCGAGGGCACTCGCGGCAGGGTGACAGCCTACAGCATCACTGGCGGCCTGACATGGGATGTGGGCCGCTGGAATATCGATGCGCATGGCAGTTGGGGGCGCCAGTACGAGGATTTCACCAACTATAATCGCGTCAATACCGCGCGGCTGGCGGTCACCCTGGCGGACACGAATCCGGCCACTGCGTACAATCTGCTGGGCGCGGGAAGCTTCACCAATCGCGCGACGATCGACCGGGTTCGCGGCTCCTATTCCAGCAACACCTCCGGCGTCGTCTGGTCGAGCAGCCTGCGCGCGAATGGACCGATCTTCACCCTCCCGGCGGGCGACGTAGCGCTCGCCGTTGGTGGCGAGTTCCGGAAGGAGATTTACAAGGTCAACGCCGCCGTCAGCGATCTCTCGAGCCTTACTCCCGCCAACGTCTCCGGAATTCCGCTGCCAAAGCGCAATGTTCGTGCCGCCTATGCCGAACTTGTCGTGCCGATCTTCGGCACTGCGAACGCCATGCCGGGCGTCCGTCGCCTGGAGCTCTCCGCCGCGATCCGGACAGAGCGCTACAGCGATTTCGGTACCACCACGAACCCGAAATTCGGCTTTAGCTGGGCACCCGCAGACGCGATCACTTTTCGCGGAAGCTATGGGCGCTCGTTCCGGGCTCCCGGCTTCAACGATCTTCGCCAGGACCCTGGATCGAAGCTCCTGTTCACCTATCCGCTTGCCGATCCTCAATCGCCCACGGGGACGACCAACGTCCTCGTGATACGAGGAAACGATCCCGATCTACGTCCAGAGCGGGCATCGACCCTGACTCTCGGCGCCGATCTGCGTCCGAAAGAGTTGCCGGGCCTTCATCTGGGCGTGACATGGTTCAAGGTGGACTATCGCGACCGCATCGCGTCGCCGTCGTCCTCGCTGCTCACCTTCCTCACCGACCGCGCGACCTTCGCACCGATCATCGAGAGCAATCCCTCACCGGCCCGCGTCGCCGCACTCTACGCCGATCCCTTCTTCACCAACTTCTTCAATATTCCTGCGTCGGCCGTTGGCGCGGTCGCGGACGCTCGCCTCCAGAACCTTGCGGTGGTGAAAATCTCCGGACTGGATTTCGACCTTGGATATGAATTCGATCTTGGCGGCGGTCGCGTCGAACTTGGGGCAACCGCGACCTATACGTTCCATATCAAGCAGGCACTGACCGCTACGGCTCCCTCTACCGACGTCGTGGGAATCCTCGGCAATCCCGTCGATATTCGGGCTCAAGCCCACCTAGGCTGGACCTCCGGGCGCTGGGGAACGGCTCTGACGGCCAACTATGTCGATGGATATATCAACAAGACTTCAGGCACCCCCCAACGTGTCAGCGCCTGGACGACCTTCGACTTCCAGCTGACCTATTCAGTCCCCGAGCGACGCGGGCCTTTGTCGGGGCTGCGTATCTCGCTGAACGCGACGAACCTGCTGGATCGTGACCCGCCTTTCGCGGCCTATGTCGTAGGACCCAGCACCTATGCATATGACCCCGAGAACGCGAGCCCCGTGGGGCGCGTCGTCTCGCTGCAGATCACCAAGAAATGGTGATTCGGTTCGCGGCTATCGCGCTCTTTGCTTGCCTCGCGGTCCCTGTCGCGGCGGCGCAGGCGAAATCCATATCGTGCGCGGACCGTCTCACGCCGACCGTCACCGGGAAAGCCGAGCCCGGTCCGTTTACCGCGCGCGACCTTGTCGAGATCCGCGATTTTGGCGACATCACGATTTCGCCCGATGGACGCTGGGCAGCACTCAGGCTCAGGCGCGCGGACCCTCGATCCAACAGTTATTGCCTTGGTCTGGCCCTCATTCCGCTGGTGGGTGGCGGGCAGCCCCGGCTTATCGATGTGGGTGGGCAGCCAATCCTTCTGCGCACCGATCTTCGCGGGGTGGCGGACATCGTCAACGGCGCAATTGTTGATCCGGCGCCCGTCTGGTCGCCCGATGGGCGCTCGATAGCTTATCTGCGGAAGGATCAGGGCTTCACCCAGGTTTGGGTTGCGACCCTGACCTCGCGCCCACGACAGATCACGACACTCACCGAAGACACCCGCGGAGTGGAATGGTCATCGCCATCGACCCTGCGCGTGAAGGTGCGATCGATGCGAGATGCTCAGGCTGCAAATGTCGAGGAGGGGCGCAAAGGTTATCTGTATGATCGGCGCTTCTGGGCGATTTCGGAGGATCGCCCGGGCCTTCTCGCAACACCCTTTCGCTATCTGACGGTCGATGCGACGACCGGGAAGCCGGCCGCCGAGCCAAAGCCGGCAGACGAACCGTTGCGGCCGGCGCTGGCGGAACTGTTCGCCGCGATGCCCGGCGGCGGCATTGCCTGGACCGAAGCGAGCAAACCCTCGCTCTATGCCGGGCCCTCGATCCTATACGTACAGTCGGGCAACCGGCGGCTTTCCTGCGGTGAACCGTGCAGTTCCCGGACGACCGGCATGTGGGCCGTCGACCGCGACGACCTCGTCTTCCTGCGCGGAGGTAGCGCCGACAATGGCGGCAGAACCGAACTCTATCGCTGGCGACCGGATCGAGAAGCAGAACCTCGACGCATCCTCGAGACGGATGATGCCCTTTTCAGCTGTCGCCTTGCGAACCGGGCCCTGATCTGCGGCCATGAAACAGGGCTTCACCCGCGCACGGTTGCGCGCATCGACATCGACGATGGCGGGATCACCACGCTTTACGATCCGAACCCCGAGCTCTGGTCGTCAATTCGAAATTCGGTAGTGCGCCTGCACTGGACCGCGCCGGATGGCATATCAAGCTATGGCGACCTGGTGCTTCCACCTGATCACAAGCCGGGCCAGCACCATCCCCTGATCATCGTCCAATATGTGAGCAGGGGCTTTTTGCGCGGCGGCGTGGGCGACGAATTTCCGATCCCCGTGTTCGCCGCAAATGGCTACGCCGTACTGAGCGTCACACGGCCAAGACCGCCATCCGACGATAGCGACGCTACCGACATCGACAGCGCACAGCGCATCAACGTCGCCGGCTGGTCGGACCGTAAAAGGGTGCTCGCCAGCCTTGAGAAGGGCATTGATACCGCCATTGCTCAAGGGGTGGTCGACCCGACAAAGATCGGGATCACCGGATTAAGCGATGGGAGTTCGACCGTTCAGTTCGCTCTCCTCAATTCGACGCGGTTTCGAGCGGCGTCGATGACAACCTGTTGTGAGTCCGGCGGCTCCCTGGCGACGATCGGGCTCGCCTACAGCGACTCTACGACCAAATGGGGCTACCCGCCTCCGGGCGCCGATGACCAATCGTTCTGGAAGGACTTTTCGATCGCGGCCAATGCGGCGCGCATGCGCACTCCGCTGCTGATCCAAGCCTCTGATCGTGAATTCCGTTTTGCGCTCGAAACAGTCGCCGCCCTGGATAATGCCAAACAGCCCGTCGAGATGTATGTCTATCCGGACGAATATCATGCGAAGTTCCATCCGGAACATCGCCTCGCCGCCTACCAGCGAAACCTCGTTTGGTTCGATTTCTGGCTCAAAGGCAGGTCCAGCGAAGACCTGGCCTTTTCGGGCGAGATGAAGCGCTGGTCCGCGCTCAGATCCCGCTCCGATGTGCCCGTGACGTCCAGGCCATAGCCCACGCTTCGACATCGATCAGATCAAGCAGGCGAAGCAGTTCGGTTGATCCGACATGCCGACCGTCCAAGGCTGACTCGATCCGGTTGATATCCAAGAGACCTTGGCTCGACAAAATGCCGTCGAGAAGCATCTCTCGGATCGAGGCGCGATTGGTTTCGAAGATGGCTGCCGCATAGCTGTCAAAAGAGCCTTTCGATTTTCGCTCGAGTAGAAGCGGCGGCAATCGGTCTTTGAACGCCCTTCTTGCCACGGCGCGGTCGATGCCGCCCTCGCACCAAACCCATGTCGGGATTGCGAGGCAGGTTTCGACAACTGGTTGCGACAACAAAGGGAATATGATCGGCGCATCCTGAAGTCGGCTGAAGCCTTCCAGGAAATTTTGGATCAACAGCAGCGAGCGGACGTGGACACGTTTGCCCGGATAAACCATTGCCGGGCCGCTGAGCCAAGGATGACCATGTGGAAAGGGCAAGTCCGTTACCGAGGATGGAGCGAGAAAACTGGGGTCGAAAGACCATTGTCGCGGTTGGCGTAGTCGGATAGCCCGCGCCACTGACCCAGTGAGCACCTTCCAGAAGTTGACCTCAGCGACCCCCGCGATGTCAGCGATCGTCGCGAAAACGCCCCCGCCATGCTTCCAGCGATCGATCACAGGAAGCACCGACCTGAGCAACGCGAAGACATTGTCGCCGCCACCGCCGCTGAAAAATGCGTCAGCTTTTTCTCTCGCCGCCAGCGCGCGCAGCTGTGTGTCTTGCGCTTGCGCGAACGCGCGGGTGGACGGACGCGGAAGATCCTTTGCCAGCGACCGGGTGATATCGACGTCGCTTATGCTGACGGGAAGAACCTCCAGTCGAAGCCCAAGGTGGTCGGCCGCCGCCTTGGCGTAGGGGGTTTCGTCGGGATCGCCCTCTGTCGGGGCGAATGTCGCACAAACAGGCGGGCTCCCACCTCGCGCCATCGCGGCGGCGACAATCGATGAATCGAGGCCACCGGACAGCTCGAGGATCGGTCTGGCAAAGCATCGCCCCCACGCTCCGACGCAATTCGTGACTACTCGTTGCACGCGTTCGATCGCGTCCGCGTTGAGGGCAAGATCCTGCGAAGTCATCGCATAGCCCCACGGCGACCAGGCCGTTCGGACCCGCACCTCTGAACGGTCGATCGTGACTTCCGTCCCGGGCATGAGTTCGTCGATGCCGCGCAGGCAAGTTCGTGGCACGCGAAGGTTTCTGAACGCTAGGGATTGCGACAGGAGCGTCCAATCGATCTCTGCTTTGACAAGGTCGCCGTCGACCAGCAGCGCAGGCCGGTTGGTGAATAGAAATGCCCCATCGATCCGCGCGAAATAGCAGGCGATCGCGCCCGAAGGATCGCGAAGGATCTGTGTGGCATCGCCCAAGTGGCGGATTGAAAGATAACCGCCCCAATATCGGCTCAGGATATCGCTGTTCGTTTGGAAGGGCTGTTTAAAGTCGTCCGATGTGTCGACTCGCCAAGAGGTAATGCGATCGAAAAGTGTTCCCCAGATCAGGCCCGAGTGGTCGGGCAGCTGAACATATGTGCCGCGGTCGTCACCCATCACGGTGAGGCAGCCCGACTCGAAAATCACGTTCAGGCCGAGCGCGGCGGAGATCCGTCGAAGCAACGCCATTGGGCGCTCAACTTCGCCGATCTCTCCAACGACAATGCAGAATGGCGCCGTTTTCATAGAGCCAGGATCGGCTCGTACCGCGATACGCGGTCATAGCTGTCGCTCAGAACCCGCGAGCCAGACTGAACCCAGCAATGGGCTTCGAACGGACGCGCAACGACTCCGAAGATCACGTCCGCGTTGGTCGGACACCCCATCCATCGATACAGCGCCAGTGAATCGAGCAGGCAATTGGGCTTCAGCGGGCACCAGCGCCTGGCACCTGCAAATAGCGCGGCCCGTCGGAGAAGTTCGGCGCGATCGATGTCGGCTCCTCGGGATCGATGCCGTCGGATACCGTCGAGAACAAGGTGCAAACGGCGCAGCCGCAGAGCGAACCAAGTGCGTGTGACCGTGATGGCGACGGAAAGGATCGGTGTCCGAGTGCTCCGGAAACCGATCAGACCCGGATCGTGCAATTGGGGTCGATCTACATGGACCCGATCATCGTTTCGCAGCGACCGACCCTCGGACGCGGTATCCAGAGAACGCAGGCTCGCCGGTGCAACACTCCCGTCACCGCGACGCAGCCACTCGACCGCTGCCACCTCAAGGACCTCGGGCAAAGTGAAGTATCGGTCGCCCTCTTCGTCGAGAAGAATGACCTTGTCGGATGCCACGCAGGCGGTGAGTTTTGGGCGGAGGCGCCACATCGGGTGCGACTAGGCGCCAGCACGCAACCGTGCCGGCGCCCTGGCGGTCAGTCGTCGTTCGACAGGCCGAGCGGCTTGACCTGCAGCCCGATGGGCTCGATCTGATTGCCGTCGAAACCGCGCGTCTCCACGCTGGCCGCGCCCAGGTCGATCAGGTCGACCGCGTCTTCGTTCCGTTCCATGGTCACTCTCCGAATGTTGCCGCGCTGATTCGCGACCCCGGAAGAGTCCGCCGGTCCGCCGGCTATAAGAACTTTATAATCCAGTTATTTTCGGGAGCTTCGCGCCCGAAGCAGCGCCGGAGCCGCGCGCATTCTGGCGAGGTGGTAGCGACGGATGGCCGCCGGGCCCCGTGGCGATCGCTCGAGCAATTCCTCGAGTTCATCGCCAGGCGATGGAAGCACCGCCGTCTCCAGTATCCGGAACGGATGGAGGCGGTCGCCCGCATTGCCCAGCGCCTCGCGAAGCTCGACGTTCGGCGCCCCTTCCGCGAGGAGAGAGAAGATCGCGGCGGTCGCTTCCGCCTGCGGCTGCCGCGCGAGTGCCGCTCTGATATCAGCCTCCTCGGGATAGGTGGGCGCCGTGCGGGTGGCCATGGTCACGAGCGCGGAGTGCCATTCGTATAAATCGCGGAGACCGGCCTCGGTCAGCCGGGGAACATGGAAGCCTTCGCCGAGACTTGCCTCGACCATCTGCTCGCCCACTAGACGGTACAACGCGTCGCGCACCGGCGTCGTGCTGACCCCGAAGTCGTCGGCGAGCCGGTTGGCTTCCAGGCGATAACCGGGCGGATAGGCGCCCTCGCGCAGCAGTCGCCGGAGCGACCCATAACTGCGCTCCATCGCCTGGTATGCGCTCATATCGACTGCGCCGCCCGGTGCTCGGCGACCACCGCCCGCTGGTCCGGTCTCAGCGCATCGACCGCCGCGATGTGCGCTGGCACGTCATCGCGCAACAGGATCGAGGGGCACACGCCCTCATAATTGCCGAGGTTCGGGCGATGCTGGCGATAACCGACTAGCCCGGCGAGATCGGGCGAGAAGGTGCGCGCAATCTCGGGCGGATAGGCCAGCCACTGGTTCTCATACGGCTTGAGCCATCCCAGACAGTAGCTGACCACGATAGCGTCACGGACCTCGTTTGTGCGGTTGGAGCCTCCGCCGTGGAGCGTGCTGCCCAGGAAGACGATCGCAGCTCCCGGATCGCACTCAGCGGCGATCGGCGCGTCGGCCGGCATGTCGGGATGAAGCGCTTCGGCGCCGTGCGTGCCGGGATAGATCAGCGTTGCGCCATTCTCGGCCGTGAAACGGGTGAGCGGCCACATCACGTTGAGCAGATATTCGACCTCGCCCTTCACACCCTGCCACATGTCCTGATCGCGATGCGGGAACTGGACCGGGGCGCCGGGGTGGATCGCGATTGCCTGAGCAAGGTTGAGCTGGATCATGTCGCACCAAGGCAGCAGCACCTGCTCGACCAGCGCCAGAATCTGAGGAGACTGGATCAGCGTCGCTGCATGGGGCGATCGCTTGAGGAGGCGGCCGAACCGCTTCGTGCGTGCGCCGTAAAAGTCGCCCTCGCAGAACGGCGTGACTTCGAACACCTGCCGCAAGTCAGCGGTCAGCGACCTCATGACTACCGGCGGGATCAGGTCGCGCAAAATGCACCAACCCTCCTCGCGAAGTTGGGCGAGCCCTTGTGCACTCGGATCGGCGCCTAGAGGTTTTGTTGTCGCGAGCATGATGGTCTCCTCAGGCGCCGGCGATCTGCAAGGGCGCTTCACGAAGCTGGTCGGTGGGCGCCCACATGCCGGTCATCTCAAGCAGAGCCGGCGTCTCGGACGTGATTTCGATGCGAAGGGCACCGAGCGGCTGGCCATCCGACGGCATCGGCTGGCCGAGCGCGACTGCGTTCCAGCCGAAGCGCAGGATCTGGTTGAGCCAGGCGACCTCGGCGACGCCGGTGTACGTCTCGATCCCTTCGATCAGCGCGTGAACGACAAGCGCTGTGACCAAGCGGTTGCGCACGTCGCGGCGTGACCGCGCGGTTAGCCTGCGGTCGAGACAGAAGCGGGTGATCTCGTACGTGGCGGATCCGGTCGGCACCGGCCCGGCGCAGAGGGCCGGAAAGAGCGTGTCGAGAATATGCGGGCGGACGGTCGGCAGCAGCCGGGCCGATCCGAGGTGCCCATCGTCGTCCACGAGGATCAGGTAACGGGCATGCTCGTCGTCGAACTGGTCGATCTCGAACCGGCCGTCGAGCACGGGCACATCCCAGCCGAGCAAGTCCACGAATACCCGTTTGCGCGCCGCGAACATGCCCCGCAGCGCATCGTCACAGGCAGCCGCCACCCGCGTGTCGACCAAAGCGATCATTTGTCATTTCCTCAGAGTCGTTGAGACCCCAAGCATCCGGTGTCCGGCCGCGGTCCGGTATTCCAAGAAATGGGGATAGCCCCCATGTTGACTGGATGGCATTTCTGGAAATCGACGAGCGCGACCGGCTCGACATGACGAAGCTGCACGCGTCGATCAGCGACCTGCACAAGGCCGTCACCTGGGCGCGGCATATCCTGAAGAAGAAATGGTACCGGGGCCCCTGGAGCCGCGGGCAGACCTACAGCCACCAGTCGGCATACATCACGTCCATCGTGATGGCCTATGGCCGCGTCTTCTCCTCCGGACGAAATGGCCGCAAATTCCCGGAAAGGCTGATCGACTACGACGACGACGATTGGGCGCTGCACCAGCGCCTGCTCGAAATGCGCAACGCGGTCTACGCTCACTCGTCACTCGACCGCTTCACGGTCAAGCCATGGAAGGTCGACGACTTCGAGACGACCGTCATCGGCGAGCCGCTCAACAAGATCGAGGAGCCGGACCTTCAGCGATTGATCGCCATGGCCGAGCGTCTGCAAGCCGCCGCCAGCAAGAGGTACAGTGCAATTGTCGCCCCATACCTTGAGGCTTCACGTGCGACCGACCCAGACGCGTCCACGGTGGATCGCGCCATGGAAGCGATCGGTCAGCTCGAAGTCGGCGAGGTCCTTGCGATCCCGATCGCAAAAGACCCAGCCTGACCTACTTCAGGAAAATATCCGAAAAGCAGATGCTGCCGTCGAAGAGCGCCATCACCGCGAGATGCGCGCGCTTCTGGACCCCATAACGCTCCCGGGCGTGCTTCAAATGCTGGATCACTGTCTCGGGGCTCACTCCGAGGATCTGGGCGATCTCCCAGTCGGTCTTGCCGCGTGCCGCCCAAAGCACGCAATCGCGCTGCCGGTCGGTCAACGGGAGGCCGTGGGTGAGCACACGCCGCGGCTGCGCGATCCGGCGGGCGGCCTCGAAGGCCAGGCCGCCGACCAGTTGCGCGATCAGGCGGAAATCCTTTGGAAAGAGATCGTCCGTGCTGACCGCAAAGGAACATGACCCATTATACTCTCCGGGAACGTGCGCCGGCACGGTGAAGCCGTCGCCGATCCCGACACGTGCCGCCTCGGCGAGGATCGCCTTGTCGCCCCTGGTCAGCTGGATCAGCTTGGGGACATCGGTCCAGCTGAAGCCATTGCTGACGACATGGCTGGCTCGGTGGATCGGATCGAACCGGCCCAGCGCCCGCTCGTCGAACCATTCCTCCCAATGCGAGGGGTAGTTGTGCAGTCGAAAGGCCGCACCACCTTCGACCGCAAAGTCGACATGATGGGTAAGCGCGAAGTAGCGAAACCCCATCGTTTGCCCGCATTCGCCCAGGGCATCGGAAAGATCGTGGAGATTGAGAATATCGCGGACTGCGAGGTCAAAAGACTCGGCAACAAACAACCTTGGCATGACGAATTACCGGCAATTGCAAGGGCGCCCCAACACACCGCGTGCTGATTGCATACGGCCTCGAAACCCCCCGCTTCTCACGGCGTGAACGCAGCGAAGCGGTTCGATTCAAACAAGACTTTGTGAAGCTGTCAAGAAATCGACGCATGCCGCCGGTTCGACGAAAGTCATATGCCGCTACGTAAATCGCCAAAAATTGCGTTCACTTTGGCGCAATCTTTCTGCCAGCCCTCGGGTCGCCACCGCGCGTTCCCTCCATTTTTCCGATGATCTGGCCGCAACCTGAAGCTAGTCTTCCAGACCGAACGCTTCGCGCAGCCTCAAGCTTGCGTGATCTTGCATCATTTTACCGGTCTTGTCCGAGGGTAGCCCGGCGAAATTGAGCGGGCTCGCCTTCACCAACCAGGAATGCGCCGCCCGCCGCTCCGTCACCGCGGCGAGCGCGCGGACATACTGGCGCTCATCGATCGATCGCGACGGCTCGCCGTCGCCGTAGCTCTTGATATTGAGCGGCGGATCGAACCCCGGCCCGCGCTGCTTAGCAAGAACGGCGACAAGACCGTCCGTATCCTGACGCAGCGCGTGAATCGGACTGGGGATCGACGCCGGGAAGCGGGAGCGGAGCTCCCCGAGGTTGCGGCCCGCCTGTCCGAGGAAATCGCGCAGGAACCCAGCGGGGTCGGCGAGCGGATCGGCGTCCGCTTTCCCCATATGGCAGAAGGCGCCGCTTGCCGCGCCGTCGTGGACGCCGGCATGAGCGGCGAGGCTCGCGCGCTCCTCTGCCCACCAGGTCATCGGTAGTTCGTCTTCGGCATCGGCGAGCTCTGGTTGAAAGGTCGCGAAAGACGCAGCGATCCGCTCGAACCGGCAGACCGGGTGGAAATCGATCCAGCCACATCCAAGCGGCAGGCCATCGTCAGGGATTACCGGATTGAGCGCGAGGTCGCAGGTCAGCAGCACGAGCTCGAAGAAACGCCGGTGAGCGGCCTCCGGGATATGCTCGAGAAGATGCGACAGCGCCTGCGTGTAGAGCGACTGCTCGTCGTCCATGAACCTTTCGAGCGTCCAGGCGAGCGATCGGGCGGCGTATTCCTGTTCGCGTTCCTGCGGCAGTTGTTCGGAAAAGCCCATGTTGCACAGGTGCTGCTCCACCAGCGCCGCCGTCTCCTCGATATGTCGCACTGTCAGGTCAGTCCTGATTGGCGGTTCGCGACCATCGTCGAGCGGACCGAAAGCGATCGTCTCTTCGACAAAGTTCTCATCAGGCGCATTGAACACGTCGCGTGTGCGGGCAGCCGTCGCGTAGCGAAGCCCAAGGCCCACCATATATCTCGGGTCGATCGGGCCAAGCAACGCCTTCCCGTTGTCGGTCAGATAATGGTCGAGCGCGACGCTCGCCCACCAGTGGTCGAACAGCGACTGCATCGTTCCTGAGTAAGCGTGGCCGTGCACCAGCCGACCGTTCCGCTTGCGCGCAGCCGGCGCGACACCCGCTTTCCGGGCTTCGCATAGACCTTTGATCTCGTCCGGCGTCGCGGTGTTGAAGATCGCATCGGCGAGATCGCCGGTGGTCAGCCTGTTGATTGCGAGGAACCGTCCAAAGGTCGTGCCGGCGAGCTGAAGCCAGTGCATCTGCTCGTGCGTGCGAGCTGCAGCAGCGACGAAGATGCCGAGATTGCCTTCGTCCCACACGCGCAGGTCGTCATTGTCATAGGACTGGACTTCGTCGGGATAGGCGGAAATGTCGACGAAGAAGGTGTCCGGCCAGAACAGCGCGCCCCGAATATCCTCCCGGCGCGGCTGCGGCTCGAACGGATCAATCTTGCGGTGTGTCTTCCGTTTCCGGAGCATCATCTTCCTCACGAACCCGGTCCTCGCCGAACTTGGCCGCGAGAATGCTCCCGACCTTCTTCAAGCCATCATGCGTCGCGTTTCCGATCACGCCGCCGACCGCCGAAAGTGCGACCCAGGTCACGACGACGCCGAAGGTCAGGGCCTCGCCTCGGTTGTCGGGATCGAACGGATCGCGTTTGGCCTGGTCGATCGAAACCTGCCCCTTCTCGTCCGCGTCCAGCCTCTCCGCCAGCGCCGCGCGGACCTCGTCGATCGGCGCATCTACCAAAAGCTGCATCTCGTCCTCCGCCAGTCTATTCGTCGATCGTGACCATGACCAAGTCGACCAGGTCGCCGCCTCGGTCGGACATCGGATGCTCTTTGAAGATCTCGAAGCCGTCGCCATCCCGCTCGCGCAGGCGCCGCACCAGCGATTGGAACGACTGGATGTCCGCGTCCTTCCCGCTCACAGGGCTAAACGACGCACCTCCCTTCGAGCGCTGCACGATGTAGTTGCCGCCATTTTCCAGCAGCTCTTCAATAAATGCCATTGCCGACTCCTCGGACTGTTGTGCCGAGGATGCACGTCGAGGTCCAGCCGGGCCGGTCCGTATCGAGCGCATTTTGACGGGCGAGACCAGGTCGCCATCCGCGCGCCCGTCAGGCCCTGAGCGTGGCCGTGATGACGACATCAAACTCACCGGGCTCGGCCTCGCGCCCCAAGCAAGGAGTCATCGTAGCCGTCATATCGAAAACCGTTCGGGACGCCTGGTCCTTCGACAGCGGCCACACGGCAACGACGGCGGCCCTGACGAGCCCGTTGGAATTCTCGAACACGCTCCGGAAGTACGAGGTCGCGGCGTCCTCTGCCGACGCACACCGCGTCACCGTGGAAGGGTCCAGGCCAGTTCGACCATCGAACATGTCGGCATAAAAGTCCTGATGCGTGCCGACCAACGCCAAGTTTCTCTTCCCCATTATCATCTCACTCATTCTATCGAGATCGCGAAGCGCATGGCGCCTACCATATTTGCGCGAGGGATGCTGGCCACATTATCGCCAAAGCCGATCGAACATCGCTACAATGTCGCGCTCAGGCGGCGAGCGCCTGTGTCTGTCGCTCTTGAACCTTGGCCCAGGCGGCGACCGCGTCCGCTGAATAGACGACCCGACGTCCAATTTTCCGGAAGGCGGGGCCGGTGCCCTGCCAGCGATAGGGCTGGAGCGTGCCCACGGTCATGCCGAGCATCGCCGCCACCGCGGGAGTGTCGAGCCACTGCGTGCGGATGATCGCGCCCAGGATCGGATCGGGCTTGGGGGCATCGATCTCCGACTGCA
>JAIXZV010000389.1 GCA_027489365.1 Sphingomonadales bacterium
CAGCAGACTTTGATCGCCAATTTCACCAATTTCGAGCTGCAACGCCATACGATGGCTCACCAACCCTTTGAAACGGTCCACTTCGCCTTCAGCCATCGACGACCGACACGACATTGTCGTCTGAATTGCGGTCGATGAACTTGTTATAGGGGTCGATACCGGCAAAGGCAGGCTTGCGCCGTGTGACGATACGGATCGACTGGTCGCCCGATGTGACCGGTCGGCGCTCCATCAGCACGACATCCTTGGCGGAGAACGCACCATATTCGGGCTTCTGGTCGAACAGGCCGATATCGATCGCGTCCGAAAGCGGGGCCGCAGTCTCCTTGCCGGTGCCGTTGGCATAGGCCTTCGCCGCGTTGACCGTCAGCGTTGTTTCAAACGTGCCATTGGCCAATTTGCGCACCGTCGCGGCCTTAGCCTTTAGGTCGTAGATCGTGATGCGATCGAGCAGGTCGAGCACCAGCTGGCGCTCTTCGGCCGTACGGGCGAGGCCCAGGAAACCATTCACCAGATCGAGCGACCGCGGATACGGCTGACCCTTGAACCGGTATTTCGCGAGCAGCGTGCGCAACATGCCGTTGACCCGGGCTTCGCCAAGCCGATCCTGTAGCAGGTACATCACGACCGCGCCCTTGCGGTAATGGATATACCCCTGATCCTCCACCCGATCGAGTGGCAGCTCCTCGATCCGTTCGCTTCCGCGCGCGCGCAGATAGCTATCGAGTTCGTATTTCAGGAAGCGGCGAATTTTGTCCTCGCCATATGTGTGCTTCATCACCATCAGCGCGGAATATTGCGCCATCGTCTCGACCAGGACGGTGCCGCCCTGCATGTCGGCGCTGATGATCTGATGGGCCCAATATTGGTGGCCCAGTTCGTGCGCGGTGACATAGGTCACATAATCGATCTTGTCGGGTGCATTGGTGTCGGCAAGGAAGCCGATCCGTTCCGAATAGGGGATCGTCCCGGCGAAGGCTTGTGCGAACGTCGCATACCCCGGGAACTCGATGATCCGCGGATAGTCGAACTGATAGGGTCCGAAATTGGCACGATAATAGCCAAGCGACGCCTTCATCGCGGCGAGCATCCGGTCGACATTGTAGCCATGCTTCGCGTCATAGAAGACCGACAGCTTCACGCCGTCCGCCATTTCCGATTTTTCGGCGTAAGCGGCCGATTGCACCGAGAAAAATGCCAGGATCGGTGCAGGTGACACGAAGCGTGCGGTCCGACGGCCGTTGGCGGTGGTGTCCGATACCTTCCGACCGGGTGCGATCGGGGTCTGGCCGGCGTCGGTCGAGACGGTAATGTCCGAATTCACCCACGCGGCGTTGCCGATATAGTTGCGCCGCTGCGCCGACACGTCTTCCAGCTTCGCCTTGCGCAATTCGGGCGTCAGGCCGTATTTGCGACGCTTGGCGCGATCGCTCAGCAAGCCGTCACGATCCATGCCGATCTGCGGCGTAAACTGACCGTTGTTGAGGAAGGTGCCATTCGCCACCAATTGCGTATCGTCGCCATTGGCGCGGAGCGCGACGGTCTGGCGATGCGTGACGAAGGACACGGTGCCGACCGCACCCGGTGCCAACGGCGTGGCGTAACGATAGATGCGATAGTTGAAATCCGGGTCATCCATTGCGATCGCGGCACCGGGAACCGTGATCGACACGAGCTTCGTATTTTCATCGGTCAGGCGCAGATGGAGGTCGGTCAGCGGCTTTCCCGTGGTGTTGACGAAACGGTAGCTGCCGGTCGCCTCCATCCGCCGCTGGGCCGGATAGAGCGCCACGGTCAGCTTGATGTCCGTCGCGGTGGGTTGAAGCAGCTTTTCGTATTTCAGATACTTCTTTTCGTACGTGGCAAGCCGTGCCTCACGATCCTCGCGCGTGCGATAGGTGTTGAGCACGTCCATCTGATAGTACAGCCACACGCCGGTGACCGCCGAGACGAGCAATCCCCCGAGCAGGATGGCGCCCGCCGGGCCCTTCAATCGGGTCGGCAATTGGCGTAGGCGCGGACGCAGCCGCGTCTCCGTCCCGCGCCGCCACAACAGGTGCGCGATCGCTGCCAGCGCAAGTGCGATACCCGACCAGTAGAGCCGCAGCCACCAGCTCAACGGACCGCCGATCTGGTCGCCGTTCATGTCCGACAAGGCGACGCTGCCGGTGCTGCCGTAATTGTAGAGCGGATGCTCGAAGCCGATATTTTGCAAGGTCAGCGTGGCGACAAGGTAGATCACCATGATCCCCCAGCCGATATATTTGTTCGGACTGAGTGCCTGCACGAACACCGACAGGACCGCGAGCAGCACCATATCGACCGTCATCGGCAACAGATACCAGTCGAGATATTGCAGTGGTTCCAGCGCGGTGACGCCACGCGCGAGCTGCACCAGCACAGCGCCGATTGCCGAGATCAGCAAAGTCGCAAACAGCACGCCCGAGACCGCCAGCGCCTTTGGCACGATATAGGCCCAATTCGGGAGTGAGGTCGCGTCGATGATCTCGTGCATCCGCCGCTCGCGGTCCCGCCAGACCACCTCGCCGCCGTAATAGATGGCGATGATCAGCGGGAAGATCCCGAACGCACCCATCAACGTGCTGATAATAGCGAAGGTCAGGGGACGCGCCGCCGTGCCGTAGATTTCGTCAGCGAACATCAACGCGCCCAGCGCATTGAACAGGCCGATCAGGAGCAGCACCAGGAACGCGGGGCTGCGGAACACGAGCCCCATTTCGAAGCGGCAGCGCAGCCACAGCCGCGCCCAGCCGGCGGCCTTCGGTCGCACCGGCGGGAGGTGATCGACCAGCTGTGCGGGGGCCGCCGCAAGCTTGGCTTCCTTGCGCCGCTGCCGCCGCAATTGGCGCGCCGACGCGCCGCGTTCCGCAAAGGAGAAGCGCGAATAGGCAAATGCGAGCGCCGCAAGCGATACCGCAAGCCAGATGACCCGGTTCCACAGCAAGGCACCGGCAAAGACCGGCAACTGCGTGTTCGACTCGCTCGCCGTGTAATAGCGGGTGATCTTGCCCATCGCGCCCAACCCGAAAGGTTCGATATAGGCGGCGAGCTCACGATATTCTGGCTTCGAGCGGATGACGGTGTTGAACACCACGTAGAGAACGAGGAACACCACGACGCCGAGATAGGAATACATCATCGAACGCGTCATCGTGGCGACCGCGAAGAAGATCGCCGCAGTCAGCAACAGATTCGGCAGAGCAAGCAGGAAATACGCATAGGCGTAATCGGACAGGCGGTTGGCCCCGAGCGTCTCTGCATCGACCCACGGCATCAACGAGCCGAGCCA
>JAIXZV010000018.1 GCA_027489365.1 Sphingomonadales bacterium
CAAATCGAGATCGGGAACGTATTCCTCAGGGATGAGGATCGGCGCATCGACGGTGATCTGCGGTGAGAACTCCTTCGGGCGGAGGCGTTGGCCGCCCGCCTTCGCGTCCATGATCGCCTCTTCCAGCATCGACTGGTAGAGTTCGTAGCCGACTTCCTTGATGTGCCCGGATTGCTCGTCACCGAGCAGATTGCCGGCGCCGCGCTGATCGAGATCGTGGCTGGCGAGCTGGAAGCCCGCGCCCAGCGTATCAAGGTCGGACAGCACCTTGAGGCGCTTCTCGGCAACCTCGCTAAGGATGCGGTTCTCGGGCGTCGTCAGATAGGCATAAGCGCGCGTCTTGGCGCGGCCGACGCGCCCGCGGAGCTGATAGAGCTGCGCCAGGCCGAAGCGATCGGCGCGGTGGATGATCATCGTGTTGGCGCTGGGGATATCGAGCCCGGATTCGACGATCGTGGTCGAGACCAAAACCTCGAACTTCTTGTCGTAAAAGGCCGACATGCGCTCCTCGACCTCGGTCGGCGCCATTTGCCCGTGCGCGACGACGTAGCGGATCTCGGGCACCTGCTTGGTCAGGAACTCCTCGATATCGGGCAAATCCTTGATTCGCGGGGTGACGAAGAAGCTCTGACCGCCGCGATAATGTTCGCGCAGCAGCGCCTCGCGCAGCACCACCGGGTCCCACGGCATGACGTAGGTGCGCACCGCCAGCCGGTCGACCGGCGGGGTCTGGATCA
Source organism: Sphingomonadales bacterium (assembly GCA_027489365.1). Classification (GTDB taxonomy): domain Bacteria; phylum Pseudomonadota; class Alphaproteobacteria; order Sphingomonadales; family Sphingomonadaceae; genus Sphingomonas. The sequence goes on from JAIXZV010000018.1 coordinate 738, forward strand.
CCGACAATTCGCGAATGCCCGACATCGCCATTTGCAGCGTGCGCGGGATCGGGGTCGCGGTCAGCGTCAGGACGTGGACGTCGGTCTTCAGGCCCTTCAGCCGCTCCTTGTGCGTGACGCCGAAGCGCTGCTCCTCATCGACCACGACGAGCCCGAGCCGCTTGAACTCGATCCCCTTGGCGAGGATCGCGTGTGTGCCGACGACAACGTCGATCTGCCCGTTGGCGAGACCTTCCTTGGTCGCCTTCGCCTCCGCGCCGGGGACAAGCCGCGACAGGCGGCCGACGTTGAGTGGGAAGCCTTCGAAGCGCGCGGTGAAATTGTTGAAATGCTGGCGCGCGAGCAAGGTCGTCGGGCAGACGATCGCGACTTGCTGCCCCGACATGGCGGCGGCGAAGGCGGCACGCAGCGCGACTTCGGTTTTGCCGAAGCCGACATCGCCGACGACCAACCGGTCCATCGGCGTGCCCTTGACCAGATCGCCCATCACATCCTCGATCGCGCGATCCTGATCGTCGGTTTCCTCATACGGGAAGCGGTCGACGAAGGCGGCGTACCCGCTGTCGCGCTCGATCGTCTCGGCCGGGCGCAGCGCGCGCTCGGCGGCGGTTGCGATCAGTTCGCCCGCGATTTCGCGGATGCGCTCCTTCATCTTGGATTTGCGGCGCTGCCACGCTTCGCCGCCGAGCTTGTCGAGGCTCGCGCCTTCACTGTCCGAGCCGTAGCGCGTCAGCACTTCGAGGTTTTCGACGGGGACGAACAATTTGTCGCCACCGGCATAGCTCAAGGCGACGCAATCGTGTGGGGCCTGGCCGACAGGAATCGAGGTCAGCCCCTCATAGCGGCCGATCCCGTGATCGGCATGGACGACGAGATCGCCCGGCGTGAGCATCGCCAGTTCGGCGAGGAACGCGTCGGCGGATTTCTTGCGCTTGGCACGCCGCACCAAGCGATCGCCGAGCATGTCCTGCTCGGTCAGCAGCGCGACTTCGGGCGCGGCAAAGCCGTGGTCGAGCGGCAGGACGAGCAGCGCGACGGTCTGCGATCCGGCACCAAGTGCCTCCTGCCAGGTGTCGACCAGCTTGAGGTTGCTCGCGCCATGATCCTTGAGCAACCCGGCCAGCCGCTCGCGTGCGCCAGTCGAATAGCTGGCGAGCACCGCCTTGCGACCGTCGCGCTGGATCGTCCGCAGGTGATGGACGACCGCCTCATAGACGTTAACGCCGGACGATCGCTCCGCCCCGAAATCGCGCGGGCCATCCACGCCGAAGTCAAGCACGGTCGCACTTTCCGGTTCGTGGAAGCCGGTGATGCGGTGCGCGGGCGCGGTGTCGAGCCGATCGGCCAGGTCTTTCGCCGTCAGATACAGCGCGTCGGCCGGGAGCGGGCGATAGCTGCCCGGATCGCTCGATTGCGCCTTGACGCGGTTGCCGTGATAATCGGTGATCGCTTCGAACCGCGCTTCGGCCGCCGCGACCGCGCCTGCATCGCGCAGCACGACGGCACCATCGCCGAGATGCTCGAACAGCGTCGATAGCTTCTCTTCGAACAGCGGGAGCCAATGCTCCATCCCTGCCAAGCGCCGCCCGTCGCTGATCGCCTGATACAGCGGATCGCCTGTCGCCGTCGCGCCGAAGCGTTCGCGGTAACGCGCGCGGAAGCGCTTGATGCTGTCCTCATCGATCAGCGTTTCGGAGGCGGGGAGCAGGACGAAGCCGTCGATCCGCCCGGTGGTGCGTTGGTCGGTCGGGTCGAAAGTGCGGACGCTTTCGATCTCGTCGCCAAAGAAATCGAGCCGTAGCGCTTGTTCCTCGCCGCTCGGGAACAGATCGACGAGGCCACCGCGCACCGCGAATTCGCCCGCATCGGCGACGGTTTCGACACGGACATAGCCGTTTGCTTGCAGCAGCGCCGCGATCCGATCGCGCCCGATCCGCTCCTTTGGCGCGAGCCGCGCGACGAGCTGGCGAATGCGGAACGGGGTCAACGTGCGCTGCGCGACCGCGTTGACGGTGGTCAGCAGCAGTTGCGGACCCTTGGCCGGCTGCTGCAGGCGATAGAGTGTCGCCATCCGCTCCGCCATGACGCGCAGCGTGGGGGAGGCGCGATCGTAGGGCAGGCAATCCCATGCCGGGAAGGTCAGCACTTCCAGCTCAGGCGCGAAGGTCGTCGCGGTGGAGGCGATCGCGCGCATCGCGGCTTCGTCGGTCGCTACGAAGACGGCGCGAGTCTTGGTAGCCCGCGCGAGATCGGCGAGGAGCCACGGTTCGAACCCGGTCGGCACACCTGCGAGGGTGAGCGGGGCCTTGGCCGAGAGAATTTTGCTGAGGTTGGGCATTCTATTCCTTGTTCCCCGGCGAAGGCCGGGGTCCAGCATCGGGCCGGTAGCAACTGGACCCCGGCTTTCGCCGGGGAACAGTTATTCCGCAATCGGCACGTAATTCAGCGCCTTCAACGCCGCGACGATCGACCCGGCATAGCGTTCCGGCGGCACCGCCGTCCCGATCGCCCACGCCATGATGTCGACGTCCTGCTCCTCGAGCAGTTCCTCGACCAGCGTGATGTCCGCATCGCTCCACCCATCCGATTGCGCATCGAAGAATCCGCCGATCAGCAAATCGGCCTCCCGTGTGCCACGGTGCCACGCACGGAAGCGGAGGCGTTTCAGGCGAGTTTCGCGGTCCATAATATTCCAATAACGATGGCCCGGCCGCCGTTGGCGACCGGGTGGGACAATTGGCCGACAGCGCTTGGAGCAACCGTCGGCTGGGGCTATTGCGCTTCAGATAGTCATGCGGCCCGATATCCTCAATCCATTGTTCGCCGAAGTCACGGCGCTGAAGGGCATCGGGCCCGGCCTTGCCAAGCCGCTCGATCGGCTCGGGCTGTCGCGCGTGGTCGACGTGGCGTTCCATTTGCCGACCGGCTGGGTCGATCGGATTGCGCGCGATGAGCTCGACATGGCCGACGCCGGGCGCGTCATCGCGATCACGCTGACCGCACAATCGTACCGCTCCAGCAACGGCCGTGGCCCGACTCGGGTGCAGGCGACCGACAAGTTCGGCAATTATGTCAGCCTGGTGTATTTCGGCGGGCATTCGGGCTGGGCAAAAAAGCTCGCGCCAATCGGCGAGCCACGTCGCGTCTCTGGGCGGCTGGAGCAATACGGCCAGGAATTGCAGATCGTGCATCCCGATTATGTCCTCCCGCTGGAGGAAGCGGGGGATACGCCCGAGCGCGAGGCTATCTATCCGCTGTCGGAGGGGCTGACCTCGAAGCGGATGGGGCAGCTTGCGGCGCAAGCGATCGAGCGCGCTCCGCCGCTCGCCGAGTGGATCGAGCCGGGCCTGCTCGCGAAGCATGAGTGGCCCGCGTGGCGCGAGGCGCTGGCGCGGATTCATGCCGACCCGTCCGACGCGGTCGCGCGCGAACGGCTCGCTTATGACGAACTGTTCGCCAATCAGCTCGCCTTGATGCTGGTCCGCCAATCGTCGCGCGCGCGGCGGGGCAGGGCGCTCGTCGCGACGGGTAAACTGCGTGATGCGCTGCGGCTGCCCTATGCGCTGACCGGCGCGCAGGCACGGACGGTGCGCGAAATCGAAGGCGATCTGGCCCAGGCGCAACCGATGCTGCGGCTGCTGCAGGGCGATGTCGGGTCGGGCAAGACGCTGGTCGCCACGCTGGCGATGCTCACTGCGGTCGAGGCGGGAGCGCAGGCGGCGTTGCTGGCCCCGACCGAAATCCTCGCGCGGCAGCATTACGAATCGCTGCGGCAGACGCTGGCGGGCCTGCCGGTCGAAATCGCCGTGCTGACCGGGCGCGACAAGGGCCGGGTGCGCGAGGCGACGCTGATGGGGCTAGCTGCGGGGACGATCGACATCCTGATCGGCACGCACGCGATTTTTCAGGAGGCGGTCGGTTACAAGGACCTCGGGCTGGTCGTGGTCGATGAGCAGCACCGCTTCGGC
>JAIXZV010000120.1 GCA_027489365.1 Sphingomonadales bacterium
AGCCCGAGCACGGCAACTGTACCTGCCCCGATTGCGGCGGCACCCTTCGCCCCTTGGGGCAGGATAGCGACGAGATGCTTGACGCAGTGCCGGTCCAGTGGCGGGTCGTCCGCACCATCCGCCCCAAGTATAGCTGCCGCGCCTGCGAGAAGGTCGTGCAAGCAGCGGCACCCGTTAAGGCGATCGCGCGCGGCAAGGCGACGTTCGGAACGCTCGCCCATGTCGTGGTTGCCAAGTTCGACCATCACCTGCCGCTGTACCGCCAGGCAGAGATGATGGCGGCACAAGGGATCGAGCTGGATCGCTCGACGCTCGCCGGATGGGTCGGCCAGGCATCGGCGCTGCTCGATCCGATCGTCAGCCGCATCCGCGAGGTCGGGCTTACCGCCGCCAAGATCCACACCGACGACACGCCCGTGCCGATGCTCGACCCGGGCCGCAGCAAGACCGCGACCGGCAGGCTATGGGCCTATGTCGTCGATGATCGCGGCTCCGGTGCCACCAGTCCGCCGCTGGTCTGGTATCACTTCACCCAGGATCGCACCGGCGCCCATCCCAGAGCCCAGCTCGGCCACTTCACCGGCTTCCTGCAGGCCGACGGCGTCGCCTGTCCTCGGGCTGGCCAAAGGCCAGACCCGGGGGCCGGCTACGACCAGCTCTACGCCACCAACCGCATCACCGAGGTCACCTGCTGGGCGCATTTCCGGCGCAAGATCTTCGACATCCACACCACAAGCCCGACGCCGCTCACCACCGACCTGCTGAGCCGGATCGCCAGCCTCTATAAAATCGAGGAAGACATCCGCGGCGCGCCGCCAGATGTCCGACGAAGAACCCGGCTGGAGCGCGCAGCGCCGGTGATCGAGGCGCTTCGCATCGCCCTCGACGATGCGCTGCGACGCCTCTCGCCCAAGTCCGAGGTCGCCAAGGCCATTGCCTATGGCCGCAAGCGCTGGATCGCGCTCACGCGGTTCGTCGACAACGGCCGCCTCGAGATCGACAACAACATCGCCGAACGCGCCATGCGCAGCACCGCGATCGGCCGGAAGAACTGGCTGTTCGCCGGATCGAAGGCCGGCGGCGAGCGCGCCGCCGCGATCTACACCGTCATAGAGACCTGCAAGCTCAACAGTGTCGAGCCGCAGGCCTACATTGCCGACGTCATCGCGAAAATCGCCGGCAACTGGCCTGCCGCGCGCTGGGACGAGCTCATGCCGTGGAACTGGCGCCCAGACTTCCAGATGATCGCTGAAGCCGCATAGGCAACGTCGCAATTCGTCCAGTTGCCGACGTTGGTTCGAGACGCTCTGCCATAGAAATTATTCTTCTAGAACGATCCGGCCTACAAAGTGCTCGAATGAACTGTCCACTCGTATAACGACGGTTCGGCCGCCATAGTAGTTTATGTAATGAATCGCATCGGATTCATCCAACACCCAGAGATAGCCAAGTTCGCATCTCGCGAATGGTAAAACGCCGGTTGCCGAGAAATCCTCGCCTGAGCTTAGTTTCGACGCTATTTGTTTCGGGTCGAGAAAAGCGAGTATGGGTAAGGACTGATCGCCGTCTATCAATCCGCCTACGAACGCGGAGCCATGCTGCTTCACGAAAACAACATATTGAGCAGGCAGTCTCCTGCCGAGTGCGGTCTCAATCGACGAAATGTCATCGTCGCTGAACGTTGGCCCCGGCTCGATGTGCAATACCGTCAACGCCAGCTCCATTTTTTTGTGTCGCATGGTTGAAGCACGTTGCGCGGCGAAGGGGAACGCCCCTTTCCACCGGTTATCACCGTTCCGCGGACTTCAGACCACGCTTACATAGCTGTTGCGCTTGCCTTTTGATCTTCGCTTGCTTGCGGCGGTCCCGCGGCAATAGGAGTTCTCACCATGCCAGTTCTGGTGCCGCTACCTCGCGGACCCGCGCGCGGCGCAACATCATCCCTCATCATCGTTTTCGCTGAACGACCGCTACGGCGAAAGGCTGGCGAAAGCGGCACATGCCAATTCAAACCTCTGGGGAAAATTGCAGGGCACACAGCGATGCTCGAGGCCGTTGCCCCGCACCCCGTCGGTGCTCTGCGAGGGCTGAGGCTGCGGAGCAATCGGCGCAGCGCATCGCGCTGCCGAGTCTTTCGACCCTCATCTATTCCGGCTTGAGTGTGCCAGTGTTGGCACCGGCCAATCCTGCATCCGCTTTGATCCCGCCTGTAGGGCGCTAGGTGACAAAGCGACATCGATCATCTGCGGGCGGGCAGTTGGAGCTGTTCCGCTCGACGCCAGGTGCGATAGCACCGCGCGACTTGCAGGACCTTATGACATGGCCGTTCTTCAGCCTGGCAAAGTCGAAGCGCACCGAACCGATCCACTTTCGAATGGGCGACAATTGGGTGTTGGTGGAGGCTATGCCGGAGTATGGCATAGCGACGATATCGGATGCGGACATCCTTATCTGGGCAGCGAGCCAAATCGTTGAAGCGCGCGATGCCGGTCGTCCAACCTCGCGGCTGATCGCAACGACACCGCATGAATCCTGACGTTTGCCGGTCGGGGCAGCGGTGGTGACAGCTATCTCCGGCTGCGCGCGTCACTCCATCGGCTTCAGACGACCAGCGTCATGACATCGATACGGCAGCCGCTCCATCGCCACCAGCAACGATTCTCTTGGATCACCGAGTGGAACGAACGGTTCGACACTGACGGTCGACCGGTCGGCATCGAATTGATCCTGCCAGTCTGGTTCTATACCGGCGTCATCGGCCAAGGGCTCGTTCTGACAATCGACCGGACGTATTTTCAGCTCACCGGTGGCATCGAGCGCTGGCTGTACCGCCTTGTACGCAAGCATGGCGGGCGTCAAACGGGCGGCTGGAGCTTTGACCTCGCCCATTTGCATCTCAAATCGGGTGTGCTTTCGTCGCTGAAACGGGTCAGCTTCGGAATGCGCGATATCGTTCGCAGACAGTCGCTGCTTGGCTACCGCCTATCACTGGCGACCGAGTTTGGGCGGGAGCGGTTGAGCTTTGTGGCGATCCCGGAAGATCCGTTTGACGTGGCAATACGTCGGGTGGGATTAGCCCCTCGGCCTAGATAGGTCGTGCTATCGGGAACCGCCTTGCTCGTACGATCAGGAACCGGATTGTCGTACTATCAGGAACCAAGAACATAGATTCAATGAATTAAATCAAATCTTTAGCTCATCCTTAACTGAGCCAACATTTAGAATCCTTCGGATTCTTACTAACGTCGCCTACGGTAGTAAGACGCACGGTATGGTACGTTCAGTCGAAATCATAGACGACGCGCCGACACCAATCTTCGACAGCCCGCATTCAAGAAATGCCGCTCCACGAAAGATCGAAACGCGCCAGATATTTGCGCAACCGGTCCGCATCGTTCTCGGCTTGCGCGCTATGGACCCAGGCGCGCTTAAGACGCAGCTTTTCGGTCTCAACGCCAGCAGTTCAGTCCGCCCCTTCGGGCTGAAGGTAGCGATCGGGGTTCCATCCGAGCTCTCGGCTGATCGCCTCAGCAATGCCTCGAACCTCTGCGCTGAGCGTCTCCATGCGTTCATCATCCATATATTGCCGCGCGCTGGACAGGCTTATAGCGCCCGCGATTGATCCCGAGGCATCGCGGATTGGCGCAGCAACGCATCGAATTCGGTCTTCATTCTCTTCCAGATCGAAAGCGTATCCAGCCGCCGCATAAGTTTGCATGCGCGTCTGCCATGCCGCTACGATCTCTGGCGACACACCATCGTCCAGTAGGGCCGCGCGCTCAGTTTCTGAAAGATCAAGAATCAGTGCTTTTCCGAGACCGGTCGACCAGAGTGGCTGCCGTTCGCCTACGCGTGATCCGATTTCGACCCGGCGGCGTCCGGGAATTTTGTCGAGATACAGGGCCCGCCCTTCATCGAGAATGCCAAGGTGCACGGTATCGAGCGTTTTTGCCGAGAGGGACAGCAGATGGGGTCGCGCGACCTGCACGAGGTCGAGCTGGCGATGTGTCTCGTGGCCCAATTCTAGCAGCTTTGGGCCGAGGCGATAACCGGAACGCGGCATGAAGTCCAAATAGCGCCGCTCCACGAGCGCAGCCGCGAGGCGGTAGGTCGTGCTCTTGGTAAGGCCTACTCGAGCGGCGATGTCCGCCAGTTCGGGAAGCCCATCCGCAACGGCCTCTATGACATCAAGGCCGCGGGCAAGCGTCTGCGTTCCGGTAGGCTTTAGGCCGGGATTATCAGTCGCATCCGACACCTTTCGACTCGCCGCCATTGATATTCCCGCCTCTTCACCATTCGCCGAGCCGTCATCGCATACACCGCCTTCGGCCGCCAAGTGCCTTAGGCGAGTACGATATTCTCATATATTGGCATAACAAACCAGATTGTGAATTGTTATTGACAGGCAGCCTTTGAATTTGCATTTCACAATTTGAACTCCCCGGAGAGGGGGCCACAATGGGAGAGGCATATGACTGAAGCGCAGGCCGACAGTTCATCCCTGCAACTCCATCCGCCACGAAAGGGTTGGGGTATGACTTTGCGACGCTATCGGACCTATATCGCCATCGGAAGCGCCATGGGCGCAGTTGCAATGGCTTCGCCGGTGTTAGCCCAATCGACCAGGCCGGAGGTCTCAACAGAGGACGAGGCCGCGCAAGATATCGTCGTCACCGGCAGTTTGACCAAGCGCGCACCTGCGTCAGTCTCTGTCTCCACCGTTTCGCAGGAAACGCTCGTGCAGACGGTTCCGGTCAGCGCTGCCGATCTGCTGCGCAACGTCCCGGGCGTGTTCGTGAACTCAGCTCTCGGCGAGGTTCGCAATGTCGTCTATTCCCGCGGCATCTCGGCTAATTCAGCCGATGCGGCGAGCGGATATTATTATGTCTCGCTTCAGGAAGACGGCCTGCCGGTGACGAACGTCACGCTGACCAACTACAGCCCCGATTTCTTTTTGCGTCAGGACGCCGGCCTCGGGCGGCTTGAAGCGCTGCGCGGCGGCACAGCAGTCGTCACCGGTCCCAATGCGCCCGGCGGCATTTTCAATTACATCTCTAAAACGGGAAAGTCCGACAGCGGACTCGAACTGCGTGGTCGCTTCGGCCTCGAAGGGGACGGTCGCAATCCCTTTTATCGTGGCGACTTCGTTGCGGGCGGCCAGATCAGACAGGGGCTCTATTATAGCGTAAGCGGCTTTTACCGCCAAAGTACGGGCGCTCGCGATCCAGGCTATGCGATGAACCGCGGCGGCCAAATCAAGGGCAACCTGCTCTGGAATTATGGCGCGGGCTCCCTAATGCTCTACGGCAAGTATCTCGACGATCGAAATGCGTTCAATGAGTTCCTGCCGGCGCGGAACTTCAGCGATCCGACGCTCGCCCCCGGCATTTCTCGCTATGACTCGCTCCTCATCCCGAGGGCGCCGCACTCTTATGTTGAGACGATCAACGACAGCCGCAAGAATTGGGACGGCAGCGATTTGGCGCACTCCACTTCGGCGATGGCCGGACTGAAGTGGGAGCATAATTTCGACAATGGTTGGACGGTCCGCAACAACTTCAAATATGCCGACAACAAGGTTCGCTACCACACATCGGCGCTGGTATTTGCTCTGCCGATAACGGATGCGTTCACGAACGTTTTCCTTAATCTCAACCGGCCCGGCATTTACACCTACACGGACAACACAACGGGCCAGGTGCTGGCGCAGGTCCAGCTTGCGGGCGGTGTGCGGACGGTGCTGTCAAACAACCTCCCCAATCAGCAGGTTCTGGCGAACGGCATCGTTACGCAGGTGGCTTTCAACTACAACCCGCACGTCAAGGAGGTCATGGACCAGTTCAGCGTCAGCAAGACGTTTCAAGGCGGCAGCGCTACGATTGGCGGCTTTTTTGCAAACTCGGACGTCAATCAATATGGCGGCGGTGCTGGCATGGGTCTGGCGACATTGCAGCATCAGCCGCACATGCTAGGCATCACGTTGGCGCCCGCGGGCGGCGGTGCCGTGCAGCAAGTGACTGATCCGGCCGGGTTTACGGGCATTGGTCAGCGCTTCGGCGGCGCACCCTTCTCCGGAAGTCAGCGGCAGGTGTCCTTGTTCGGCGGGTTCGACTATGAAGTCACTGCGGGCCTTACCCTTGAAGGGGCTGTCCGCTACGAAAACATTCGCAACAAGGGGACCAATAACGTCGCCGTTGCCAATCCGCGCGGCAACGACGTTACGTATGGTGGCCTCGACGGCGACACCAACACGCTGTTCGACAACTATGCCATTACATACGCACCGATCAGTTATGGTTTCAACCTCGACTTCGTGTCTTACTCGGTGGCGGCGACCTATGCGTTTGATCGGGAGAATTCGGTCTACGCACGATTCTCGCGCGGTGAGAAGGCGCCTGACTTCGGCTTTTACACCACTTATGATTCGGCGCTGAAGATTGCGACGCTCAAACCGGTCACCCAGAAGGTTGCGCAGTTTGAAGCAGGCTTCCGGCATCGCGGACGCACGGTGCGGGTGGCTGCGATCCCGTTCTATACGAAACTGAGTGACGTTCCGTCGCTGTTCGCGTTCGGCACGCGCGCCGACGGCACGACATATGTTCCCACACCTCTGCTGTCGACGACCGAGACTTATGGTTTGGAAGTTGAAGCGGATTGGGATGTTCTCGACGTGCTGAATCTGCGAACGGCACTCACCTTGCAGGACTCACGGTCGAAGGGTTTTGCCACATACGCATTCAACGGTCCGGGTGAAGCCGACGACACGATCGTGCGTATTCCGGACGGCCAGGCGGACAATGCAGCGAAGTTCTTCTCGACGACCACCTTGCGCTATACGCCGTCGGAAGCCTTCACGACCTATGCGACCTGGCGTTACATGGGCAAGCGTGCCGCAAACCGCTGGAATGCCTTCTATCTGCCTGCCTATAACGAGGTCGATATCGGGGCGACGGTGAAGGTGCTGAGCAACGTCAGCATCGGTGCGAACGTGAACAATGTGTTCAATTCGACAGGTGTCCTGTCCTTCGCCCCGTCAGGTGCCTTGCTCTCGGCCCTGGATCGTCAGAGCCTTACGCCAACGGCGATTGCGGCCAATCCCAACCAGTTGTTCAACATTCTGCAAAATCCGCCGCGATCGTTTTTCCTGACGGCAACGGTGAAGTTCTAAAGCGTTTCCAGTCCGCCGGCATGGCCTGAGGATTCCCAAGAAACGCGGTGGACCAGTAAGGTTGAGCGGCTGATCCGATGCCATCGGATTGGGCGCCGCGCTCGAACGTAAGCCCCGCTTGCCGGTGTAGGCGGGGTTTCCCCAGGCGAAATGGAACAGCTTGATGACCGTCCCGACGCAGGAACAGCCCGATCGGCGTATGGTTCTCAAGGCGGGCTTCGCGCTCGCCTCGGCGATGATGCTCCCCGGCGGTACGGCCTTCGCCCAGGCGCCAGCGCCGCCTCCCGCCAAGACGAACGCTGCCGGCCCTTGGGCCTATTGGTACTGGCTCGATGCCAATATTACCCGGGAGGGCATCGTCGCCGATCTCGACGCGATGCAGGCGGCAGGGATCGTCGGCGTCTATATCTTCAATGTCGGCGGCAAGAACGCCGCCACGCGCCTTGCTGCGCCGGTTGAAACGATGACGGCGGCCTGGTGGGATCTCGCGCGGTTCGCTGTCGAACGCGCGGGTGGCTACGGCATGACCGTCGCCATGAACATTTGCGATGGCTGGGGCACGGCGGGCGGTCGCTGGATTACGCCGGACCGCTCGATGCAGGAGCTTGTCTGGACCGAAACGCTCATCGAGTCAGGCCAAGCAGCGATACTGCCGCAGCCGACGACCCGGCACGAGTATTACCGCGATATCGCGGCGTTCGCCTTCCCGGTCCCCCCGGACTGGGACCGGGTGAGCGACGGCGCCGCGCACATCACCGCCAGTTGGCCGGTCGATGGCCTCGAAAAGATCGGGGATCCGAGGGGCGCAAAGACCGTCATCACCACCGATAAGCCTGGCTGGCTCCAGTTCGCGTTCGACGCGCCCTTCACTCTCCGTTCGGTGACGGTGCGCACGCCGACAATCGCGATACTGCCCTTCCTTTCGGTCGGCTATAATGGCGCCGCGAACAGCTTCGCCATCGAAGTCAGTGACGATGGCCTTCGCTTCAGGCGCGTCCATGTCATGGTGCCGCCGCAACTCGGCTGGCAGTCCAATCCTACGACCCTGACGCATTCCATTCCGCCTACCACCGCGCGCCATTTCCGGTTTCTCTATGACCCGCAGGCGGTGCGCCTGCACAACCATGACGGCGAATTTGAGGTATCGCGCAAGCTGAGTCTCGCCTCAATGACGCTGTCGTCCCGCCCCGTGATCGACCAGCTTCCGGTCAAGTCTGGTGGCGTCTGGGGCATCGGACGACCGATGAATGGCGTACTGCTGCCGACGGCGGACTGTATCGCAATGAACGGCATCATCGATGTGAGCGGTCGGTGTAAGCCGGATGGCACGCTCGATTGGAAGGCGCCGAAGGGCCGCTGGGCGGTGGTGCGCATCGGCGCAACCAGCACCGGCAAGGAAACCGAGCCATCGGGCTTGGGGGGTGGCCTGGAATGCGACAAATTCGATCCCGAAACCGTCAAGATCCAGTTCGACGGCTGGTTCGGGGAGGCGCTGCGGCAAATGGGGCCGGCGCTGGCCGGGAAAGTCCTCAAGGTCTTTCATATCGACAGCTGGGAAAGCCGCACGCAGACGTGGTCACCGGTCTTTGCCGCTGCATTCAAGGCGCGCCGGGGCTATGCCCTTGAGCCGCACTTGCTTGCGATGACCGGTATTCCGATCAAGAGCGCCGAGCATAGCGAACGGGTTTTGTTTGATGTCCGGCGCACCATTGCCGATCTGCTTGCCGACAATTTCTTCGGAACGCTTGAGACGCTGGCCCACGAGAAAGACTGCCTTTTCAGCGCGCAGGCAGTGAATGCCAGCTTCCCGAGTGAAGGGATGCAGCATCATCGCCATGTCGACCTGCCCTGCGGCGAGTTCTGGATGAACCGGCCCGGCAGCGACAAGCCCAGCGACGTCCGCGAAGCGGTGTCGGCGTCACGCATCTATGGCAAGCCGCTCGCGACCGCCGAAGCCTGGACGGGGGGGCTGAACTGGAGCGAGCACCCCTTTTCGTTCAAGCGGCAGGGCGACCAGAATTTCGCTTATGGGATCAATCGCCTCGTGTTCCACGTCTGGGCGCTTCAGGCCTTCCCGAAGGAGCGCAAACCGGGCGTGACCCTGTTCGGGCTTGGATCCTTCTTCAGCGAGAACCAACCTTGGTGGCCGATGGCGGGTGGGTGGATCGACTATCTTACGCGTTGCCAGACCTTGTTGCAGCAGGGCGTCGCGGTCGTGGATATCCTTTACTTCACGGGGGAAGACATTCCCTCGCGGGCATTCCGACCCGATCGGCTCGTGCCACCGCTGCCGCCGGGCTTCAGCTACGATTCCGTCAATCCTGACGCGCTGCTTTCCCTCGCCGAGGTGATGGAGGGGCGGATCCGCTTCCCGGGCGGCGCCTCTTATGCCGTTCTGGTGCTGCCGCCCGACACGCGCATGACCCTGAAAATGCTTCGCAAGATCGATACTCTCATCGCAAGCGGCGCTACCGTCGTCGGGCCGCGACCGACCACCTCGCCGACCCTGGCGGACGATGAAGCAGCAGTCGCCGAGGCGAGGGCGATCATCGCGCGCTTGTGGAGCGGGACCGGCAAAGGCATTCGCGCGGGCGATCTTGCGACGGTGGCGGGCGCTCCCGATGTCACCGCCCCCGCAGAGATTCTCTGGGTGCACAAGCGCATCGGCCAGCAGGATATCTATTTCCTGTCGAATCAAAGCGACCATCCGATCGCGTTCCGCGCCGGCTTTCGTGCCACAGCGCGCGTCGCGCTCTACGACCCGGTCTCGGACCGTTCTACCTTGCCGTCTGCGATCCGGCAGGGCGCCCGTACGCACGTGCCGATCACCCTCGCGCCTTCAGGTTCAATTTTCGTGGTTTTCGACGATGCTTACCCCATGCGCCCGGCGCAGGTCACACCGGGCACCGAATTCATCCTACACAATGACGCATTGTTCGCCGAGGCGGCCACTCCCTTCGCGCCGATTCCACTCCGTGGCCCCTGGACGGCGCACTTCGACATTCGCGGCAAGTCACGACGGATCACGATGCCCCAGTTGCGCAGCTGGACCGACTTTGACGATCCGGACATCCGCTTCCATTCCGGCCTCGTGCGATACCGGACACGCATAGCATTGCGCCTGCCGGCGGGAATGCGTTGGCGGTTGCAGCCCGATTCCTTTGCAGACGTGATCCGGGTGATCGTCAATGGCAAGGAGATGGGCGTCCTGTGGGTGCCCGGCACGAGCCTTGATGTCACCGACAGTCTCAAGGCTGGGACAAACCAGATCGAGTTGTTCGTTGCCAACACCTGGCGCAACCGCCTCGTTGGCGACGCGGGCAAATCCGACGCCGACCGGGAGACCTGGATTCTCCCAAATCGGCTAGGTGCCCTTAAGGCCGCGCCGCCCGGCGCCGATGCAACGCTACTTCCTGCGGGTTTGCTCGGCCCGGTCAGGCTCGTGCCGTTCGTCCGGCAGACGCTTTGATGCTATTGCAAGTTCACGAACATGCCGCCGTCGACCAGCAGCGATGCGCCGGTGACATAAGCCGCCATATCCGACGCCAGAAAGATAATTGGACCGACCAGATCCTCCGGCTGACCCAGACGGCCGAGCGGGATGCGGCGCTCCATATATTCACGCTTGCCCGGGACGGAGAGATCGTCGCGATTGATATCGGTCGCGATCGTCCCGGGCAGCACTGCGTTGCAGCGAATGCCATGTCGACCGAGGGCAATCGCAGTGGACTGCATCAGCGAGAGCACGCCGGCTTTGGTCGGCGTGTAATGGCTTTGGAATTCGCCGCCGACCAGGGCGGAGATAGAACTTACTGCGATAATCGCGCCGCCCTTACCCTGCGCGACCATCGCGTTCGCAGCCGCCTGGGCCATGTAATAGGCACCATGCAGATTCACCCGCATGGTCCGCTCGAATGTGTCGCGAGGCATGTCGAGAAAACCGTGGAACGGGCAGATACCGGCATTGCTGACGAAGATGTCGACGCCGCCAAAGGCCTCGATCGCCGCATCGACGAATCGCGGGGCAGCGTCGGGGTCGGCGACATCGCCTTGACAAGCAATCGCCTGGCCGCCGGTCGCTTCGATGGCCGCGACTACGTTCTGGGCCGCGCCGTCTTCATTGAGATAATTGATCGCAATCCGGGCGCCATGGCGCGCAGCGCCGATCGCCACCGCCCGACCGATGCCAGCAGACCCGCCCGTGATCAGAAGCGTTTTTCCCTCCAGCAGCATGTCTCTCTCCTCGGCGGCCGACGTCAGAATAAACGGATTGACCTTGCCCGATTTCATAAATTAGATGACAACTTCATAATGTGATTTTACTGGTCGCGCAACGGCCCTCAATATTAGATGGGCGGTTGGCAGCATTCAGCAGAGGGCCAGATGGGCTTTTCGAAAATACGGCACGTGCGCGCATCCGTGGTCCGCGGCGGTGGTGCAGATTATCACGATCAGGGCGCCGGCCATTGGATCGATGATCACATCGCAACGCCCATGTCGCGTTATCCGGAATATCGGCAGTCGCGGCAGAGCTTCGGCATCAACGTGCTCGGAACACTGGTTGTCGAGTTGGAGACCGAGGATGGTACGACCGGTTTCGCGGTCACAACCGGCGGCGAGCCGGCGGCCTATATTGTCGAGAAGCACCTCTCCCGGTTTCTGATTGGCCGCGATCCGGCCGAGTTCGAGAAAATCTGGGACCAGATGTATTTCTCGACCCAGTATTATGGGCGCAAGGGGTTGGTCGTGAACGCCATATCTGGCGTGGACCTGGCTATCTGGGATCTGCTCGGCAAGCTGCGACAGGAGCCAGTCCATCATCTTCTCGGCGGCGCGGTGCGCGACGAACTGCAATTCTATGCGACCGGAGCGCGGCCGGACATTGCCAAGAAACTCGGCTTCATCGGCGGCAAAATGCCGCTGCATCATGGCCCGGCCGAGGGCGAAGAGGGCTTCAAGAAGAATCTCGCAATGGTCGCGGACATGCGTGCCAAATGCGGGGACGACTTCTGGCTGATGCTCGACTGCTGGATGGCGCTCGATCTCAACTACGCGACCCGCCTCGCCACCCAAGCCTGGGAGGACAGCGGCCTCAAATGGATTGAGGAAGCGCTGAGTCCCGACGATTACTGGGCCTATGCGGCGCTCAAGCGCGACGTTCCAAAGGGAATGCTTGTCACGACGGGCGAGCATGAAGCCACGCGTTGGGGATTTCGCATGCTCATGGATATGGAGTGCTGCGACATCATTCAGCCCGATGTCGGTTGGTGCGGCGGGGTTACCGAGCTGCTCAAGATCGCGGCCTATGCGGACTCGAAGGGTGTCATGACGGTCCCGCACGGCTCCTCGGTCTACAGCTACCATTTCGTCATCACGCGGCACAACTCGCCATTTGCCGAGTTTTTGATGATGCACCCTGGGCCGACAGAGGTGGTGCCAATGTTCGCGCCGCAGCTGCTGGGCGAACCGGTACCTGTCAACGGCCGCATCAAGGCAAGCGCGCTCGACAAGCCCGGCTTTGGTGTCGACCTAAATCCCGAAATTGCGCTCCACCGCCCCTATTCAAACTGAAAGACAGGCCAGATGAAGTATCTGAGATATGGGCCCAAGGGCTCCGAAAAGCCCGGACTACTCGACGCCGACGGCCGTATTCGCGACCTGTCTGCCGTCGTTGAAGATCTGACGGCCGCCTCGGTCGCTAAACTCGGTAGTATCGATCCGGAGAGACTGCCGCTCGTTGAGGGCAACCCTCGTCTCGGCGTTCCGGTTGCAGGCATCGGCAAGTTCATCGCGATCGGCCTTAACTATGCCGATCATGCCAAGGAAGCGGGTCTAGCGCCGCCGCCTGAGCCGATCTTTTTCACCAAGGCGATTTCGTGCCTCACCGGCCCGAACGATGAGGTCATGATTCCGAAAGGATCCGAAAAGACGGACTGGGAAGTCGAGCTCGGCGTCGTGATCGGCAAGACCTGCCGCTATGTCGGGGAAGCCGATGCGCTTCACCATGTGCTGGGCTACGTGCTGGCCAATGACGTCTCTGAGCGCGCCTTCCAGAAGGAGCTCGGTAGCCAGTGGGACAAGGGCAAAGGGTGCGACACATTCGGCCCGGTCGGGCCATGGCTGGTCACGCCGGATGAAGTTCCCGATCCACAGGCCCTGGACATGTTCCTCGACCTCAACGGCAAGCGCATGCAGACCGGCAACACCGCGACGATGATCTTCGACGTTGCGCACTGCATTGCTTATGTCAGTCGTTTCATCACGCTTTATCCGGGCGACCTGCTGATCACCGGGACTCCCCCCGGCGTCGGCGAAGGGCAGAAACCCGACAAGATCTTTCTCAAGGCTGGCGACGAGATGCATCTCGGCATCACCGGCCTTGGCGAACAGCGCCAGAAAGTCGTTGCCTGGCGCAACCTCGGTGATGAGGTTTCCGCATGAGCCTCTTTCCCGGTCGCTTTTCGGGCCGCGCCGCGATCATCACCGGCGGCGCATCGGGCCTTGGCAAGGCAGTTGCGCGGCGGATCGTCGCCGAGGGCGGTACGGTCGCCCTGTGGGATCTGAATGGCGATGCGCTGGCCGACACAGCGAAGGAAGTGGGGGCTGCCCATGCTTCCGCACTCGACGTGGCGGATGCCGACGCGGTGGCGCAGGCCATGGCGGACACCGTGGCGGCGCTCGGCCGTCTCGACATCCTTGTCGCGAGCGCGGGCATCACCGGCGCGACCGCTCCCGTCCATGAGTTTCCCCTTGAGAGCTGGCGGCGCGTCATCGACATCAACCTGAACGGCCTATTCTACTGCTGCCGCGCGGCCGTGCCGCACATGCTGACCAATGCCTATGGACGGATCGTCAATGTCGCCTCGGTTGCTGGAAAGGAAGGAAATCCTAACGCCTCCGCCTATTCGGCGTCCAAGGCGGGCGTGATCGGGCTGACCAAGTCGCTCGGCAAGGAACTAGCGACACGGGGCGTTATCGCCAATGCGATTACGCCCGCGACGTTCGAAAGTCCCATTCTTGATCAACTGCCCCAGAGTCAGGTTGATTACATGCGCGGCAAGATTCCCATGGGACGTCTTGGCGAGGTCGAAGAAAGTGCAGCCACTATCTGCTTCATGGCAAGCGAGGAGTGCAGTTTCACGACAGCATCCACATTCGACACGTCGGGCGGACGGACGACCTTCTGATGCAGAAACCGGCTCGCTTCGTCGATGCGCACGTCCATTTGTGGGATCTGGACAGATTGTCCTACCCTTGGCTGACTGCGCCGTACGACGATACCGGTGTGACGGGCAATGTCGAATCCATTGCCCAGACCTACCTGCTGGATGACTATCTTGTTGATGCCAGCGCTTGGACCGTGACGGGCATTGTCCATGTCGATGCCGGTGCCGCGCCAGCGCATGCTTTGGATGAGACCGTCTGGCTTCAGAGCATGGCAGATGATCGCGGCATGCCCAATGCGATCGTGGGCTTTGCGGCGCTCAACGATAAATCGGTCGAAGCGGTGTTGGAGCGCCAGGCGAGCCATGCGAATGTTCGGGGCATCCGCCATATCGCCAACTGGCACGCCGACCCGAACAAGAGCTACACGCCAGTCGACTTGACCGGCGATTCCCAGTGGCAGGCAGGCTTCGCCCTGCTCGGCAAATATGGTCTGCGCTTCGACTGCCAGATTTATCCCGGCCAGATGGGAGCGATCGCCGCGCTCGCGGCGAAGCATCCCGATGTGCCGGTCATCCTCAACCATGCCGGCATGCTTATTGATGCCGGCCCGGACGCCCTTGAAGAATGGCGGTCCGGCATGAGGGCACTAGCAGCCTTGCCGCATGTGACCACGAAGTTGTCAGGCTATGGCATTGTTGATCATCGATGGACGACCGAGAGCATTCGTCCGCGGGTGTTGGAGGCCATCGAGATATTTGGCGCTGATCGCTGCCTGTTCGCCAGCGACTTTCCCACCGAAAAGCTGTTCGGCAGCTATAATCGTTGGCTCGATGCCTTCGTGAACATCACTGCAGACTTTTCCGCTGACGAACGCGATGCGCTGTTCGCTGGCAATGCGCTTCACGTCTACGGCATCGCGGCCTGATGCGCGCGGCCTCCGCCCAGGACTATCGCGAACTTGCGCGTCGTCGGCTGCCCCGATTCCTGTTCGACTATATCGACGGCGGATCCTATACCGAAACGACACTCCGGCGAAATGTTGCAGACCTTGAGAAGGTCGAGCTTCGCCAGCGCGTCCTGCGGGACATTTCGTCGCTCGATTTGTCCACCGAGATTTTCGGCCAGCAACTGTCCATGCCGGTGGCGCTCGCACCGATAGGCCTGGCGGGCATGAATGCGCGGCGCGGCGAAGTGCAGGCGGCGCGCGCCGCCGAAGCTGCCAACATACCCTTCTGCCTGTCGACCGTTTCGGCCTGCCCCTTGGCCGAGGTCGCCGGCGCCGTGAAGCGACCGATCTGGTTCCAGCTCTACATGATCCGCGATCGCCCCTTCATGAAGGATCTGCTGGCCCAGGCTGTCGCGGTAGGATGCACCACATTGGTGTTCACCGTCGATATGCCCGTGCCGGGTTCACGCTACCGCGACTACCATTCGGGACTGGCAGGCAGCCCCGGTCTGGCGGGCGCGATGCGGCGCGCGCTTCAGGCCATCGGCAAACCGCGCTGGGCATGGGATGTCGGCATTCATGGCCGACCGCATCAGCTTGGCAATGTCGCACCCGTATTGGGCAAGAACACGGGCCTGGAAGACTTCTTCGCCTGGATGCGCAACAATTTCGATCCCACCGTGACCTGGAAGGATATCGAGTTCATCCGGTCGGTCTGGTCCGGCCCGCTCGTGATCAAAGGCATTCTGGACATCGAGGACGCGCGCGAGGCGGCGGCACTTGGCGCGGATGGCGTGATCGTCTCCAATCATGGCGGGCGCCAGCTGGATGGCGTGCCATCGACCGTTCACGCTCTCCCGCCGATTGCAGATGCTGTTGGCGATCGGCTGTCGGTGCTGGTCGATGGCGGTGTGCGTTCAGGCCTGGATGTCGTTCGTATGCTCGCGCTGGGGGCCAGAACTGTTCTGCTCGGCCGCGCCTGGGCTTATGCTCTGGCCGGCGGCGGAGAGGCTGGCGTCACGCATCTGCTCAAACTGGTGGAAGCGGAGATGCGCGTGGCCATGGCGCTGACTGGAGCACGGAATATCCGGGAAATCGATAAGAATATACTGGCCGGGTAGCGGCTCTGGGCGCGTGTCCTAAAAGCTGCGAACCTGACGATCTTCGGGAGGGATGAATGGGTAACCCAATACTCGGCGTGTTCTTTCACTGGCTGGGCGGCCTCGCTTCGGCGAGCTTCTACGTGCCGTATCGCCGCATCGAGCGCTGGTCTTGGGAGATTTTCTGGCTCGTCGGCGGCGTCTTTTCCTGGCTCATTGCACCCTGGCTGTTTGCGGCGCTGCGCACGCAGGATCTGCTGGGCGTTCTCAGCGCAGCGCCCGCCAACACCTTGTTCTGGTGCTGGTTCTGGGGCGCAATGTGGGGCTTTGGCGGGCTCACCTTCGGCCTTACCATGCGCTATCTTGGCCTGTCGCTCGGCATGGCGGTCGCACTCGGGCTGACGACGGTCATCGGTACTATGGGGCCTCCCATTTTCGAAGGCACGCTTGGCGTGGTTGCGAGCACGGCGAGTGGAAAGTTCACCTTTCTCGGCATTCTCGTAACGCTCATCGGCATCGTCATCGTGGCCAAGGCAGGGCAGGCCAAGGAACGCGAACTGCCCGGGGATGCCGGCAAGGCAGGCGTTGCGGAGTTCAACCTCAAAAAAGGTATTGCGATCGCAATCTTCTCAGGCGTGATGTCGGGCTGCTTCGCCTGGGGGCTTGCTGCTGGCCAGCCCATCCGTGACCTCACACTGGCAGCGGGCACCGATCCGTTGAGCCAGGGATTGCCAGTGCTGTGCGTTGTCCTCGCCGGTGGCTTCACGACCAACGTGCTGTGGTGCCTCTTTCTCATTCTGAAGAACCGAAGCGCCGGACAGCTCATTGGCGCGGCGGCAGCCACCAACGATGTGGCGGTGAGGCCTGGGCCGGTGCCGTTGCTGCGGAACTATCTCCTTGCGGCGCTCGGCGGCACGCTATGGTATTTCCAGTTCTTCTTCTACACGATGGGCGAGAGCCAGATGGGGCGCTACGGTTTCTCCAGCTGGACGCTGCACATGGCGTCGATCATCCTGTTCTCCACACTCTGGGGTTTCGCGCTCAAAGAATGGACGGGAGCCAGCAATCGGACGCGCCGGCTCGTAGGGCTCGGTATCGGCGCACTCGTGTTTTCGACGATAATCATCGGCGCCGGCAATTTTTATGGCGCGCAATCCTAATGCAAGCTTGAGCGCTATTGGCATTGCAAGGATGCAATGCCTTTAAGCTGCGGAGATTGGATGGTTCACACCGCAGCGCCTGCGGACGCGGCTCAGTGTATGAACGATGGCGGCTTCTCTATCGCGAGTGCCGAATGGCCGACCTAAGGCACATGTGCGACTAACCGGTCCGGCAATGTAATCTGGCCATTCTGGACCCTCCCTCTGATGAGTTTGCACCTGCGCGGCCTTGGCCAGCTAATGTGGGCGAACTCCTTTGTGAAATGGGATCGCTCGGGCATCACCGCCTTTCTCGCGCATCCCGATGTGACGGCGCGGCATCTGGTCGCCGTCATTCGCTACAGCGCTCACTGGTCGTTCTTCGCCTTGCTGGGAGACACCTTTGCCCATGCTGCCGCGCAGGAGCTGCGGCGGCGCTTGAAGAGTGCTGCCGACCTGCAGGTTGCCGCCGATCTATGGGTCGAGATGGGCGGCAAGCGCCCGACCGTCGAATATCTGCAACAGGCTTGGCAGGCGTCGACCGCGCAACTCGACCAGGAGATGCTGTGGCCGCTGGTCGCCGGTTCGTTCGACGAGATCGACGAGGCGCTGGGTCTTCGGCCGCAGGTGCACCAGCCCGCGCTCCATGCCGGCAACGCCCTCGACCTCCTCGCAACCCTGCCCAAGGTGCCGCACCGCTACATGCTCGCGCTACTGAACTTGGCGACGGAGACTCAGAAATCGCTGCGGTTGCAGGCGCGCGCATTGCTCGCCGGCGCGCCTGACATCGACAAGGCGATCATCGATCTGCTCGGCGACGGCAAGCAGGAGGTGCGCGCGGGTGCCGCCGACTGGCTGACCGCGCGCGGTACACAGGACGCGGTTCCGGCCCTTCGCAAGGCGCTCAATAAGGAGAAGAGCGAGATTGCACGCGCGGCGATCATCACCGCGCTCGAGCGGCTCGGCGACGACGTATCGGACTGCTTCGAACCCAAAGGCATGCTCGCCGATGCCGAGGCGGGCCTGGCCAAGACGTCGATTAAGGGACTCGAATGGTTCCCGTTCGACCTGCTTCCCCGCGTGAGCTGGCAAAACGGCAAGCCGGTCGATCCCCGCATCGTCCGGTGGTGGGTCGTCCTTGCCAACAAGCTCAAGCAACCGGGCAGCAATGCCCTTCTCGATCTTTGGCTCGCGCGGCTGGTACCGGACGATGCCAAGCGATTCGGCCTGTTCGTCCTCAAGAGCTGGATCGAGCACGACACGCGTCGACCGAGCGATGAGGAGGGCAACGCTTTCGCTGCGGCCAACATCGATGCAGCGCTGGCGCAGCGCAAGCAGACCGTTCAACGCTATGACCCCGCGCGGCAACGCATCGTCGCCGAGCGCTTGCACTTCACCGGGAGATCGCGGCGCCAGCTGCCCTGGACGATCATCCTGTGTGTCGATCAGTCGGGCTCGATGCTCGGCTCGGTCATCTACGCCGCGGTGATGGCCGCGATCCTCGCCGCCCTGCCCTCGGTCGATGTCCGTCTGGTCGTGTTCGATACCTCGGTCGTCGATCTCTCGCGCGAAGTTGCCGACCCGGTGTCGGTGCTGATGTCCGTCCAACTCGGTGGCGGCACCGATATCGGTCGCGCCGTTGCCTATTGCGAGCAGTTGATCACCCAGCCGAGCCGCTCGATCTTCGTGCTGCTCAGCGACTTTTGCGAGGGTGGTTCGGTTGCGCCGATGATCGCTGCCGTGCAGCGGATGGCGTCGGCCCAGGTCACGTTGATCGGGCTGGCCGCGCTTGATGACCAGGCCGCGACCGATTACGACAGGGCGACCGCGCAGCGGCTTGCGGACGCCGGCATGAAGATCGCCGCGCTGACGCCCGACCGGTTCGCCGAGTGGATCGCGGGGATCATCGGATGAATCTCGCGGCAATGCTCGCGGCCTATGATGAGGCGGCGCTGGAAGCACTGGCCAACAAGGGCATCGTGCGTCGTGCAGCCCGCGACGTCGAGGAGGGCAAGGTCGCCGTCGTGGAGCGGAGCGCGGACAGTGCGACCGTCGCCGCAGACGGTGAGAAGGTCACGCTGGTCGCCGATGGCCCTGCGGAATCTGGCTGCTCCTGCCCGTCGCCCGGAGTGTGCCGACACCGCATTGCAGCGGTGCTGCTGCTCCGCGCTACCCCAGCGGACGCTGCGGACACGGTCGCTCCAACCACGGATCAGCCCGCAACACTAATCGAGGAAATCACGGCGCTGTCCGAGGAAGCGCTGACGCGCTTTGCCGGAAAGGCGGGATGGCGGGCAGCGCTCGAAATGTCCGAGGCGGCCGCCGACATCGTCGAGGACGGTACTGCGCTGGTCGTGCGCTTCAATGGTGAGCCCGAGGTTCGCTACCTTCGTGGCCTCGGGGTCGAGGGCCTGGTCTCGAAGGCGTCGCCAGCGCGGCGCAAGGCGCTGCATACCGCGGCGCTGATCGCCGTGCGGCGATCGGCCGGGATCGAGCCGGCAGGTACCGCGAGTTCAGTGCCCGCAGAGGTTGGCGTGTCGCGCTCGGTGGATATCGCGTTCCTCGAGGAGGCGCGCGCGACGCTCAATGAGGCGTGTCGGCTCGGTCTCGCGCTCGCGCCACTCGCGCTGGAGGAGCGGCTGTTCGGTCTGTCCGTGTCGTCGCGCGCCGACGCCTTGCCGCGGCTGGGGGCGATGCTGCGCGGCGTTGCCGGCATGATTCGGGCGCGCCGTTCGCGCAGTTTCACGTTCGATCCAGATGCCTGTCTCGGCCTGATCGCTGCGGCCGGCGCGTTGGTCCGTGCACTGATCGCCGCGAGAGATACGGACAGGCTCACGGCACTCGCTGGCACGGTACGACAGGAGTACACGCCGAGCGGCCCCTTGCAGCTGCAAGGATGTGGTGCCGAGACGTGGCGCACCGCCAATGGCGCACGCGGCGTGACGGGCTATTTCCGGGAGGTCGGGTCGGACCGCTGGTTGACCCTGTCGCTCGCACGCGGCGCAGGACAGGATCCCCTGTTCGATCCGCTGCGCGCCTACGCCCATGAGGCAGTCTGGGGCGGCCATACGCTCGCCAAGCTAACGACGTCGGAGATCACCATCGAGTCGGTTTCCGTTTCGGCTGCGGGAAGGATGTCGGCGACCGCAGGGGGCGTCACGGTGCTCTGCCCAGCGATGATCCATGACGAGGCGAACGGGGTCATCGATCGCTGGTCGAACCTGCGCGATGAGCTGCAGGCACGATTCGTTGGTGGGCTGGTTCTTCAGACCGTCCCGCTCCAGCCCGTGCTGCTGAAGCCGCAACGCACGGCGGCACCCTGGTTCGATGTCCTGCTGCAACAACTCTGCTGGCCAGTCGAGGACCGGGACGGTTCCTGGATCATCCTGACCGTGCCGCTTGATCCTGATCGGCCCGACCATTTCGAGCGTGTTTCGTCAACGCTGCCGGGAGCTAGTTACGCAGGCCTTGTTCTCGCAGGCGCTACCATGGGTCAGTCGCGCTATGCTTTGCAGCCGATAACCCTCCTCGATTCAGGCGGCGTTCGTGCCCTCGATCTTTGCGTGTCCCCGGGGCCAGCTCACTCATTCGGCGAGAGCTTGAGAGCGCGGTTCGCACGGCAGCAGAAGCAGTTCTCGCTGCGAGGAAAGCCGGTCTCGCTAAGCCTGCTCGATGAGGTAACCGCAGCACTCACCGGCGTCGCCGAAACTGGATTGCGTTCGGGTCGCGCGTCGGTGGCGCCGTTCGCCGACCTTGCCGCCCGAGCGAGAGACGCCGGATTTGAGACCCTGGGGCCGCTGCTCGACCGGATCGACCAGACAAAGAACGTAGCGCACGATCTGCTGACCTGTCGTTTTGTCGTCGACCAACTTCGGGTCCGACTCGTCGAATTGCCGTTGGTCGCTCGATAAGCACTCGCCGGCACGGTCGAGCGTGAGGCGCCCCGAGTTCAGGATTTCCGAAATCGCCGCTTGTCCGACGATTTTCCTGACATCGCGTGCTAGCCCCTCATTCGCAAAGGCTGCGAGATGTGCAAATGCAGTGCAATGAACGCTCCCCCGCCAGCTCATCAAGCGCTCGAGGATCGTGCCGTCGGCGCTTTGCTGGGGCTCGCCATTGGGGATGCTGTGGGCACGACGCTGGAGTTCCAGTCGCGCGATAGTGGTCCTCCGCTTCGTGATATGGTCGGCGGCGGCCCCTTTGGACTCGCACCAGGGACGTGGACCGACGACACGTCGATGGCACTTGCACTCGCCGACACGCTTGCTGGCAAGGCAACGTTTGATCCGCGCGAGTTGATGAACCGCTTCGTCAATTGGTGGCGGTGGGGCGTCTACAGCCCGACTGGCGAATGTTTTGACATCGGGATGACGACGTGCACCGCTCTTGCGCAGTTCGAACGAGACGGCAACCCGATCGCTGGATCAACCGATCCACAGAGCGCCGGCAATGGCTCGCTGATGCGGCTGGCGCCAGTCGCGATTTGGGGCGTGGTCATGGGCGACGCAACGATGCGCGCAGTAGCGCGCGAGCAGAGCGCCACGACGCATGGCGCGTCGGCCTGCGTCGATGCCTGTGAAGCCTATGCGCTTATCCTATGCGCGGCGATCAAGGGCGCCGCATTGGAGGAAGCCCTGCGCGCAGCAAGCAGCGTGACTGCCGCAGGACCGATTGGTCCGATTCTCGACGGCAGCTGGCGGGGCAAGGCGCGACACGAGATTGCCTCTTCGGGCTATGTCGCGCACAGCTTGGAGGCGGCTCTGTGGTGCGTGGCGGAAACCGAGAGCTATCGCGATGCGGTGCTGCTCGCGGCAAATCTGGGCGACGATGCCGACACGACGGCGGCAATTACGGGCCAGCTCGCTGGCGCGCTTTATGGCGCCGTCGGCATTCCGGAAGAGTGGCGGGCGAAAGTTGCGTGGAGCGAGCGTATTACCGGGATGGCGAAAGCCCTGGTGAACGGCAATCGGCACGTTCAAGGATTCTAGCGTAGCGGCCCCGCTTCTTCGGAAGTTGCAGCCAACAAGCACAAGGCCGTTTGCACCCTCTCACACAGCGGTCCGCCAATAACTTGGTACGGAACGCCTGACGCAGCCAACTCCCGACCATACCAATCGTTCTGACGCTGTCGAAATGTCGGGTCTCGACGGGTACCGTCCTGTACAAACGGGAAGTCGGCGGCACACAGGAAGGTACTGTCGTACGGTCGCGCAGCCAGTTCGATGAGCTCGGGGTCAATCTGTCCAAACATCGCCTCGCTGTAGAACATCGTGACGAGCGGGCTTGTATCGCAGACCAGCCAACCGTTTGCATCGTCTGCGGCCGCCTCCTCGCGAGCGACCTGTTCCCGCGCGATCGCGAGCAGGTCGGCATATTCCAGCTTTCCGGCACGCTGTTCCCAAAGCTCACGGCCATATTCGGGAACCCATGGCGTGCCGAGGCGACCGGCCAGCGCCGCAGCCAGGGTCGTCTTGCCGGTCGATTCTCCACCGATCAGCGCGACCCGGCGAACAAGGTCTCGACGAACCGTCTTGGTAAGGAATGTCCTTTGGAGCGACGAGTCGCCTCGCATCCGGCTGCCTGAAATGGGAACGATCGTACGCGAGGGATCGAACACCAGATGCTCTACTGGGTGCCCGAAATGTCGCGCCAGCGAAGCTGCGAAGCCATCGCCATAGAGCTCGCTGGTGAATACGCGATCCACCGTCATCCCCAGCATCGCGCGGCACACCCAGGCGACGAAGGCCCGGTGCTCCTCGTCCGGGGCGTCGTTGTGAGGCAGAAGCTGTCGTTCCGTACCCTCTCTCGTCGCGAACGCCGCCAGTCCTTCATCGTCCAGCACGAGCCGGATCGCGGCGGGGTAGAGCGCGGCCAGCCACGCCGCGCGTCGTTCGGTCGGAAATCCGACAAATTCGGGCTTGGTATAGCTTAGGATCACCAATCGATCAGAATGGGCGCACGCGAAGTCTATGAGTGCTTCATGCCCCTTGTGGAGCGGGCAGAATTTGCCGACGACCAATCCAGTCAGCATGATGCGGCCTCACGCCGCCAGCGCCACCAGCCATAGCAGGCGTTGATCCAATAGGCCGCATACCGCGCTGACGTCAGATACAGCCCGCGCGAGGCGTAGAGCGGCACGGCGATCGTATCGACGGCCAACCAGATGGGCCATGTCTCGATCAGGCGCCGCACCAGCAACAACTGCGCGAACAGGCTCAGCACCAGCACGAAGGAGTCGATGAACGGCGCATAGGCATCGGTGAAAGCATGGAGCATGGCGCCGTAACCGATCGCCGCGCCGAGGCTCAAAGCGCTCAGTCCGAACAATAGCGTTCGCCGCGCGTGCCGAACCGGTGCCGGGGCACCCACCGCACCGCGCGCCCACCACCACCACCCCACGGCGCTGGTGACGATAAACGCGACCTGAAGTGTGACATCGGCATAGAGCCGCGCGAGGAAGAACAACCAGGTGAACAACAGGCAGCCGACAATGCCGGTCCACCAAATGTGTCCGGAATTGCGCCCAGCCAGCAGGATCGAAATCGTGGCAAAGCCGTTGGCGGCAACCTCCAGCGGCGTCATCCGGTGGTGCTACCGGGAAGGTCCGACGTGTATTGCAGCACCTTGTCGTCGCTGGTGATCGCCACGATCGAGATCGAGATATCCCCCATCAGCTTTGCCAGCGCAGCCTCCGCCACCGGCGCATCTGCCATCGCATCGGACGACAGCGCTAGGACGAGGGCGCCTGTCGCATCCTGATGTAGCGCGAACTGCGCCGCCGATAGCGCGGTGAGCGCATGGCTGACATCGATGTTGTTGAGCCACGCGCCGGTTGCCGTGCGGAACCGAATCGCACGCCGACCGCTGAAATCGCGGAGCAGTGGTTCCCCGTTTGCCGAGCCAAGTATTGCGGTGTCGCCCGTGCGATAGCGGACCAGGGGCAAGCAGAAATTGAACCCACCCGTCACGCACACTTCGCCGCGCGCGCCGGGGGGCAATGCGCGGCCGACATCGTCGACGATCTCGACGTAGAGGTATGGTTGCAGCAGGACGCGATCACCGGTGCCGCGATCGGTCACCGCGATCGGGCCAACCTCATTCATCGAGTATAGATCGAGCACCGGGCAACCGAAGCGCTTCTCCAACCGGTTGCGCATCCCGTCGGTCAGCATCATCGCCACTGACAGGATTGCGCGCGGCTGTATCGTCACGGGCAGATCGAGAAGCGTCGCAAACGAAATCGGATCACCCGCCACGACCTCGGGCGCCAGCGCATCGAGGTAACGCGCGCGATCGGCGGGGTCGCGCCAGTCATCGGGATGCAGGTTGATCTTGGCGAGCCCAGCTTCGTCCATTGTCGGCGTCACCGAGACATATGTGAAACAGCGCCGCTGGTGTCCCAGCAGCACGACGCCGACATCGCCCGTTCCCGCGCGGAGGGTGATCCCGAACCGTGCCAGTGCCCGCTTGTGAAAGGTCAGGTAGCGCGCCGCGACCACCGGGTGCGAGGCGATCAGCAGCGGGTGGCCGGTGGTGCCGGTCGTGCGGAAATTGATCAGCCGTTCGATGGGAACAGTGTCCGGCACGAAACTGGCGATATCGCGTGCCAGGTCGCCGCGCGACGTGGTCGGCACGTCGGCCAGCCGTCGGGGGGCCGGTCCTCGCGCGCGAAAATGGGGTATTTGGGCATAGGCCTCGGCGAGGAAAGGCGTGATCCAGTCGGGCGGCGTGCCCGGCCGCCAGCCGATGGGCGCGGCGAGCATCTCCGCTTCGAACGCGGCAAGCCCGTCCAGGTCTTCGCGCAACAACCGGTTGCCGCTGCGGTTGCGATAGACCGGCGCGGCGGGATGCTCGGTCATCCGGATCAGCATCGCACGCCCCGCCTCGGCCAGCGTCGGGTAGCGATCGGCGTCGGTCGGCTCGCTCATTCGCGCGTATATTTGTCGGCCGATTCTTCGGCCGCCTTGCGGATCAGAGCCTCGCGGATCGCGCGCGCGCGTTCCTCGGCATCGCGGCTGGCACGCAGAAGCCGGCGGCGCTCGGCCGCACTGACCGCCGACAGGCGGTCGCTCGCCTGCGCCTCGGTTTCGCCGGCCGGGACCAATCCCAGCGCGGCGAACACGGTCCGCGCCAGTTCCTCGCGCCGCTCGGCATCAGCGACAAACGCGTCCGCCCTACCAACACCGGCCAGATCTGTGATCCGCTCGCCGAGCAACCAAGCCAGTGCGGCCCGGTCGGGTGCCGCCGTCGCGACCCAATCATCGGCGAGCAGCCACACGGCGATCGCAACCAGCATAAGCCGGTTGCGATCCATGCTGCTCGTCCTGGCAAAGCCGGACAGATCCGCTGCGGTAATAGGATGGCCCAGCGCATGCAGCAGGTCACCAACCAGCGCTGCAGTTACAACCTGACCAGTCTCGCCGATGCGAGGTTCGGCCAGGAACTCTTCCGGCGTCTCGACGAGGCGGCGCATCACGCGCTCGAGGGGCGGCCCCGCGATCATGCCGCGAATTTCGCGAATGTCTGCGTCGATGGGCAATCATCGCATGTCGCCAGGCGCAGCTTCGCCCGGGCCGCCGCAAAGCGGGCAGGCAAAGAATCAAGGTCGGCTACCGTCCGCAGCGATGCGATCGGAACGCCATAGGCGTCGCCGCTGAAGCTGCAGGGCGAGGCCATGCCGTGCTCGTCGATGAACAGGAAGGCGAGGCCCGGTCGGCAATCTTCGACCGCCAACGCGAGCCCTGAGGCGCTTGCCCGCAACCGGTCGAGATAACGCGTGTCTCCACACAACAGGACGTCGTGCGCCGCCAGCTTTCGCCGCAGTTCAGGTAGCATCGCCTCCAGCATCGCAATCTCGACCGGGCGCAGCCGCTGCGTCGGGAAGAAGGTCGGCCGATCGCGCCCGCCGAGCTGGTTGAAGGTGATCTCATCCACACCCCAATCGGCCAACGCCGCGCACAAATCGGCGAAGTGGCCGATCGTCTCTCGCATCAGAACGACATTGGCGCGCAGCCTGAGCGCCGCGTGGCCGCGCTCCGCCGCAAGCGCACGGATCCCGTCATGGACGCGGTCCCACGCTCCGATTCGGCCGCGCAAGCGGTCATGGATCGACGCTGGCGCGTCGACGCTCACCGTCAGTTCGGCAAAGGTCGCGATCGCCGCCGCACGCACGTCGTCATGGTGCAGCGTGCTACCGTTGGTCGTCGCGCTGATCGCCAGCCCCGCGCCGGCGAGACACGCCGACACTTTCCAGACCGGCCGCCACAACAGCGGCTCGCCGCCCAACCAGCTCAGCAGCACCTGTTCGCGCCGTGCCTTTGACCAGTCAGCGAGCAACGCGCCGAACCGCGTCGCCTCGGCTTCTGTCACTTCGCTGCGCGCACCGCCCAAGCGGCGATCATAGGCACAGAAGCCGCAGGCATAGTTGCACCGTGTCGTCGTCCGCCACAGCACGATCATGCCGCGACCTCCCGGCGCCTGGACGGCTCGCCATAGTGCCGTCGGCTGAAGGCCTGGGCGAACGCGGTCAGATCCTCCGTCCGCGCAATCGAATGGATGTCCCATCCCTGCTCGCTGCGCGCGCGCTCCAGTGCTTGGCCGATCGCATTGTCCGGCCTGATCCACGGGCCGAGATTGAGCGCCATCGTCCCGCCCGCACGGCCCTTGGCCAACGCAGCTGCCGAAACGGCCCAGCCGTTATTGCCGCGTTCGTCGTGGTCGAACATCGTCGTGATGCCGTCGTCGGAGATCATCAGGATATGCACCGGCCGATCCCGCGGCGTGCGGGAGGCGAAGGTATCGCGTAGCCGGTGGATCGGAAACGCCGTGGCCCCGCCGAAATAGCCGACCAGGATGTTGAGGATCGCATGTTCGTCGCGCACGAATCCCTCGGTGCCGATCCACTGTTGCTTCCCGCTCCACAAGGTCGCCTGGACGCGCGCGCGCGCCTTCAGCGCCGACAGCGCGATGACGGCCCCCGCCAGGGTCAGGAACGAGGTCGTGCGCCGCGGGTCCGGCATCGATCCGGAGCTGTCGACATACAGGTCCAGGTCGATCGGTTCGGGCTTTCCGGCCGTGCCGGGGTCACGACCGTACACGCGGCGCACGGTGGTGAGGCCGGGGATCACCACCGGCGACTGCGCCACGGTCTGCAGCCAGTCGATATCGTCAAGCGAGTCGCCCAGCGCCCAAGGTTCGACGCCTTCGAGCTGCGGTTCCTCCGAATGCGGCGCCGGCCGCACGGGAAAGGGGACCAGAAACGGCAGCGCGCGCTCGCGATAATAGCGGATCGCAATCTCTTCGTCGGACAGGATCAGCCCGGCGGCGCGCAATATCTCGCCATAGTCGAAAGGCTCGCGCGCCTGGCCCGCACCCGGGCGTCCAGGTGTTCCGGGCGCCGGCTCGGCGGGCACCTCCCCGCGCACATCGTCATCGCCCGTCACCAGCGGATCGCGCGAGGGATGGACCGCACCGTCGGCTTCGTCGGCCTCGATCGTCTGCGCACCGCTCGGATCGGCGCCCGCAGCCGCGCCGCGTGTGTCGTGCAACCGGCGCAGCGCCGCATCCTTCTCGGCATCTTCGGCCAGATAGGGCAGCACCAGCGCCGCAAACCGCCCCGCGGCGTGCAGCCAGTCGCGGGTATAGACACGGATTACCCGCGCGCCGAGCCACGCATCGCCTTCCGCCACTGCATCGTCGCGCGGCCCGCCCAGGCTGCCTTTCTCAAGCGCCCACAGCGCCTCGTACATTCCCATGTACAGCGTCCAGAGCCGACTACGCGACCCGGGCTCGCGCGCGATCATGCGGGCATAGACCCCGGCCATGTCGAGTCCTGCCTGCCGCTGCAGCCGGTCGTTGATGAGCAGGTCGGTATAGAGGTTCGCGACCATCGGCGCATGTCGTTCAAGCGTCGGCAATGCCCGGCGCAGCCGCGCAATCAGTCGAAAGCTGTCCGTCGCGCTCGCAGGCGCGAGCACATGGTGGCCGATCTCGTGCGCCAGGATCGCCGTCGCATGATCGTCGAGTTCCAGCCGCCCGATCGCCTCCAGGTCAATGACCACGCTCTTGTCGACCAGCCGGATCATCGCGAATGCGCCGTCCAACCCTTCCTTGGCGGCCGCGACGCTGCTCTCGCACAGCCGGGGATCATGCAGCCGGGTGAAGCGGCTCCACGCCGCCAGCGCGTCGGGCCATGCTGCCTGCCAGACAGCGATGCGATCAGCGCTGCTCATGAATTCCAAGGCTGCACCTGAAGATAGTGGCTGTACGGCGACGCGATGGCGATGCTGTCGCCCGTGGTGGCCGCCTGCAATCCTTCCGCGGGCAGGCCGGCAACGGCGACGCGCGCGCTTGAGGCCGGCATCGCGCCGTCGAATTCGTCCTCGCTTGCCGGATGCAGCGTCGCGCCCCAGGCATCGGCAACCAGCAGCCCGACACGGCCACCCGCGCGAACCAAAAACCCTTCGGCGCCCGCCCGCACCTGCGGCGGCGCGTCGAACGGGCCGCCGAAGCCGGTAAAGCCGCCGAACCGGGTACCCGCGCCCGTTCCAGCCGGCGTCCACCACCGGTCGCTGCTCAACGCAGCGCGGACATCAGACCATGTTCCGTTTGCGCCGATCGCTGCAAGGGCCAGCGGCTCGGGCAATGTGTCGGCCGCTGCCAGCGCGCCCGCGCGGTAGTGCGCCATGCCCGATCGCCACGCCACGACCTGCCCCGCCGCACTCAGCGTATCGGCGTTCACCAGCGAACCTAGCGCCGCCATCCGCGCGATCCATTCGTCCGGCCGCGCACCCGGCGCGGCGGCGAGCGTCAAGACCGCGTTGGTCAGCATCGCCAACACCGGCTCGGGCCGTTCGGCCACCACCACCGCGAGCGGCACCGCAACCTCTATCCAGGCGCGGTCGACCAGCAAGCGCCGCTCACGCGCCAGCGCATGATCGACCAGCGTCACCGTCAGCGCGAACGCCGCATCGACCACCAATGCGACGCGATCGGCCGCGACCGCCTCCACCGCCACCGCAAGCGGATCGATCCGCTTGCGCACCGCATCGCTAAAGGCCTCGATATCGAAGGCGGTATGGACGCGCCGTGCTGCGGCGATCTGCGCGTTGAACCGCGGCCGGGCCGCCGCGAGTTCCCGGGCGAGTACCGGCGATAGCGTCACCGGCCGCTGCCGAGCCAGGCGAGATAGTTGGTGTAACGCTGGTGCAGATATTTGAGGTGCAGCAGTTCGTCGTAAAGCGGACCGTAGAGCTTTCGCCCCTGCACCCGTTCGCTCACCAGCCGCTCGATACGGGTCAGGCGCGCGCGCACCTCGCGCTCGCCCAATCCGTCGAGACCCGCCGCGAATTCGTTCGCCAGCTCGCGGACCGGATCGTCGCGGTCCAGATCGAGCCGGTCATATTCCTCGCACGAAAGGTCGAAGAGGTGACGCAGCCACGCGATCGGATCAGTGCGATAGGCGGCATTCTCCGGCAGCCCGAAAAAGGGCGCATCCTGGTCGGGGTGCAATTTGTCGCGCAGTACGAACGGCAATATCTGACGTACATCGTCGAGACCGACCGCGTCCGCGCCCCGGAAGAACGCAATCGCCTTGGCGAAACTGATCAGCGTCATCAAATTGCGCACCGACAGACCGTTGACCGTCTGGGTGCCGATATCCTTCAGCCGGTCGCGTCCGCCGTCCGCGGCGATCACCTGGACCCAGTCGACCCCCGACAGGTGCGCGGTGTCCTTGCTCATATGTTCGAAGATCGCGCCCGCCGTCTCCATCAGTTCGAACTGGCTGGCGAAGAATTCGATGCGATTGCGGATTTCGGGTGGCAGCGGCACCGCACGTACCGCCTCGACCAGCTGGTCGACCTCGGTCGCGTCGAACACGATCTCGCGTGGCACGACCTCCTCGGGGCGGACATTCTCCTCGATCCGCAGCACCAGATCGTCGAGGAACCGCGGGTTGAACGATAGCGCCTGGACGATGACGTCGATGCGGTCGCGCAGAGCCTCGATCACCTGATAGGTGCCGCCGCCCGCATCGTCGTTGGCGGTCATGAACCAGGCAGCCGGAGGACATTCGTAGATCTGCCCCAGCACTTCAGCGTAATTGTCGCCCATCACCGTCAGCAGCGCGCTCTGCGTCCGCGTCGGGATGCGGTTATATTCGTCGACGATCTTTACGCGCATGCCGAGCCACGGCCGCCATGCGATCCGGATCGCATCGACACTCTGCGCGGAAATCAGATCGGCGGGCAGCGGGTTGCCGAGCAGATCGGCGATCGTCATCTGCGGATGGCCGTGCTGCATCGCGCGTCGCACTTCACGCACCGGGTAGCCGGCCAGCACGCTCATCAGGATGGCGCTTGCTGTCTTGCCGCGCCCCGGCCCGCCAACGAACAGGCATTTGGACCGCGTCGCAAAAGCGAGCAGCGGCAGCAGCACATAGCTCGAATAGCTCTGCGCCGACGGCAGCGTCAGCAGGCGTTGGCTATCGCCGACGCGAAACTCCGGCGATGGCCCGTCCTGATACTCGATGTCGTAGTGAGGGCTGATGATCGCGGTGTTGACGATCCAGAAATAGGCCTGGCGCAATTTCTCGTCGAGCCGCACCTGGCCGAGTGCCGTCGATACCGCGGCAGCCAACGGTCCGTCATAAAGGTCGGCGATATCGAAGCTGCGCGCGACCGGTGCAGGCTTCTGCATCGTTGGCGCGGCAGATACGCGTTGGAAGAGGGAGAAGCGCGCCACGTTTCAACGATATCCGCTGCGTACCACCCTGCCAAGGCGGCACGTGCTGCGTGGCGGGGCGCGACAAGCGAGCAGCTCACGACATTGAATTTAGTGCCGTCAAATCAACGTCGATCGAGCGCCGGCACATACAAGAGGAGCGATGCCAGCGTAAAAGAATGAAATGCTATCCTCCGGCCCGTTCACCGCGCGACCACGCACTTTGGACATGACGCAGACGCCAACTTCGGCAGGCTCCTCACCAATAACAAGCACAAACGGATTCTCCTCGTCCCCACGCAAATATCGCCCACCGAATGCGCGGCGCGCGACCTCGAAGACATAGGCTGATGTCAAAAAATGAAGATCGTCTGGGAGGGCTGCTCTCTGGCGGTAAAAGTCATCCAATAACCGGTCGACCAGTGCGAGGGAGTCTTCGCTGTAATCAAGTTTGCGTCCGTCAATGGGCGAGCCTGCGGGTGAAAATGCTCTTATGAAGTCGGCCGCCTGTCATTCCATTCCTTCTTCAATGCTCGCCGGCATTCCGTCGGGTCTAGCGACCTGCTCATTTGTAGAGCGCGACGTCGAAGGTTGATCGACATGGTCATTTTTTGCGCCAAACAACCTTTTGAAAATGCCGGTCATCGCTTCGTTCTCCGCTTCACGTGCATCCAGACTTCGGGATTGGGGCGAACACCCGCGTGGCTTAACCTGACCGCACCGCCTGAGGGTACACCCGCTCTGCGGGCAGGCGGGCTTGCGCTTTATCGAGTTGGCCGCCACCGACTAGCTGTTTGGTCCCGGAGTTTGATGGTGCGGGTCTGATGTGAATCGCTGTGGCTGTTTTGTCCAGCACTTGCAGATGTATTCGTAGGGCGTGAGGCCTTGGAGGGTCTTTAGGCGCTTGGCGAAGTTGTAGGCAGCGACGAAGCTGGCGAGGTGGTCGCGCAGTTGGTCGTGGGTCTCGTAATAGAAGCGTTTGACCGTCGCCTCTTTGATCGTTCGGTTCATCCGCTCGACCTGACCGTTGGTCCAGGGATGCTTGGGCTTGGTGGTTCGATGATCGATATCATGCCTGGCGCAGGCGTACTCGAAGGCGTGCGCCCAGAAGCGTTCACCATTGGCCATGGCTTCCTTGATCAACGGGACGGCTGATCCGCCGCCGCCCGGCGTGGTGAACTGGATGCCATTGTCGGTCAGCACGGTGTGGATCTTGTAGGGGACCGCCTTGATCAGCCGCAGCAAGAAGTCGCGCGAAGTTGCCGTCTTCGAGGTCTCGTGCAGCTCGACAAACGCAAACTTGCTGGTCCGATCAATCGCCACGAACATGTAGAGCTTGCCCTGCTCGGTCCGGACCTCGGCCATATCGATGTGGAAGTAGCCGATGGGGTAGGTGCTGAACTTGCCACGCTTGGGCTTGTCGCCTTCGACGTGCGGCAAGCGTGAGATATCGTGGCGTTGCAGGCAGCGGTGCAACGATGATCTGGTCAGGTGAGGGATCGTCGCCTGCAGCGCGTAGAGACAGTCATCCAGTGGCAGCAGCGTGTGTTTGCGGAAGGCGACGATGATCGCTTCCTCTTCGATGCTCAGTACCGTCGAATGGGCATCCTTCGGGCCGGGGCGCACATCGACGGTACTGCTCCGGCTGCGCCACTTGGCAACCGTCTTAGGGTTGATGCCGTGCCGCTTGGCGAGGACCCTCAAGCTCTCTTGACTATTTTGTATTGCTCGACGGACTGCCGCTGTCGTGCTGGCGCTCCCGTGAAGAACCTGTCCCATAGCGCATCCTTCCATTCCTGCTTGGATGATGCACCATCAAACTCCGGGACCAAACAGCTAGCTCACCAGCTACCGACGCTCGGCATCGACACCCACGGCTCGGCGGGTTCCAGCCGCCCTTCCTGCAGCAATTCGATCGAAATGCCGTCGGGCGTGCGCACGAACGCCATATAGCCGTCGCGCGGCGGGCGATTGATCGTCACGCCCGCGTCCATCAAGCGCTGGCACGTCTCGTAGATATTCTCGACCCGGTACGCGAGATGCCCGAAATTGCGGCCGCCGGTATACTCCTCCGGGTCCCAATTGTGCGTCAGTTCGACCTCGGCCTGCTCGTCGCCGGGTGCCGCGAGGTAGATCAGGGTGAAACGCCCCGATTCGCTCGACATGCGGCGGGTTTCTTTCAGGCCGAGCAGTTCGAAGAACCGCACGGTGGCATCGGGATCGGTCACGCGGACCATGGTGTGGAGATATTTCATGGGGTCATCATAGCCCCGCCAAGCGGCCGCAAAACCTCACAAAAAGTCATGCCCCCGTGCGATCAAAGCCGCGTCTGCGTGCCGCCGAAGCCGTCGCCGCGCGCCGCATCGGTGGTGGCATAGAAGGTCGCGATCATCGCGCGCTCCTCCGCCCCCAGATGCGGGTTCCACACGTCGAAGATTAGGATCGCGCGCATGTCATCGCTGTCGTTCCACGCCTCATGTTCGATCGTGTCGTCGAACACGAACGCGCGGCCGACCTCCCATGCGCGCGTCTCCCCGCCGACGCGGAAGCCGCAGCCCGGCGGCACGATCAGCGGCAGATGGACAGTCGCGCGAATGTTGGTGACCCCCGTGTGCGGCGGGATGCGCGTATGCGGCCGCAAGACCGAGAAGAACGCCGAGGGCGCGCGCAGCGGCAGATCGGGCAGGGGCAAGGCCTCCAGCGCGGCGACCGTCGCCGGGCAGCGCGCCGCCAGTGCCTCCACGCGCGCACCGTGGCGATAGAGATGCAGCGCGCTCCAATCGAGCGAATGGTCGAGC
The DNA here is from genome assembly GCA_027489365.1 of Sphingomonadales bacterium. Classification (GTDB taxonomy): domain Bacteria; phylum Pseudomonadota; class Alphaproteobacteria; order Sphingomonadales; family Sphingomonadaceae; genus Sphingomonas. The sequence continues at coordinate 34,041 of JAIXZV010000120.1, forward strand.
GGGGTCCAGCGATTGTCGGGCGTGCCGGGCTCCATTTCGACATAGGGCCGGAAATCGCGCGCACCGTCTTCCTGGTACAGGTGCAGAAATTCGGCGCGGATCGCCGCGGTCTGCGCCTCGATCTCAGGCAACCATGGAAAATGCTCGCGCGCGAAATACTCATCGGCGGGCAGGAAGGGGACGTGCAGCCCGGAACAGACGTTGGCGTAAATGCGCCGCCCGCCGAGCATCGCATCGATCGCGGTCGTGACCTTGCGCCGCGCATCAGGCGGTGCCGCCGGATGGCGTGTCTCGAGCGCGGTATCGACCGCCTGGCGCAAATGCTGGGTGCGCGACGCGACATAATGGGCCGCGCGCTGCAACACCGGGTCGAGCGCCGCCGGACGATCGGGCATCAACTGCGCCACCGCCAGTACACCCGACCAACGCGCCGCTGCATCGGCTTCCTCCCCCAGCCGCTCGTGCAGCTCGGCCAGGCGGATCAGCCCCATCACATCGCGCTGGTCGCATTCCAGCACCGCGAGCAACGCAGCCCGCTCGCGCGCATCGTCTTTCAGCGCGCGTGCTGCCGTGGCGATGTTGAGATGCAGCGGTGCCGCCTTGGGATCGGCGGCGGCGGCGCGTTCGAACAGCGCCAGGGCACGGTGCGCATCGCGCCGCTGCAGCGCGATCGTCCCCAGCGCATTGAGCGCCGCGGCATGATCGCCCTGCTGCGCGACGATCGCTTCGAAATGGGAAATGGCTTCATCGATCCGCCCGGCGGCGCTCGCCCGCCGGGCGGCATCGAACAGCGCGGAAAGATCGACCGGAACCGTCATGCTACGGGCTCCTGAACGCCGGGCGACGCGCTGGCAAGCGTCGCCCGGCGTTGGTCCGTCAGAAGGTCAACCGTCCGCCGAACGCGAAACGCCGTCCGAGCGCATCATAGGTCGACGGATAGGTATTGCCGCTGCCGAACAGCACGGTGCCGATGCTCCCGCCGACCAGCGGCGGTTGCCGGTCGAACAGGTTGCTGACGGTGAAGGTCAGTTCAAAATGCGGCTTCACCCGGAAGCGCGTCGACAGGTCGAAATAGTCATAGGCCGGGATCTTACCGAAGCTGCCGAAGGCCGGGCCGTTGGCGACGATGTCGAGCGGTTCCTGCCGGACGCTCGAAATGTGCCGCCACTGCAGCGACAGATCAGCCGCGCCGACGCTCACCGTGGTGCGCTGGTTCCAGCTATATTCGGGCTGGATCGACCCGGTGTAGCCGCAATTCGCGCTGTAGAAACCGACGCATTCGCGGTTGACCGAGGTCGGAGTCGCCTGGAACTTCTGATGGTTGGTCCAATTGCCCTGGAACGACAGGGCCAGCGTCGCGACGCCGATCCGGCGGCGGTAATTGACGCCGAGATCGATCCCGTCGGTTTCCAATCGACCCAGGTTCGACAGGCCGAGATACAGGCCGCCGGTGGTCCCCGCATCGCCGTCGAGCGAACCAGTGCCGGGGTTGCGGCGGATCTGCGTGCAGGCCAGGCTGGTGGCGCTGCTGGCGCTCAGGCCGGTGAAGCAGCTGTTGATCGCATCCTGCGCGGTCGGCGTGGTGATCGCGTCCCGCACCTTGATGTTGTAATAATCGACCGTCACCGACAGACCCGGCACCATCGGCGGCTGCAGCACGACCCCCAGCGTGAAGGTCGTCGCCTTTTCGGGCTTGAGCGCGAGGTTGCCGCCCGTCGTCGTGTTGGGCTGCGCCGAGGACGGATCGCGGATGATGCCGATCGTGAACGATGGCGCGCCTTGCGCCAGGCACACAGCGGTCAGCGCCGCATTGCCGACCGGTTTGGTGCCCGAGCACGGATCGGCCGCGAGCGAACCGAGACCGGTCGAGTTCGGCTGGAACAGTTCGGCGATGTTCGGCGCCCGCACCGCGGTCTGATACACGCCGCGGAACTTGATCGCCTTGACCGGGGACCAGCCCGCACCGACCTTCCACGACGTGGTGCTATAGGTCGGCGATCCGGCTGCGGTGATCTTATACTGCGACTGCCGAATGCCCGCCTCCAGCGTCAGATCCTCGAAGAACGGCCGGTTCTGCACGATCGGCGCGATCACTTCGCCAAAGCCTTCGATCACGCGGTACGCACCGGTGAACGGGGTGATCGCGCCGCCGCCGCCGCCCAATTCGCTGGGGTTCTGCGCCAGCGCATCGGCCTCCTGCGTTGCCTTGTAGCGGCGATATTCGACCCCGACCGCGAAGCTGATCGGCTTTTCCGCCCAGGGTGTGGACACGCCGACATCGCCGTTGATCTGGCCGCGCGCCTGGGCGAGCGAGGTGGTAATCCGGCTGGTCGCGGGCACGCGGAGGTACGCCGCCTGCTGCTCGGTGATGGCACCGGCATTGCCGAAGATGTTGAGCGGAACGCAACCGCTCGTGCCGCTCAGGCAGCTCGTGGTGTTGGTCGCCAGCAACGCATCGCGGACGCGCGTCAGGCTGACGTAATTCTGCTGCGCGTGGTAATTCTCGCTCTGGCCATAGCTGCCCGACACGTCCCACTTCAGCGACTTGGTCAGCGCACCGCGCAGCCCGCCGCGGAAATCGAACACTTGCGTTTCATAGCGGTCGATGCGCGGGCCGACGTCGGTGGTGCGGATGCGCAGCTGCGTGGAGAAGGTACGATAGTTCGGATCGGTCGGGCTGGTCGCCGCCGCGCCCGCCGCGCACTGCGCCGGGGTCAGCGTCTGGATGCCGACCACCGCCGGATTGAAATCGTTATTGGCGCAGAAGGTCGCCCGCGCCGCGGCCGGCAGATACGGGTTGGACAGCGGGATCGCGACGTCGGCGGCGAACACGCCCGACGGCGCGACGATCGTCTGCACGATGTTCTTCGAATACATTGCGCGACCGTAGGCCTCGATCGAATCGGTCACGTCATAATGCGTCGCGGCATAGGCGTTGTAGCGCTCGAACGGCGTCTGGAAGACGTTGTACGGGTTATAGTTGAACGGCTGATACGGTGCCACCAGCGCACCCGAGGTCGGCTGGATCTGCAGCGTACCGAGTGCGCCGACGCTGAACGACGAGGGCAGCGACGTGCCCGATCCGCCCGGCGCACCGGTATAGGAATTGATGTTGGTGGCCGAGAAATCGCGCGCGCCCTGATAGACCGGATCCGACTTCTGATAGCCGAACGACAGGACCGCGTTGCCCTTGTCCTCGGCAAAGTTCGCGCCGAGCGTCAGGTCGCCACGGAAATAGCCACCGTCGCCGCGCCCGGTGATCTGGTACGAGGACGCCGCCTCGACGCCCTTGAAATCGTTGCGCGTGACGAAGTTGACGACGCCGGTGATCGCATCGGCACCGTAGGTGGTGGACGCACCGCCGGTCAGCGTATCGACCCGCTCGATCAGCGCGAGCGGAATGTTGTTGAGATCGACGCGGCCATAGAGATCGGCCGGTGCGATGCGGTTGCCGTCAAGCAGCACGACGTTGCGGAAGTTACCGAGCCCGCGCAGATCGACGTAGAAAGACCCCGCACCGCCATTGTTCACCGCCGAACCGACGTTGGGCACCGCCCCCGGCAAGGTGCGCAGGATTTCCTCCGCAGTATTGGCTTGCCGCAGCCGGATTTCATCCTTGCCGATGATCTGCACCGGCGTCGAGCTGACGACGTTGGGATCGCGGATCAGCGTGCCGGTGACGACGATATCGTTATTCTCGCCCGGTGCCTCGGCGGCAGTGTCCTGCGGCTGCGCGGCGGGCGTGCTCTGGGCGAAGGCCGGCGCGCCCGCGCCGATCATACCGACCAACGTCGTGGCCAAGAGATAGTGACGGATGCGTGCAGACATGGGGAACCCCTTATGGCTTTTAAGGAAGCAATGATCTCAGCGTGCCCCCTGCAGGGCGGTGCTCCGATCTTCGTCGGAATGTCACACGAGCGTAACCTGCGCAGGCGTGATCCGGAAGCGTTCTGAGCGCCTGTTCCGGCTCAAAAAGGTCGCGAGATTATGAGTTTTACGCACAAGAGCGCGATAGCAATCACTCGCCCTGGCGCGCGCGCAATCCCTCGCCCAGGATGTTCACCCCGATCATCGTGAGGAAAATCATCACGCCCGGCGGAATCGACATCCACGGTGCGCTGACCAGCCAGGGGGCCGCCTGGTTGAGCAGATTGCCCCAGGTCGGCATCGGCGGCTGGATCCCGAAGCCGAGGAACGACAGCGCCGATTCGAGCATCACCGCGCCACCCACTGCAATCGTTGCCGAAACCGTGATCGCGCCAACCGCATTGGGCAGCACGTGACGGATGATGATCCGCGCATTGCCCGCGCCGAGCGTGCGGGCAGCGGCAACATAATCGGCGCTGCGGATCGAGCGGACGTGCGACCGCACCAGCCGCGCGGCGCTGGTCCAGATGAGCGCGGCGATCAGCAACACGAGCAGCGTCGGATTGGGCCGCATCAGGCTGGCAACGACCAGAACCAGCGGCAAAGCGGGAATCGACAGCATGACATCGGTGAAGCGCATCAGGAGTTGATCGATCCATCCCCCGAAGTAGCCCGAGAGCGCGCCAAACACCGTGCCGATGCCCGTCGCAACCGCTGCCCCCGCCAGCCCCACCGCCAGCGAAATCCGCCCGCCGAACAGCAAGCGCGTCAGCACGTCGCGCCCCAATTCGTCCGTCCCCAGCCAGTGCGACAGCGACGGCGCATGGGGTTCGCCCAGCAAGGCGAGCGATTGCTCGTCATAGGCATAAGGCGACAGCCACGGCCCCAGCACGACCGCCAGCGCGATCAGGCCGAGCAACACCAGGCCGCTGATCAGCGCGCCGGGCCTGCGCAACCGCCCGCGCGCGCTGGGCGCTGCCTCGGCGGCGAGAGGCGATCCGAGGGGCGCGGCGCTATCCATTGCGCAACCGTGGGTCGAGCGCGGCCTGTGCCAGATCGCCGACGATATTGGCCAGGATCACGGCCGCCGATCCCATCATCAACACCCCCATCAGCACCGGATAATCGCGCCCGTCCATGCTCTGCACGAACAGGCTGCCGATCCCCGGCCAGGCGAACACCGCTTCGGTAATGACCGCGCCCGAAATCAGGCTGGCGAGATCGAGCGCGATGATGCTGATCGCCGGCACAATCGCGTTGCGCAGCGCGTGGCGAACCAGCACTTCGCGCTCGCTCAGGCCCTTGGCATAGGCCGTGCGGATATAATCGCGCGACAGTATGTCGATCATCCCGGCGCGAATGTAGCGCGTCCACGCCGCCGTCGTCACCAGCGCCAGCACCGTGGCGGGCATCACCAGATGTGCCAGCGAATCGACGAAGGACGGATCCCCGATCGTCTCCATCCCCGCCGACGGCAGCCAGCCGAGCCGCACCGAAAACAGATATTGCATCACCAAGGCGAGCCAGAAGGCCGGCATCGACAGGCCGCTCAGCGTCGCCGCATCGATCGTGCGGTCGATCCAGCTGCCCCGGCGCGCCGCCGCCAACGTGCCGAGCGTCAGCGACGCCACCAACGCCACCAGCATCGCCGCCGCCCCAAGTTCGAGCGTCGGCCCGAGCCGCTCGACCAATTCGGTCAGCACCGGCCGCCCGGTACGGATCGAAAAGCCCCAATCGCCGGTCAGCATCGCCTTCAGCCACAGCCCGTATTGCACCGGCAGCGGCTTGTTCAGGCCGTACGCTTCGGCCAGCCGCTCGAGCGCCGCCGGGGTGACGGAAGGATTATCGGCATAGACGTCGAGCGGCCCGCCCGGCGCCAGATGCACGACCAGGAACAGCAGCAGCGAAATGCCGAGTAGCAGCGGAATGGCCGCCACCAGCCGGGTGAGCACGACCCGCGCACTCATGCCCGCCACCGCCAGAACGCGCTGCCGACGAACGGCGTCATGTTGGTCGGATTGGGCGTGAAGCCATCGAGCGCGCTACGCTTCACCACGACCGCGACATTGCTGGTCAGCGGCACGCTCGGCAGATCGTGCATCAGGATGCGCTGCATCTCGAACGCGGCGCGGCGGCGCTCGAGCGGATCGAGCGTTCCCTCCATCGCCTGCAGCACACGGTCGAGCTTCGGGTTGCTATACCCCTGCCCGTTGTTCGATCCCTTGGTCGCATAGAAGCGGCTGTAGATCGGGTCGGCCCCGGTCACCCATGTCGCATAGTTGATGACATACGCACCCGTATAGCGCGCCTGGCGGTAGGAGACGCCGGTCTTGTTGTCGGCATAGGCGTCGATCCCGATCGCCTTCAATTGCGCGATGATCACTTGCTGCGCGAGTTCGTCATTGCCCTTGCCCGCCTGCGCCAGGAAGCGGAAGCGCAGCGGCACGCCGTTGCGCGCCCGCACGCCTTTGCCGACATAGCCCGCCGCCTCGAGCAACGCGCGCGCCTTGGCCGGATCATAGGCAATCTTGGTCACGTTTGGATCGTAGAAATCGAACACCGGCACCACCGGCGAGGTGATCGCCGCCGGAAAATCCCCCTGCGCGCGGATCAGCGGGCCACGGTCGATCGCATGGGCCATCGCCAGGCGAACCTGGGGATCGGCGAGCGCCGGATTGCGGAAATTGAAGTCGAGATGCTGCCACGAGAGCAGCGGCGCACGGATCAGCTCGACGCCGGGCAGGCCGTGCATCTGCTTGGCCTGATCGTACGGCGTCTGCGTCACCAGATCGAGCTCGCCCGATCGGATCTGCGTCAGCAGCGTGTTCGAATTGGGAATGATCTTGAAGATCAATTTGTCGAGATAGGGCAGCCGCTTGCCGCTCGTATCGCGCCGCCAATAGCCTGGAAAGCGCTCGGTCAGCACATATTGCCCGCGCTTGAACGCGGTGACCATGAACGGCCCGGTGCCGATCGGCCGCTCGTTATAAGGCGCGGTGTTGAGATCGACCCCTTCGAGCAGATGGCGCGGCAGGATGCCGAAGGTGAACAACGTCGTCGCGAACGTCGGGCTGACGGTCTTGTAGCGGCAGATCACCGTCAGCGGATCGGGCGTCTCGATCGCGACGATATCCTCGGTCCCGTCCTTCGATTCGGCGATGAACGCCGGATTCTTTACCGCGCGCCAGGTGAAGGCGACATCGGCCGAGGTGAACGGGCGACCATCGTGCCACAACACGCCGGGGCGCAGCTTATAGGTGATCGCCATGCCCGTGCCCTCCAGCACGATGCCGCCATTCTCCAGCGTCGGCACTTCGGTCGCCAGCACCGGCACGTAATTGGCATGTTCGTCGGGTGCGAGCAGCCCTTCCACCACCGCCGCCTGCACATCGCCCAGAAAGCCGGTCGAATAGACGTTGAGCGTGTCGATATCGTAGGTGAGGCCGACCACCACCGTGTTGCTGGCGCGCCCGCTGCGCACCCGGCCGCACGCCGACAGGCCAAGCGCGCCGACGCCCGCCCCGGCGAGCAACGCGCGCCTGGATACGGTGGCAAGGTCGGTCACGCCCACCGAATCAATACCCGCGATCGAGATCGACGACATGCGGCGGCGTCTCGCCCCGCTCCCAGCAGCGCACGCTGTCCGCCATCACGCCGACTGCGGTCGAGACGTGCGTCGGCGCGGCGACGTGCGGGGAGACGAGCACGTCCTCGCGCGCCCAATAGGGATCATCGGCGGGCAGCGGTTCGGTGCGGAACACGTCCAAGGCCGCGCCGCTCAGCTGCCCGTCATCAAGCGCGGCGATCAGATCAGCATCGACGATCGCGCCCCCGCGCCCGCCATTGACGACGAACGCCCCGCGCTTCAGTCGATCGAGCAAGGCGCGGTCGATCACATTCGCGGTATCGGCGGTCGCGGGCAGCAAGCTGACCAGCACGTCGGCACCGGTCACCGCCTCGGCCAGCGTCTCGCGCCCGGCGAAGGTCGTGACCCCAGCCACATCGCGCGGCGTGCGGCTCCACGCGCGCACGGTGAAGCCGATCGTCGCCAGCATCGCCGCGACCGGCCCGCCCAGCGCGCCCGCCCCCAGCACCGTGACGATGCGTTCGTGCGCCAGTTTCTCCGCCGCCGGTTCCCAGCTCTTCGAATCCTGCTTGCGGCGATAGGCGAGCAGATTGCGATGCCACGCCAGCACTTGCGCCGCGACCCATTCGACCATCCCATCGACCAGCCCCGGATCGACCATCCGCACGATCGGCACGCCCGCCGGCACTTCGCCCGAGGCGATCAGATGTTCGACCCCGGCGTTGAGGCTCAGCACGAGTTCGAGCCCCGGCAGGCTGGCGAGCAAGCCCGGCAGCGGCCGCCCGACCACGGCATAGGGAACGGGCAGACCGTCGTCGGGCACCGCGGTGATGATCTCATGATCGGGCAGCGCGATGCGAAATTGCGCGGCAAAGGCATCGGCATTGGCGCGCGCGGCGACCAGCACTCGTTTCATGTTCGGCTCCAGGGTCATGACAGGGCCAGCGCGTGCTGGCGGATACAGGCGGCGCGATGCCCCTCGATCGGTCCTTCGAGCGGCGGCACGGCCTCGGCGCAGGCCGCGATCGCGTGCGGGCAGCGCGTGCGGAACACGCAGCCCGACGGCGGCGCGAGCGGGCTGGGCAATTCGCCCGCCAGGATCGTGGCAGGGTCGCGCGGCGCAGCGCCGATCTGCGGCACCGCATCGAGCAGCGCGCGGGTATAGGGATGGCGCGGCTGCGCGAAAATGTCGTCGACGCTGCCCACTTCCATCACGCGGCCAAGGTACAATACGATCACGCGGTCGCAGAAATAGCGCACCAGCGCGAGATCGTGCGACACGAACATCAATGCGAGGCCCAGCTCGGCGCGCAAATCCGACAGCAGATTGATGATCCCGGCCTGGACCGACACGTCGAGCGCGGAAACCGCTTCGTCCGCGACGATCAGCTCCGGCCCGACCGCGAGCGCGCGCGCGATGCCGACGCGCTGCCGCTGCCCGCCCGACAAGGCCCGCGGATATTTGGCGGCGGCGGACGCAGGCAGGCCGACGCGTTCGAGCAGCGCCGCCACCCGCTGCGCACGATCCGCCCGCGTGCCGACCTTGTGCAGCGCCAGCGCCTCACCGATCGCCGCGCCGATCGTCATCGTCGGGTTGAGGCTGGAGGTCGGGTCCTGAAACACCGCCTGCATCCGCCCGCGGATCGCGCGCATCCGCGTGGCGCTCGCGCCGATCACCGCCTCGCCGTCGAAATGCACGGTGCCGCCGGTCGGCTGCGTCAGGCCCAGGATCGCACGCCCGAGTGTCGTCTTGCCCGAACCCGATTCGCCGACCACGCCGAGCACTTCGCCTGCATCGACATGCAGTGACACGTCGTTGAGCGCCTGCACGGGAGCGCCCCGCCGCCAGCCGCGCCGTGGCCCAGGGAAATGCACCGACAGGCCGGTCACATCCAGCAACCGCGTCATAGCTCCCCCCAGCGCAAGCAGCGCGACGCGCGATCGGGCGCCACCGGGAAGAACGGGATCGGGCCAACGCGGCAATCGTCGATGCGCAACGCGCAGCGCGGTTCGAACGCGCAGCCCGGCGGCGGGCTCGCCGGGTCGATCACCTGACCCGGAATCGCGCGCAAGCGTCCACCGTGCGCGGTTTGCGGCAAGCTGTCGAGCAGCCCCCGCGTATAAGGATGGCGCGGCTGCGCGAACATGTCGGCGGCGCGCGCCTGCTCGACGATCCGCCCGCCATACATCACCCCGACGCGGTCGGCGATCTCGGCCACCACCGCCAGGCTGTGCGTGATGAACAGCACCGCCATGCCACGTTCGCGCTGCAACCGCGCCAGCAGCCGCAGGATCTGCGCCTGCACCGTCACGTCGAGCGCGGTGGTCGGTTCGTCGGCGATTAGCAGCCGCGGACGGCACGCCAGCGCCATCGCGATCAGCACGCGCTGCCGCATTCCGCCCGACAGTTCGTGCGGATAGGCCCCGGCGCGACGGCGCGGATCGGGGATCTCGACTTCGGCGAGCGCCGCTATCACCGCATCGGCAATCTCCGCGCGTGACCCGCCGCCGTGCCGCTTCAGCGCCTCGGCGATTTGCGCGCCGACCGTCTGCACCGGGTTGAGGCAGGTCATCGGTTCCTGAAAGATCATCGCGATCTGTCGCCCGCGCACCGCCGCCAGCGGCTTGGGCGGCAGCGTCAGCAGATCGCCCGCGCCCGTCAGCGTGACCGATCCGCCCACCTGCGCGCGGCGCGGATCGAGCAAGCGCATGATCGCGAGGCTCGTTACCGATTTGCCCGATCCGCTCTCGCCGACCAGCGCATAGGTTTCGCCCGCCGCGATCGACAGGTCGATGCCGTGCAGCGCCCGCACGGCGCCGCCAGCGGCGCTCGCGAAATCGACCGTCAGCCCACGGACGTCCAGAATAGGAGTATCGCGAGCGGCTTCGCTCACCCGAGCAGCCCCGCGCGCGCCATTTCTTCCCCCGCCCAGGCGACGGGCACATGACCATAGCCGATCAGCGTATCGTGAAAGGCGCGCGTGTCGCCACGCCAGCGCCGCCGCAGATCGAGGATCTGTTCGGTGCC
>JAIXZV010000323.1 GCA_027489365.1 Sphingomonadales bacterium
CTCGCCGGATTGGGCGAGCGCTTTCCCGGCCAGATCTCCGGCGGCCAGCGCCAGCGCGTCGGGGTGGCGCGCGCGCTCGCCACCGCGCCGGGGTTGCTGCTGCTCGACGAGCCGTTCGGCGCGCTCGATCCGGTGACGCGCGATCAGCTCGGCAATGCGATTCGCGCGCTGCACGATCGGCTCGGCCTCACCACGATCATGGTGACGCACGACATGGCCGAGGCGATGATCCTCGCCGATCGTGTGCTGGTGATGGACCGCGGGCAGATCGTCGCCGACGCGACCCCGCGCGAACTGCTGGCGGGACAGGGCGGGCCGGTCGCCGATGCGCTGGTCGCGGTGCCGCGCGATCAGGCCCGGCGGATGCGCGAACTCGAAGCATGAGGGATAGCCCGTTCCTCGAAGCGATGACGCGCGTACCCGATCTGCTCGCGGCGCATCTGTTGCTGGCGGCGTCGGCGTTGATCCTTGGATTGATCATCAGCTTGCCGCTGGCGATCTGGTCGGCGCGGCGGCCGGGCGTCGCGCGCGTTGCGCTCGGTTTCGCGAGCCTCGTTCAGACGATCCCCAGCCTTGCGCTCCTCGCGCTGTTCTATCCGCTGCTGCTGTTTCTGTCGCAGGCGGTCGGTGGGGGCATCCCGGCGCTCGGCTTCCTGCCGTCGCTGCTCGCGCTCACGCTCTATGCGCTGCTGCCGATCCTGCGCAATGGCGTGACCGGGCTCACCGGGCTCGATCCGGCGGTGATCGAGGCGGCGGACGGCGTCGGCATGACGGCGTGGCAGAAATTGCGGCTGGTCGAGGCCCCGCTCGTCGCGCCCGTGCTGATGGCGGGAATCCGCACCGCGGCGGTGTGGACGATCGGCGCGGCGACGCTCTCCACCACGGTTGGCCAGCCGAGCCTTGGCGACATGATCTTCGCGGGCCTCCAGACGCAGAATTGGGCGCTGGTGCTCGCCGGATGCCTCAGCGCGGCGGCGCTGGCGCTGGCGGTCGATGCGTTGCTCGGCGTGATCGAGCACGGGATCGCGGCGCGCAAACGCGTGCGCGCGTACGTCGCGGCGGGCGTGTTGCTCGTTGGCGTGCTGGTCGCGCTGGCACCCGCGCTGCCGCGTTCGGACGAGACGATCACCGTCGGCGCAAAGGGTTTTGGCGAGCAGTATATCCTTGCGCAGCTGATCGGCCATCGGCTCGAACGCGCCGGCTATCACGTCCAGTATCGCGAGGGTCTCGGGTCGGCGGTGGTGTTCGGCGCGCTTAAATCGGGCGCGATCGACGTTTATGTCGACTATTCGGGGACGATCTGGACCAACGAGATGAAGCGCAGCGACATCCCGGCGCGGCCCGATATGGTCGCGGCGATCGGCGCGTGGACGCAGAAGACCTCGGGCGTCCGGCTGCTCGGCGCGCTGGGGTTCGAAAACGCCTATGCCTTTGCGATGCGCGGGGATGACGCGAGGGCGAAGGGTATCGCCTCGCTCGACGATCTCGTATCGGCGGCACCGCGGATGAAGCTCGGCTCGGACTTGGAGTTTCTCGAACGGCCCGAATGGGCGGCGATCAAGCGCGCCTATCCGCTGAAGTTCGCCGCCGCCAATGCGTACAACCCCACCTTCATGTACCGCGCGCTGGAGAGCGGGCAGGCCGATGTGATCTCGGCTTTCTCCTCCGATGGGCGGATTGCCGCGCAGGGCCTTACGGTGCTCAGCGACCCGCGCGGCGCGATCCCCGGCTACGACGCGATTCTGATGGTCGCGCGGGGTCGCGCCAAGGATGCGAAGCTGATCGCGGCGCTGCAGCCGCTGGTCGGGCGGATCCCGGTCGATGCGATGCGCGCGGCGAATTACCGCGTGGACAGGGACGATCAGAAGGATTCGCCCGAGGCTGCGGCGCGGTGGCTGGAGAAGAAGGTGGGGTTCTGAGCGCGCGTTGACGCCGCCCCCTCTGTCATCCCCGCGAAAGCGGGGACCCATCTCGGACGGCGGGTGATGGGTCCCCGCTTTCGCGGGGATGACAGCGTGGGATCAAGCGCTCAGCCCCGTACCGCCGTCACGAAATAATCGAGCTTGGTATCGTCGCTCAGCACGAAGCCTTTGGCGACCGAAAAGCTCAGCCCACGCACATCGACCACCCGCAAGCCTGCGCCTTCAACCAACGCCGTCAGCGCATCGGGCGTCAGGAACTTGTCCCAATCATGCGTCCCGCGCGGGATTTGCCCCAGCCCCTCGCCGACCGTGATCAAAGCGAGCCGTGACAGCGCAGTCCGATTGGGCGTCGAGAGGATGAGCAATCCGTCCTTCGCCAGCGCGCCAGCGAGGCCCGCGATAAACGCGGCCGGATCGGTGACATGCTCGATCACCTCCATGCTGGTAACGAGATCGAATTTTTCGTCGCCCAAGCCTTCGACGCTGCCGGTGCGATAGTCGATCGCCAGCCCCGATTGCGCCGCATGGGCCTGCGCCACCGCGATATTCTCCGCCGCTGCATCCAGCCCGGTGACCGCCGCGCCCAGCCGCGCGAGCGGCTCGCACAACAGCCCCGCGCCGCACCCGACATCGAGCGCGCTTTTGCCCGACAGCGGCGTGAAGCCCGCCTCATCGCCATGCCACTGCGCGTCGATCCGCTCGCGCAGATAGCGCAGCCGCACCGGGTTGAGCCGGTGGAGCATCGCGGAAGAGCCCTTCGGATCCCACCAATCGGCCGCCATCGCGCCGAAATGCGCGGCTTCATCCGCATCGATAGTGGTTGCTTTTGTTACGGTTGCGCTTGCCATGCCTGCTTTCTATCAGGACCGCCCCAAGACCCCAAGGCCCTCCCAAGGAATTCTGGCACCCGATGGCGCGTATCGTGATGAAGTTCGGCGGCACCTCGATGGCGGGGATCGAGCGGATCCGCTCGGTCGCGGCGCGGGTGAAGCGTGAAGTGGCGGCGGGAAATCAGGTCGCGGTGGTCGTGTCGGCAATGGCGGGCGAGACCGATCGACTGGTCGGCTTCTGCCGCGAAGCCTCGTCGCTTTACGACCCCAAGGAATATGACGTCGTCGTCTCGGCCGGCGAACAAATTACGAGTGGTCTGCTCGCGATAGCGTTGCAGGCGGCGGGGGTTCCGGCGCGCAGCTGGCTCGGCTGGCAACTGCCGATCGCAACCAGCGATGCGCATGCCTCGGCGCGGATCGAGACCATCGATACGAGCGCGCTCGACGCGAGCCTCGCGGCGGGCGAAGTCGCGGTCATCCCCGGATTTCAGGGCGTCGATGACGATGCGCGGGTCAGCACGCTCGGGCGCGGTGGTTCGGACACCTCGGCGGTGGCGATGGCGGCGGCGATGAAGGCCGATCGCTGTGACATCTACACCGATGTCGACGGCGTCTACACCACCGACCCGCGCATCGTGCCGCGCGCGCGGAAGTTGCAGAAAGTCACGTACGAGGAAATGCTCGAACTGGCGTCGGTCGGGGCGAAGGTGTTGCAGACGCGCTCGGTCGGCCTCGCGATGAAGGAGGGCGTGCGCGTGCAAGTGCTGTCGTCCTTCACCGGCGAGGATGCACCGATGGCGGATACGCTGCCCGGAACGATGATCGTGAGCGAAGAGGAATTAGGCGATATGGAACGACAGCTCATCACCGGCATCGCGCACGACAAGAATGAGGCGAAGATCACGCTGATCGCCGTGCCCGACAAGCCCGGCGCGGTGGCGGCTATCTTCGCGCCGCTGGCGGGTGCGAACATCAACGTCGACATGATCATCCAGAACATCGCCCATGCGGCGGGTTCGACCGATGTGACCTTCACCGTGCCCGCGGCCGATCTTGCGCGCTCGATCGAGGTGCTGACACAGTCGCGCGAGAAGATCGGCTATGAAACGCTGGTCCACGACACGCGCGTCGCGAAAATCTCGGTGGTCGGCGTCGGGATGCGCAGCCATGCCGGCGTCGCGAGCACGATGTTCACGACGCTGGGCGAACGCGGCATCAACATCCAGGCGATCTCGACCAGCGAGATCAAGGTCAGCGTGCTGATCGAGGAGGATTACACCGAACTCGCGGTGCGCGTGCTGCATACGGCTTATGGGCTGGATGCGGAGGATGTCGCGGCGTGAGGAGTGCTCGGTCCACAGCGGACATCCCGAGGACCGTCAGGTAACGTGGATAGGCTCGATGCGGGCGTCGGCTAAGCGCCAAATCACGTCCTGCGGAACCGGTAAACAGAGCGCATCATCCTTCGTGAGATCGAGATAGGCTCCCCGAATTAGGCGCCCAATCAGTCCATGAGACACCGCAAGAACGACGCCGGACACGGTATCCAGCCACTCGGTCACGCGCGCCATGGCAGCGTCGTACGTCTCGCCATCAGGCGATCGAAAGAACCAGTCGAAAGGCGTGGTTCCGTTCAGCAGCCCCGGCCACTGAGCATCGATATCAACGTGCGTCAGGCCGTCCCACGAACCCACCGAAACCTCGGCAATGCGACGATCCCACTGTGGCTCCGGAAAATCTCCAAAAGACCGGATTAAGGCTGTGGTTTCGCGCACTCTGCCCAACGGACTTGCGATCACCGTGTCGATTTCGGCCGAGATGGTTGCGAGCTGTCGGCCATAGGCTTCCGCCTGCGCTACGCCCCGTTCGGTCAGGCAGGAATCGAGGCTGCCTTGAAAGCGGCCGGCGGCATTCCACGCCGTTTCGCCATGCCGAACTAGATAGATTTCTCGGCGCGACGACATAGGAATGGGCTGCCTTCAGAATCTGGTTTCAGCACCTTACAAAGACCGCCAAGCAACCGCTACTGGGGCGTTCTCACCCGCTCCCTACTCCCCCATAAGATGCACCGCCACCGTTCGCCGGTGCGCGGCGCGGCGGTGCTCGAACAGATAAATGCCCTGCCAAATGCCCAGAACCGGGCGTCCGTCCGCGACCGGGATCGACAGGCTCGTCGCGGTGATCGCGGCGCGGAGGTGGGCGGGCATGTCGTCGGGGCCTTCGTCGTCATGCTCATAGCCGCGCGACTCGGGCGCGATCCCCGCGATCCACCGCTCGAGATCGCGGCGCGCGGCGGGGGCGGCATTTTCCTGGATCAGCAACGAGCAGGACGTGTGGCGCACGAACAGCGTGAGCAGCCCGGTGGCAATCCCGCTCCCAGCAACCCAGTCGCACACGTCGCGCGTACATTCGTGCAGCCCCTGTCCGGGCGTGCGGATGTCGAGTTCGCCAATGTCCTGTCGCATGACATGGGCTTGCCCCAATGCCCCACGCGGCGCTAGGCCCCGACGATGACACAAACATCTTCGATCGGCGCCGAGCGCCTCTCCGCCCGCATGGCGCGCGGCACCGCCTTTCTCGGCAGCGAAACCGCGATCATCTGCGGCGCGATGTCGTGGGTGAGCGAGCGGCATCTCGTCTCCGCTATCTCGAATGCGGGCGGCTTCGGCTTGATCGCATGTGGCGCGATGACGCCCGAATTGCTCGATGCCGAGATCGCTGCGACCAAGACGATGACGGACAAGCCGTTCGGCGTTAACCTCATCACCATGCACCCCGGCCTGTTCGATCTGATCGCGGTGTGCGCGAAGCACCAAGTGACGCACGTCGTGCTCGCAGGCGGGCTACCCCCGGCGGGCGCGCTCGATGCGATCAAGGCGAGCGGCGCGAAGGTCGTGTGTTTCGCCCCGGCGCTCAGTCTCGCCAAGAAGCTGATCCGCTCGGGCGTCGATGCGCTGGTCGTCGAGGGCATGGAAGCAGGCGGCCATATCGGCCCGGTGTCGACCTCGGTCCTGGCGCAGGAAATCCTGCCCGAAGTCGCCGACAAGGTCCCCGTGTTCGTCGCGGGCGGGATCGGGCGCGGTGAGGCGATTGCGGCCTATCTCGACATGGGTGCGGCGGGCGTGCAGCTCGGCACGCGCTTCGTCTGCGCGACCGAGAGCATCGCGCACGCCAATTTCAAGAAGGCGTTCCTGCGCGCCTCCGCCCGCGATGCCGTCGCGAGCGTGCAGATCGACCCGCGCTTGCCCGTCATTCCGGTGCGCGCGCTGAAGAATGCCGGGGCCGACCTGTTCACCGCCAAGCAGCGCGAAGTCGCGCAACTGCTCGACGAGGGCAAGGTCGCGATGGCCGAGGCGCAATTGCAGATCGAACATTATTGGGCGGGCGCGCTGCGCCGCGCGGTGATCGACGGCGATGTCGAGCATGGCTCGCTGATGGCCGGGCAATCGGTCGGGATGGTGACCAAGGAAGAACCCGCCGCCGAGATCATCGCCGCATTGATGGACGAGGCCGCGGTCGCGCTGGAGCAACGCGCGGCCTGATGCTTGCATTTTGCTAGCATTTTGCTAGCATCTGTGAATGGCGACATTAACAATTCGACAGCTCGACGATGACGTTTACGATCGGCTGAAGCGGCGCGCGGCCGCCAATGATCGTTCGATTGAGGCCGAGGCTCGCCAGATTCTGGGTCAATCCACGTTTGATGTCGACACGTGGGTTGCGGAATTGCGGGCGTTGCACGCGCAAACGCTCGCACACGATGGCCTTCAAGCGGACAGCGTTGCGCTCATTCGCGCCATTCGGGACGAAGAATGATCGTCGTCGACGCCAGCCTCGTCGTCAAATGGCTGGTGGTCGAGGATCAAACCGAACCGGCGATTGCCTTTCTGGAAACCTCTTCCGGTGCTGTTTGCGGACCGGATATCGTCGCCATCGAGGTCGCGGGTGCCATTGTTCGACGTGTCAACGACCGGTCCTTGTCGCTACCGACAGGTGCCGCGATTCTAACGAGTTGGCGAACAGCTCTCGAGCAGAATCGGGTGACGACGATCCGTGCGACTCCGAAACTGATCGAGCAAGCGGGGCGCTTGGCGATCCAGCTCGGTCACCCAATCGCCGATTGCCTCTACCTCGCGCTCGCGATCGAGCTCGACTGCGATCTCGCGACCTGCGACGCAAAATTCCAAGCCAAGGCCACGTCGCTCTACCCGCGCGTGAAATTGCTGTCCGACTTCAACTGAACCGCAACACACCGGTAACGCTGGTCACCAGGAACACGGCAAGCGCCGCGCCCCCGCCGAAGACCAATGCGATCAGCAGCGACAGGATCCCCGCGACGAACCCACCCGAGCGCCGCCGCGCGAAGGTGCTGCGCTGCCCCGGCTTGCCGAGTTTCAGCTCGACGAACCCCGCCGCCGCCCCGCCAAGCGCGGTCATCAGCAGCGTGATGACGGCCCCCACCGGCGTTTGCAGCGCGATCGCGATCGGCAGCAGCACCGCGAACGGTGCCGCCATCGCAAAGGCGGCAAGCAGTTTGGCGACATCGATCTCGTCCTTCGCGACGGGGGCGACCGCGAGCAGATCGGGCGAATCCTCCGCCGACACCGCCAGCCAGGCGAAACTGCCGACGAGCTGGCTCGCGATCAGCACGCTGCCGAAGGCGAGCACCGCCGGGATCGGCGTATTGCCGCGCCCGAACGCCACGAACAGCAGCGGCGCCATATAGACCAGCCGCAGCACGATCTGGAACGCCAGCGCCGGATCGCGCACCAGCAAGCGCCACTCCTTGGCAAAGACCGCGCGCGTCAGGCCGGCATGGAACAGCCGCCCGCTCGCGCGACCGGTCGGCTTGGCGCGCGACAGGCGCGTGCCGCCATCCTGATAGCCCGACAGGAACAGCCGCTGCAGCGTCGCGCCCGCGCCGACGAACAGCAGCAATGCGCCGCCGAGCAGGATCAGAATCGCTAGCGGATCGCCGAATGCGGCGTGGCCGGGCAATCCCGTCACGCCCTCGGTCCCCAGGCCGTTCGCGCGCAGCCGCTCGAACAGCACTACCGGCGCGCCGCCCTTGCGATCGGCATGGGACACCATTTGCGACCCCAGGAAGATGGCGCCCCCGACGAGCGCCGCCATGATCTGTCCGACGGTGCGCGCCGCGCGCGGGCCGACCAGCGTCGCGATGGTCAGCGTCAGGCCAAGCCCGATCGCCGCCGCCGCCAGCGCCAGCGCCGCCAGCAACGCGACCAGCCCGAACAGCTGCGGATGCCCGAGTGCCGCGACCGGTACGATGATCGGCAACAGCAGCACCGTGTACGTCAGCGCGACCGTGCCTGCGATGCCGAGCAGCTTCGCCAGCAGAACGGTCCGCTCCGGGATCGGCGCGGAGAACAGCAACGCGAGATCGCCATTCTCGTACAATGTCCGCTGGCTGCCGATCATCGCTTGCGCGGTCATGAAGGTGAGCGCGACGATGCTGATGCCGAGTGCGGCGATCCGCATTTCGGGCAGGATCGGGATCGGCGTGTCGCGCAACGCCCAGGCGATCGTGCAGCCGAGCGCCAGCCATGCCAGCGCGAGCAATGCGCCGATGATTCGCGCAGCGCCCGCGCCACCGGTCCGCCCGATCAGCCCGCGACGCCCCGCGCGGCGGCTCGATCGGGTCGCCAACCGCAATTCGTGCAAGGCGAGCCAGGCAAAGCTGCCCGGCCGCATCCGCCGCATCGCCCAGTTCATGCGGCAGGGGCCGCGTGCGCCGTCGTATCGGTCAGGCGGATGAAGGTGTCCTCCAGCGTCATGCCCGCCGTCCCCGCACTTTCGCGCAATTCGTCGAGCGTGCCTTCGGCGAGCAGCTTGCCACCGCCGATGATGCCGATCCGGTCGGCCATGCGCTCGGCCACTTCCAGGATGTGCGTGGTGACGATCACGGTCTTCCCCGCATCGACCTGAGCCCGAAGGGCGTCTTTCACCGATCGCGCCATGCTCGCGTCGAGGCCCGTCAGCGGCTCATCGAGGATCAGCAATTTGGGATCGTGGATCAGCGCCCCTGCCAGCGCCACCTTCTGCTTCATCCCGCGCGAAAAGCCTTCGCAGCGCGTATCGCGTTGCTCCCACAGATCGAGCCAGTGGAGCAGCCGGTCCGCCTCGGCGGCGGCGTGCTGCGGGTCCATCCGCCACAGCCCGGCGACGAAGGCGAGATATTCCAGCGGCGAGAGCTTGTCGTACAGCATCGCCTCATCGGGCAGCCAGGCGGTGATCGCCTTGGCCGCAAGCGGATCGCGCAGCGCATCCACCCCGAAAATCTGGATCGATCCGGCATCGGGTTTGGCGAGCCCCGCGACCATCCGCAGCGTCGTGGTCTTGCCCGCCCCATTCGGCCCGAGCAGCGCATAAAGCTGCCCGGCGGCGATCTCAAGATCGAGCCCGGCGATGACGGGCTTGTCGAACGCCTTCGCCAAACCACGGATGCGCAGGGCGGGCAGGGGGGCGGAATCATTCATGTGTCCTGTTTAGGCGAGACACCTGAATCGTCCAGCGTAAACAGTGCTTCGACCGGTCGGTCGAGCGCTGCCGCGAGTTTGAGCGCGAGAATGGTGGATGGGATGAAAACGCCGTTCTCGACCGTGTTGATCGTCTTGCGGCTCACCCCGACGCGCTCGGCCAGCGCCGCCTGCGTCAGCTCGAGCCGCTCGCGTTCCGTCTTCAACGTGTTGTGGAGGATTTCGGCCATTCAGCGCGCGGCCTGAAGCTCGAGCGTCGCGAGCCGGACTTGCGCCACCACGATCGCGGCTGTGAAGATCAGCCGTGCGCCGTCCCCAAGCGTCAGCGCGGTCGCGCCCTCGCTAAGCATCAGCGTCCCCGCCGCCGCGACCAGCGCCGCCCAGAAGCCGCTTTCGCTGCTCACCCGGCGATGCTCGCGCGTCACTTCATCCTCCAGCAATTGCGCGAGCGGACCGCGCTTCAGCCGCGTCGCCAGCGGCGAGAGATAGAGCGTCGAGACGAGCGTAAAGCCGAGCCACATCCCCTGGAAAAAATCCGACCGCCAGCCTGAAAAGCTCAACACGAGGAACAGGACGGTAAAGCCCGCAAAGACATAGAGGCCGAGCGCACGCTTGTGCGCCTTGCGTTCGGCGAGATCGATCAAATCCATGACGACAGTCCTTTGTTAGTCACCTACAGGTTACATGTAACCTATGCGTTACTCATGTGCAAGGGTGGTTTCGCGCGGGCAGGGGTTTTCGCGGGGGCGACCTGCGGTTAGAGGACGAGGCCATGCCGTCACCCGACCTCGATATGCCCGCCACGGGTCGCATCGTCGCGGGCGAGCACCGCTTCCCGATCCGCGTCTATTTCGAGGACACCGATCTTTCGGGGATCGTCTACCACGCTAATTACCTGCGCTATATGGAGCGGGCGCGGTCGGACATGCTGCGGTTGGTGGGGATCGATCAGCGGAGCCATCAGGAGGCGGGCGGCGGTGCCTATGCGGTGACCGCGCTCGACATCAGATATCGTGCGCCCGCGAAGCTCGACGACGCGTTGCTGGTGCTGACGACGCTGCAACAGATCCGCGCCGCATCGGTTGATATTCAGCAACGAGTCATGCGCGGTGGTGTGATGTTGACGCAAGCTCAGGTGACGGCGGCGTTGGTCGGTGCCTCCGGGCGGCCGCAGCGCCAGCCAAAGGAATGGATCGCGGCCTTTGCCCGCGTGATGGAATCAGGGGACGAACTTTCGTGAGCACTCTTGCCCTCAATACCGATGCGACGAGCCTCTCGCCGATCGGCATCTTCCTCCATGCCGATCCGGTGGTGCAGGTGGTGATGGTCGGGCTGTTGCTCGCCAGTATCTGGACCTGGGCGATCATCTTCACCTTCATCATGCGTCTCGGTCGCACGCGCCGCCAGACCGCGCGCTTCGAACGCGATTTCTGGAAGGCCGAGGATATCGACGCCTTCCACCGCATCGAAGGGGAAAGCGACTTGCCGATCGCCAAGGTGTTCGCCGCCGGCGTGGCCGAATGGCGCCGCTCGACCGCAGGCGGCCAGGTCGATCGCGGTGGCACGCGCGAGCGCCTCGCCACCGCGATGGGCGCGGCGGTCGCGGGCGAGATCGACGCGCTGTCGGATCGCTTGAACATCCTCGCCACGGTCGGGTCGGTCGCGCCGTTCGTCGGCCTGTTCGGCACGGTGTGGGGCATCATGCGCAGCTTCACCGGCATCGCGGCGGCGCAGAACACCTCGCTCGCGGTGGTCGCGCCGGGGATTGCCGAAGCGCTGTTCGCGACCGCGATCGGCCTGTTCGCGGCCATCCCGGCGGTGATCGCCTACAATCGCTTCAGCCACGGCATCAACCGCATCGAAGCGCGCCTGAACCGCTTCGCCGACGGCTTCCACGCAACCTTGAGCCGTCAGCTCGAGAATGAGGTGCGGCGCTAGCATGGCGATCAACCTCCCTTCGCAGCGTGGGCGCGGGCGGCGTGCGCCGATGGCGGACATCAACGTGACCCCCTTGGTCGACGTGATGCTGGTGCTGCTGATCATCTTCATGGTGACCGCCCCGTTGATGACCGCGGGCGTGCCGGTGCAGCTTCCCGACGCTCGCGCGAAAGCGGTCGAGCAGGATCAGAAGCCGCTCGAAATCTCGATCGATCGGGCGGGCAAGCTTTATGTCGACAAGGATGAAGTGAGCGAGGCGCTGCTGCCCGACATCCTCTCGCAAATTGCCGCGAAAGGTGATCCGGCCAAGCCGCCGCAAGTGTTCCTGCGTGCCGACAAGGGGCTCGATTATGGCCGCGTGATGCGCGTGATGGGCGAACTCAACCGCGCCGGGCTCAACCGCGTCGCGCTCGTGACGGTCGAACAGGGCGGCAAATGACGCGAGCCTTTAATGACTAAGGGGGAGGGTGTCGGACTTGCCGTGGCCGCGATCGGCCATGTCGCGCTGTTCGCGATCCTCTCGGTCGTGTGGTCGGCCAAGCCGGTGCCGCTGCCCACGCCCAAGCCGGTCGAAGTGTCGCTGGTCGACGATGTCGCGCTCGATCAGCAGGCACCGCCCGCGCCCGAACCGCCCGCGCAATCGACCGCGCCCGATCCCGGCGCGCCCGAGGATGCGCCGCCGCCTGCCGCTGAGCCCGAGCCTGCGCCTGAACCTGAGCCAAAACCTGCCCCGGCAAAGCCCGCGCCGCAGAAGCCGCAGCCGCCCAAGCCGGATCCGGTACCGCCACCCAAGCCTGCGCCCAAGCCCGCGCCGCCGATAAAGAAGCCGGTCGCCGAGAAATCCGCCCCGCCCGAAAAGGCGAAGCCCGTCCCCGCCAAGGCTACCCCCGCCAAGGCGGCGACGCCCCCGGCGAAGACGGCGGTCGCGGCCACCAAAGCGGCGGGTACTAACCCGAAGGCGACCAAGGCCAAGGCGACCGGGTCGCTGCTCGACGACGATTTCCGCAAAGGCTTGTCGCAGACGCCGTCCAAGGCCAAATCGCCCGATGCCGCCCCCGGCGCGACGATGGATGCCAAGGCCGCCGCCGATATCGGCTCGGCGATCCGGCGGCAGGTGCAGCCGTGCGCCGATCGCCAGGTCAATCCCGGCCCCGGTGCATCGCGGATCGTGGTGACGATCGCGCTGTCGCTCAACCGTGACGGCTCGCTCGCGGCACGGCCCACCGTGGCCGACGATCATGGCGGGGTCGATGACGAGAATCGGCGCTATGTCGATGCGGTCGATCGCGCCGCGATTGCTGCCTTCATGGGGTGCGCGCCGCTGCGTGGTTTGCCAGCCGATCTTTACGACGTGCCGCGCGGCTGGAAGTCCTTTAAACTGCGCTACAAGCTTCCGGACTGAGGAATGACGACGATGCTCCACAAGACACTCTTCGCGGCGGCATTGCTCGTCAGCAGCGCGGCGCAGGCGCAAACTGTGCCTGCACCCGGACCGACGCCTGCCCCGGCGGGCCAGGCCGATCCGCAGCAGCAAGGCGAGTTGGTGGTCGATGTCGTCGGCGGCGTCTCCGCCCCGCTCGGCATCGCGATTCCGGTCATGCCGACCGCCGAAGTCGCCAACACCCCCGCCGGGCGCACCGATGTGCTGGGCGAGCAACTCGCGCAGATCGTCTCGACCGACCTGCGCAATTCGGGCCTGTTCAAGCCGCTCGAAGCGGGGTTGAAGCCGGTGCCCTATCCCGAAGTCACCGCGCCGACCTTCGATTATTGGGGGCCCGCAGGCGCGTCGGCGCTGGTGCAAGGCTTCATCCGTGCCAATAATGACGGGACGCTGACCGTCGGCTGCTATCTCTACGACGTCTCCTCGCGCGCCGAACTCGCGCGGCAGGGCTTCGTTGTGGCACCCGGCGACTGGCGCCGCGCCGGGCATAAATGCGCCGACATGATCTATTCGAAACTGACCGGCGAAGGCCCCTATTTCGACAGCCGCGTCGTCTATGTCTCGGAAACCGGCCCTAAGGGCAAGCGCATCAAGCGGCTCGCGCTGATGGATCAGGATGGCGGGAACCACAGCTTCCTCACCAACGGGCAGGCGATCGCGCTGACGCCGCGCTTCTCGCCCGATCAGCGCTCGATCGTCTATATGAGCTATCTCGATGATCGCCCCGCGATCTATGTCTATGACGTGGCGTCGAAGCGGCAGCGGCTGCTCGTTCCCAACACCAATCTCACCTTCGCGCCGCGCGTGTCGCCCGATGGGCGCTGGGTGCTGTTCTCGATGGCGGTTGCGGGCAATACCGATGTCTACCGCGTGCCGCTCGCTGGCGGCACGCCGCAACGGCTGACCGATTCGCCCGGCATCGATACCGGTGGTACCTATTCGCCCGATGGCAGCCGCATCGTCTTTGAAAGCGACCGTTCGGGTACGCAGCAGCTTTATGTGATGAACGCCGACGGATCGCAGCAGCAACGGATCAGCTTCGGCAGCGGGCGCTATGCCACGCCGGTATGGAGCCCGCGCGGCGACCTGATCGCTTTCACCAAATTGGCCGGCAGTTTCCGCATCGGGGTGATGAGCCCGAGCGGCGCGAACGAAAAGCTGTTGACCGACGGCGCACAGGATGAAGGGCCGAGCTGGTCGCCCAACGGCCGCGTGCTGATGTTCTTCCGCTCGACCGGCGGCGGCAGCGGGCGCGCCGATTTGTGGTCGGTCGATCTGACCGGCGTCAATGTGCGCCGCATTCCAACGCTGCTCGATGGATCCGATCCTGCGTGGGGACCGTTACGCCCCTGAGTCGTACGACTGAGTTCTAACCCCGATCAACCCTGGGAGACCCCGACATGGCCAAGACAACCACCGCCCTGCTGCTCGCGACCACGCTGTTCGTCGCCGCCTGCGCCAAGAAGCCGCCGGCGTATATCCCGCCCGCACCCGGCAATGGCCCGGTCGATCAGGGCACTGGCGGCGCGGGCTTCGCGCCCGGCTCGCGCGGGGATTTCGAACGCTCGGTCACCAGCAACACCGTCAATTTCGCGCTCGACAGCTTCACCCTCGATGACCGCGCACGCGCGATCCTCGACAGTCAGGCGGCGTGGCTGTCGCGCTATCCCAACGTGCCGGTCAGTCTTGAGGGGCATTGCGACGAACGCGGCACGCGCGAATATAACCTCGCGCTGGGCGATCGCCGCGCGCTTGCCGCGAAGAACTATCTGGCGGCACGCGGCGTGGCGCCGGGCCGCATTTCGACGATCAGCTACGGCAAGGAACGCCCGATCGCGCTGGGTTCCGACGAAGCGAGCCTCGCCCAGAACCGTCGCGCGGTGACGATCGTCCTCAACTGAGCCGCCCTTTCCAACGATGCGAAGGCCCTTCCGCAGCAATGCGGGAGGGCCTTTTCATTTCGCTTGCGTGGCGCATAATCCCGATATAAATGTGATATCATATTAACGGGAGGCATTGATGGTTGAGTCGGGTACACGCAACACCGCGCTGACACTGTCGCGCGAGCATGGCGCCACGACGTCGAGCGGTTACGCGATGCTGTTGGTGATGCTGCTCGCGCTCGCGGTGGGGGGTGGCGCGCTGGCGCTCATCCCGACCGCACCCGCGCTCGCGCTGGTGACGATCGTCGTCGCGACGCTGGTCTTCCTGTTCGTCGCCTGCGGTTTCTACATGCAGCAACCCAACCAGGCGACGGCGATCACCCTGTTCGGCGCCTATAAGGGCACCGATCGCACCACCGGCCTGCGCTGGCTGATGCCGTGGTTGGGGCGCAAAAAGGTGTCGCTCCGCGCCAACAACATGATTTCGGAGCGGCTCAAGGTCAACGATCTGCGCGGCAACCCGATCGAGATCGCCGCGCAAGTCGTGTGGCGCGTGACCGATACGGCGCAGGCATTGTTCGACATCGACGATTACAAGGCGTTCGTGATCGTCCAGATCGAGGCCGCGGTGCGCACGATCGGCGCGCGCTATCCCTATGACGATTATGAGCATCAGGAAGTGACGCTGCGCGGCAATCACGATCAGGTCGGTGCCGAATTGCGCGCGGAACTGATCGAGCGGCTGCAGACGGCGGGCATCACCGTCGACGAATGCGGCTTCACGCACCTGGCTTATGCGCCCGAAATCGCCGGGGCGATGCTGCGGCGGCAACAGGCGCAAGCGGTGGTCGCGGCCCGCGCGACTTTGGTCGAAGGCGCGGTCGGCATGGTCGAAATGGCGCTCGATCTGCTCTCCAAGAAAGGCGTGGTCGAACTCGACGACGAACGCCGCGCGGCGATGGTGTCGAACCTGATGGTCGTGTTGTGCGGCGAGCGTGACACGCAACCGGTTGTCAACGCCGGTACGCTCTACTGACGGGTCGGGGCGTTGGCGGCTCCCCCGAAGAAGGCGTTTCCGCTCCGGCTCGATCCCGCGCTCTATGCGGCGGTCGAGCGGGTGGCGGCGGCTGATCTGCGGAGCGTCAACGCCCAGTTCGAATGCCTGCTGCGCGAGGC
>JAIXZV010000129.1 GCA_027489365.1 Sphingomonadales bacterium
ATCGCGCAGCAGCACCGCGACCGAGAGGCGCGTGATCGTGCCCGGCGCAGTGCGGCTGACCGACACTTCCTTGCCGAGATCATAGGCCCGCGAATATTGGTCGCTCGCCTTCAGTGCGTCGCTGACTGCACCTGCCGCTGCCGCGACGACCGGGGCGGCGGCACCGGGGGTCGAAGCCCCTGCCACCGGGGTCGCGCCGGGCGTCGGCGTCGCGGCAGGCTGCGGCGCGGACAAGGTCGAGGCGGGCGGCGGGGTGTTCGACAGCGCGCCGGGAATGCCACCGGGCGCTGCCGCTGCAGCACCGCCATTGCCAGTCCAATTGCCTTGCTCGACCCGCAATGCGCCCTGCTTGTCATAGCTTTCGCGCGTCGCCTGGGTCTCGTTCAGATCGACATCGGCCTGCACTTCGGTGGTGAAATTGCCCGCGCCGACGAGCGGGGTGAGCAATTGCATCACTTGCGCACGGTATTTTTCCTCGACGCGACGCTGGAACGCGATGCGTTCGTCGCTGGCGATGCCAAGCTGGCTTTCGTTGGCACCCTTGGTCAGCAAGCCGCCCATCTGATCGACGATCGTCACGCCTTCGGGCTTCATGCCGGGGACCGACGAGGCGACGAGATTGACGATCGACGAGACCTGCGCGTCGCCGAGCGAACGACCGGGCTGCAATTTGACGATCACCGAGGCGGATGGTGCGGCGTTATCGCGCACGAAGACCGACTGTTCGGGCGTGGCGAGATGCACGCGCGCCTCGGCCACGGCGTCGATTTCCTGGATCGAGCGGGCAAGCTCGGTCTCGCGCGCCTGACGCAGGCGTTCGCCCTCGACCGCGCGCGACACGCCCATCGGGAGGTTGTCGAGAATCTGATAGCCGCCGGGTGCAGCCTTGGGCAGGCCTTGCCCCGCGAGCAGGATGCGCGCGCGCGAATAATCGTCTTCGTTGACGGTCAGCGCGCCAGTGCCCTCATCGATCCGCGAGGTGATGTTGGCTTGCTGCAGCGCTGCCGTCACCGACGCCTTGTCGGCATCGGCGAGCCCCGCGAACAGCGTTTTCTGATTCGGCGTGGCGATCATCATCCACGCAAGCGCGGCGGCCGCGATCAGGCCGACAAGCAGCACCATCGGCAGGCTGCGCCGGACCGCAGGCTGCGCGAGCAGGCCCTGCAGTTGGTGCAGCGGGTTGGCGAAACGCTCGGGGATGGCGGACAGTGCGCCCGAGCTTTGCGGCGATGGGGTGAGGGCGTTGCTCATCGATTATACCGGCATGCTCATGATGTCCTTGTAAGCGGACAGGAGTTTGTTGCGGACTTGCAGCGTCGCCTCGAAGCCGACCGAGGCTTGCTGGCGCGCCATCATCACCTTGGCGATGTCGATCGTCTCGCCGCGCTCATAGGCTTCGGAGAGCTTCGACGCTTCGACCTGGCCCTGGTTCACGCTTTTCAGCGCATCTTCCATCGTCGCGGCGAAGCTGGCGGGCTTGGCTTGGGTCGCCGCCGGTCCGTCGCTGGCCCCAGCGCGGGCGAGCGCCTGATTGCGTTCGAGGATTTGCGCGCGCAGTGCCATCACGCGGTCGACGCTCATCGCGCCCCCCGCACCAGCGCCACCACCGATTCCGTTGATGCTCATGCCCATGCACTCCGGTTGGCGGCAGCCGCGATGTCATCGCCCTGCTCGCGCGCCTTGGCGAGGCGGTAGCGCAGCGTGCGTTCGGAAATGCCGAGCCGCTTCGCGGTTTCGATCCGGCTGCCGTTGCACGCCGCCAGCGTTTCGCGGATCGCCTGGAATTCGTGCATCTGCACGATATTCCCGAGCGTCGCGGGTGCCGACTGATCGTTCGCCGCACTGGCTTGCAGCGCGGTCGGGCGATCGAACACGATGTGTTCGGCCGAAATCGTATCACCCCCTGCAAACAGCAATGCGCGCTGCACGACATTCTCGAGTTCGCGGACATTGCCCGGCCAATCGTGGCGCAGCAGCAAGTCGATCGCCGACATGTCGGGCCACGGGATCGTCTGGCGGTTGCCGGCGTGGCGCAGGATCAGCGTCGCGGCGAGCGCAGGGATGTCCTGCACCCGCTCGGCGAGCGGCTTGGTCGTCAGCGGGAAGACCGACAGGCGATAGTAAAGATCGGCGCGGAAGCGTCCGGCGGCGACTTCGTCCTGCAGATCGCGGTTGGCGCAGGCGATGACGCGCACGTCGATCGCTTGCGGGCTGGTCGCGCCGATCGGCACGACTTCACGTTCCTGCAGTGCGCGCAGCAGCTTCGCCTGAAGCTGGAGCGGCATCTCGGCGATTTCGTCGAGCAGCAGCGTGCCGCCATTGGCCGCGCGGAAGAAGCCCTCGCCACCCGAGGATGCGCCGGTGAAGGCGCCCTTCTGATGGCCGAACAGCATCGCTTCCAGCATCGTTTCGGGAAGCGCTGCGCAATTGATCGCGATGAACGGCCCGGAGGCGCGCGCGGAATTCAGATGGATCGCGCGCGCGAGCACTTCCTTGCCGGTGCCGGTCGGGCCGTTGATCAGCACCGTGATGTCGGCGGCAGCGACGCGTTCCGCCAGCGCATAGAGCGCGAGGCTCTCGGGATCGGCGGCGGTCGGCATTTCCGGTTCGGCAAGCAAAGCGCGGACGAAGCCAGCGCCAACCGCGGCATCGGCAGCGCCGAACGAAACGCGCGCCGGACTGCCGTCGCGCGAGGGGACGATGCAGCGCCCGTCCGATCCGATCACAACGGTGCGGGCGGCGGCGGGCGGGGTTTCCCCTTCTGCCACGAGATACAGCTCACCGCTGCGCGGTTTGGCGTCGGCAGCACCGCCGATCGTGAAGCCTTGCGCGCGGAGCGCAGAGACCAGCGGATAATGCTGGCGAAGGATGGCGGCGGATGGAACGATCGAACGCATGGATTTCCCCCTGGACGAACGAGGGATGCGGCATCTTTGGTAAACGAGCCGTTAAACATACTGCCGCAGCGGCAAAAAATTTCCGCATCCGGCAGCCCCTGCACGCCGCGATCCGCTATAATAGCGCCCCAAAACCACGAAAAACCGACGTGGTTTGCAAAAGTGCTTAATCTCCAGATCGGCCGGTCGTTACCACCCTTGGCGGCTCGGCTCTCCGATAGGGGGCGGCGGGATTGCCGGACCACAATGGAGATAGACCCATGACTGTTATCGGAACCAACGTCGCTGCACTGCGCGCGACCAACGCCTCGAACTCGGCAAGCAACGCGCTGCAGACCAGCATCGAGCGCCTGTCGACCGGCAAGCGCATCAACTCCGCCAAGGACGACGCGGCTGGCCTCGCCATCGCATCGTCGCTGACCTCGCAGATCAAGGGTCAGAACCAGGCGATCCGCAACGCCAATGACGGCGTCGCGCTGTCGCAGACCGCAGACGGCGCGCTCGGCGAAGTGACCAACATCCTGCAGCGCGTCCGCGAACTGGCCGTGCAGTCGGCTTCGGGCACCTATGCCTCGGGCGACCGCACCAACCTGCAGGCCGAAGTCACGCAGTTGACGGCGCAGCTGACCGACATCCAGAGCAAGACGAACTTCAACGGCGTCTCGCTGCTGAGCAAGGCTGCTGCGACCGTCAAGATCCAGACCGGTTCTGCAGCGGCCGACACCGTCACGCTGAACGTCGGCGGGATCGACCTCGATGCAGCGATCGCGTCCGACATTTCGACCGCAGCCGGCGCAACGACGGCGCTCGGTGCGCTCGATACCGCGCTCGGTGCAGTCAACACGACGCGTGCGACGCTCGGCGCTGGCCAGAGCCGTCTGAACTCGGTCGTCAACAATTTGACCACCAACGTCGCGAACCTGACCGACGCGCGCAGCCGCATCGAAGACGTCGATTTCTCGACCGAAACGACCAACCTCGCCAAGGCGCAGATCCTCAGCCAGGCATCGACCGCGCTGCTCGCCCAGGCGAACCAGTCGCAGCAGGGCGTGCTGAAGCTGCTCGGCTAAAACGAGACCGGCCCTGGCACCCGCCCCCCTATATCGGGTGTCGGGGCCGAGCGGGCTATCCTGCGCTCTCCGGCGCGGGACGGTCTACGAGAACCCCGGTGGCCCGATCGGCCGCCGGGGTTTTTCGCGTTGCGCGGTTACGGCGTCATCGTGATCGCCACCGCTCCCGCTGAAGTATCGCCCCGGGATTACCGTTTACCCCAGCGACCGATATCGCCCCAGGTCGGCGCGGGCGTGCCCACCGCACCGCCTTTCAGCGCGCCCTTCGCCCCCACCGGATCGAACAGATGGCACGCCGGCAGCGTGGCGGGATCGAGGCCGCTCACTTGATCCCAGGTCTTGGCCGGATCGGGGCGAACGGGCGCGAAGCTGGTGTAATTCTGGCTGACGATCGGCGCGTTCGCGGGCGCAAGCGGATAGCCCGAGAAATAGAAGGATTGCGGCATTTGCTGCCCCGCCGCATCCGCCTGGAAGCCATAGCCGAACAGGATCGCCTGATCGGCGGTGCGGTCCGGGCTGGCCCCGGCCTGCACCACCTTGCCGTCGGAGGCCGCAACCCAGAAGGAATAGCCCTGCCCGCCCGGCCCGATCCGCGCGCTGTCCCCCGCGCTATAGGGCAAATGCGATATGAAATCGCGCCGCGGCGGGTGGTTGGCGGGTGAGAACAGGCACACCGGCGGCATCCCCTTCGGCCGGTCCTGCGGATAGGTGACGAAGAAGGCAGTGTCGCCGAGCGAGATGAACGAGCAGGTAAAATGGTTGGAGATAGGGAAGATCGGCAAGCAGCGCTTGTCGTAATGCTCCATCATCGCGCCTTCGCCGGAGCGCCCGCGCCACGTCGAATCGTAATAGGTCGCGCCGTAGGAAACCTCATAATCGCGCACCGGAAGCAATGGGAGCGGTGGGCGGCCGCGATAGGGCGGGCCGTATTTCTGATAGTTGTTGAACACCCGGTACATCGTCCATTTCGCCGACCAATAGGCCGGATAGACCGGATCCGCAGGCGTGCCGGGAGCGCGCGGATACCGACAATCGGGCGATTGGCACGGGCTGACCTTGGGATCGTTGTGGACGCCGTAGGTTTCGTAGGTTTGCGCACCCGCCAGCGTCGCGGCCCAGCCCAGCACCACCACGGCGGCGACTCCACCCGTCCATTTCAAGGTCTGGATCATCGTGACAGCCCCTTCATGCCAAGGCTCGAAACATATCCCTCCGGTGCCCGTGCGACAAAGTACGATCCGCCCGGATCGGTTCTTTCCCTTCCTGGCAGGGCCGTGACCGCCGCCGATAAACTTGCCACATTCCAAGTCGGGCTCGGGGGGAAACGCAGGCCATGACATTCACAACGCGCGCTTCCGTGGTCGCGGCCACGCTGCTCGCTGCGTTTAGCGCGAGCGCGCCCGGTGCCGCGCACGCGCAAACTGCGCCCGAATCGGAGGATAGCGCGCAAACGGCGGCACCGATCGTCGTCACCGCATCGCGCACCGGCGCGGCCGCCCCCGCGACGCTGTCGGCCGAGTCGATCGCGCGATTGCAAGCGCCGACGCTGCTCGACGCGCTGAACGATGTCGCCGGGGTGCGCGCGGTGTCGGCCAATGGCATCGGCGGCGGCAGCTTCGTGTCGATCCGCGGCGGCGAGCCCAATTTCACGCTGGTGCTGATCGACGGGATCCGGGTCAACAACGCCACCAACAGCCAGGGCGGCGCGTTCGATTTCACGCTAATCGATCCGGCGCTGGTCGGCGCGGTCGAGCTTGAGCGCGGCCCGGCCTCGGCGGTGCACGGCTCGGACGCGCTGTCCGGCGTCATCAACATCCGACTGCGCGACCCGCAGCGCAACGCCACGCAGATCGGCGGGCGCGCCATGCTGGGCAGCGATGGCGAGCGTGGCGGGAGCGGAACGGTGGCGCAGGGGTGGGGCAGCGGCGGGCTGCTGCTCGGTGCCGCCGCTTATGATAGCGGGGCGGCCGATGCCGGGTCCGACGTGCAGCGCGGGCAGGGCATCGCGCGCCTCCGCCAACGGATCGGCGGCTATGATGCGACGCTGCTCGGCCTGTATGCGACCAATGCGCATCGCGCCTTTCCGCAGGATAGCGGCGGGCCGCGACTGGCGGTGAACCGCGCGCAGGAGACGGGCAGTGGAACGCTGTGGATGGCCGGCGCTTCAGTGCGCCGCGCGCCCGGTGCCACGCTGCGGCCCAATCTGTCGCTCAGTTGGTCGCAGCAGGAGGATCAGGCCGCGACCCCGGCGATCGCGCCGGGCGTGCTCTCGGCCGTCCCGGCGATCACCGTGCGCAACCGCCTGTCGCGGGTTGAAGCCATTGCAGACGTAACCGCGACGTTCGGCCCGCTGACCGCGACTGCGGGCGGCGCCTTGCTCGACGAACGCGGTCGCAGCGCCGGCACGATCGATTTCGGCTTTCGCGTGCCAACCGACTTTCGCATCGATCGCCGCACGCTGAGCGGTTTTGCCGAAGCGACGCTGCGACCCGGTCTGGGGTTCACGCTCAGCGCCGCTGGTCGCTACGATGCAGTGCGCGCCGGGCCGCGTGTGTGGACCGGGCGCGGCGCCGTGTCGTGGCAGCCGACGGCGCGCTTGCCCACCGTCTTCGCGCGCTATGGCAGCGGTTTCAAGCTGCCGAGTTTCTACGCGCTCGGCAATCCGCTGATCGGCCGCGCGACTCTTCGACCCGAGCGGAGCCGCGTGTGGGAGGCGGGCGCGGCGTGGACGCGCACGCGCTACCGCCTGCATGTCGCGTATTTCGACAATCGTTTCAGCGATCTGATCGATTTCGATCCGCTGAGCTTCGCCCTCGTCAACCGCGATCGCGTGACGATCCGCGGCGTCGAGGGCGAGGCGGCGCTCAGCCTTGGGCCGCGTCTCGATCTGTCGGCGGCGGTAACAAGGCTGCACATCGCCAGCCCGACCCCGCTGCGCAACCGGCCCGATTGGCAAGGCAATGTGCAGTTCGTCTGGCGACCGCTGGCCCGGATCGCGCTCAACGGCGCGCTGCGTTTCAACGGCGACTATGCCGATAGCGCGGTGCCGACCGGGCTGGTCGTCACCCCCGGTCGGGCGCAAGCCGATCTCGGTGCCCGCTGGAGCGCAACCGAGCAGGTTACGGTGAGCGCGGCGCTGCGCAATCTTGCCGACAGCCGGGCGGAAACAGCGGTGGGCTTTCCCGAACTCGGGCGGCGGCTGCTCGTTACTTTGGCGGTCGGTGGGCGGTAGGTTTAGAAATCGGTTCCGAGCGTCAACGCCGCGCCCGATCCGGGCCGCGCAGTGCCCGCCACGCGCTGCCGCCAATCGAGCATGACGCGCACGCGCTGTTTGCCGAGCGGCACCGACACGCCGAGCGAGGGGCCGAGATCGAGCCGCGCTGCGCCGCGTTGCGCACCGCCCCATGCGCCTGCGCCGAGCTCGACCGGCACGCCGCCGACCGTGCCAAGCGGGTGGACGATCCGCACCGCGCCATCGGCATAGGGTTCGGTCGTACCGCGCCGGATCGCCCCGGCCTGCGCATAGGCCTCAAGCCGGAAATCGCGCGGCAAGGCGACCGGACCGATGCCGCCGACCACGGCAAGCGCCGGTCCGCCACGGCCGCCATTCAGCGCGAACCGTTGTTCGGCGACGATCCGCACGGGCAGGCGGGTCGGCTGCCACTCAACCCCGATCGCCGCCTCGCGCACGCCGCGCCCGAGCGGTGCGGTGGCACGCGCCGCAAGCGCGATCCGGCGGCGGCGATCGATCAGATAGGCGACCCGCACGCCCGCTTGCGATCCGCCGAGTTGCCCGCCGAGCCCGCCCGGCGCGACCCCCGCACCACCGCGCGCGACCAGCCACGCGCTGCCCGACCAACGCGACACCGGGCGCGACACCGGGCG
>JAIXZV010000332.1 GCA_027489365.1 Sphingomonadales bacterium
CTGGTGCGGGCGCTCGCGCTCGGTGCGATCGGCTCGGCGTTCGGCAATTGGATCTTCGTATGGCTGTGGTTCGCGCCGCCCAGCCCGCATGTCATCTATATATCGACCGCGCTCGACCAGTTCGCGCACGGCATGGAGGGCGCGATCTTCGTCGTCTATCTGTCGATGCTGGTGAACCCGAAATATCCCGGCGCGCAATATGCCTTTCTGTCCGGCTTCGCCTTCCTGCTGCCGCGGCTGATCGCCGGAGCCGGGGGGAGCATGGTCAAGCAGATCGGGTTCGACGGGTTTTTCTGGCTGTCGGGCACGCTCAGCCTGGCCGCCGTGCTGTTCCTGCCATTCATCGCCCGCGCCACGCCCCGCGAGGCGGACGCATGATCGACCTGGACCGCGCCTTCGCCCCCGCCGCCGCCGCAATCGCAGCGGGGCGCATCCCCGGCGCGACGCTCGGCACGATCGACGCCGCAGGCAGGCGCGCGGTGCGCGTGGCGGGTCAAGCGGCACTGCTGCCCGAACCCGAATTGCTGACCGAAGCGCATTGGTTCGATCTCGCCTCGGTTTCCAAGGTGATCGCGACGACGACGATGATCCTGGAGCTCGCCGAGCAGGGTCGGATCGATCTCGACGCGCCGCTGACGCAGGCAATCCCCGATTTGCGGCAATATGATGTGGCGAATGCACCCGAGCGGCGGCTGACGATCCGCGACTGCCTCGCACACCGGACGTTCCTGCCTGCGGTCGAGCCGATCTACACCTATGGCGATGATCCGCAGCGGCTGCGCGCCTTCGTGCTGCAACGCGAATGGCGGCATGGGCCGCCGGTCTATTCCGACATCAATTTCATCCTGCTCGGCATCGTGATCGAGCGCGTGACCGGCGCGCCGCTCTCGGCATGGCCGCTCGCGCCGGGCCTGTCCTACGGTCCGCCGCCCGGACCTGCGGTTGCGACCGAACGCTGCGCTTGGCGCGGGCGCGTGCTAAGGGGCGAAGTGCATGATGAAAATGCGGCGGCGCTCGGCGGCGCGGCGGGCCATGCCGGGTTGTTCGGCACCGTCGCGGGCGTCCTCGATTTTGCGCACGGCTTGCTGAACGGCAGCTCTGCCACGCCCGCAATGCTCCACGCGATCCGCACGCCGTTCTACGAACACCGTACCTGCGGGTGGGAGCGGCGCTTTCCCGGATGGTCGGGCGGGGCGGCGTGTTCGCCCGAGACGATCGGCCACACTGGCTTCACCGGCACTGGGCTATGGGTGGATTTCGAGCGCGGCGTCGCCTGGACGCTGCTCACCAACCGCGTCCACCCGACGCGGCATTTCGACAGCGGCATCTTCGTGCTCCGGCCCGAGACGGGCGATGCGGTCATGGCTGCGCTGCGCGACGCCTAGACGAAGTGCGGCTCGGGCCGCTCGTGCAACTGCTCGTAATGCACCAGGGCCGGTTCCGGCCCCAGCGGCACCGGCGCGCCACCCCGAAACGCCCATTCGCCACGGTCGCAATCCTCGGCACGGACATAGCCGTTGATGTAGAGCCGCCGCAGATGATCCGCGCTGTTGGTGCCCGAGGCGTGGACCAGATACGGACTCCACAGCGCGACATCGCCGGGGTCGAGGATCAGATCGACCGCGTCCCCCGGCGACAGCCCGACGCGCTCCAGCGCCGCGTCCTCGGGCGAGCGGCCGAGCGAGGCGGCGGTATCAAGCTGCAACATCCCTCCCTTGTGGCTGCCCGGAATGAACCGCATCCCGCCGCTGCCGGGGTGGTGCGGATCGATCGCGAGTGCGGTCTGGACATAGGAGGAAGCGAGGTTGCGATACGCCTCGGCCGGACGGCGCGATTTGGCATCCTGATGCCAGGCGAAGTCGCCGCTACGGTCGGGCAACTTCCAATGCAACTGGTTGATGATCTGTTTGAGATCACGTCCGATCAACGGTTCGAGCAGTGCCAGCCAGCGGCGGTCGAGCCGGACCGCGTCGAGCACCGCGTCCTGATACGACGGCCATTGCGCCATCGGGACATGGGGGGTGCCGTCGGGGCGCTGGGTCACCGCGTAAAACACATTGCCGTGGCGGAAGCTGCGGCCATAGGCGACGCCCTTGGTATAGACCGCGTCCATTGCGGCCCCGATCGCCGCTACCTCGTCCGCAGAGAAAACGCTGCGGACAATGGCATAGCCGTGCTCGCGATATTCGCCGACATGGTTGGTCATCGTTTCGGCTCTCAATTCTCGGACGCGATCAAAAGCAGCGCCTGATCGATCGCCTTGGTCGCGCTAGCCCCGTCGGGCACGTCGTTGGCATAGATGGCGAAGGTCAGCGTCGCGCCGCTCTTCGCCATTATATAGCCCGCCAGCGCATTGGTCGCGTTGAGGGTGCCGGTCTTGGCGAAGATCTTGCGGTCGAGCGCGGTGCCGGCAAAACGCCGCGTCAGCGTCCCCTCACCCCCCACCGGCAGCGTCGCGCGCCATGCCGCACCCCAGGGCTGCGCGGCGGTCCAGCGCAGGAACGTCACCACCCCGCGCGGTGCGACGCGGTTGTAGCTCGACATGCCTGAGCCATCCGAGAAATCGAACGCAGACCGTGGCACCTTCGCCTCCGCCAGCATCGCGCGCACCACCGTCTGCCCGTCGGCGATCGAACCGCTGCCGGACTTCAGCCCGATGCGGCGCAGCATCAGCTCGGCATGGAGATTCTGGCTTACCTTGTTGATCCGGGTCAGATCCTGGAGCAGCGGCGGCGCTGTCAGGCGAGCGAGCGGTTCGATCGCCGGCGGCCGCGCAGGCGGGGCCGCACCGCGGATCGCCGGGTCATCGCCGGGGCTTAAGGGGCGGTGCCGCACGACGACCGTTCCGGTCACGCGGACGCCGCGCGCCTCCAGCATGCGCCGCAGGGCCCAGGCAGCGTGGTGCGCCGGATCGTCGATGCCGAGACGCAGTTCCTCCGGCTTCGCGCCGACCGCAATCGTGCCGGTCAGCCGCACGACGGTGCCATTGGGCGCGCGGTCGAGATCGATTCCACTGGCCCCGTTAGCGACGGTCAGCGCACGGTTTTCGATCGCATAGTAAGGCGGCAGCGTCACCGTTGGCGGCTTGCCGAGCGCACCGGGCGCGACTGTCACCGGCAGCTCGTTATCGTCGAGCGTCAGCGCGGAGGTGGCGGTGCCCGATTTGGTCGGGATGTTGTTCCAGCTCATCCCCGGGCTCCAGCGCTGATCAGGGTAGAGGCTGTCGTCGCCCACGACATCGCGCACCACGCGCGTCTTTGCCGCCACCGCATCGGCGAGCGTGGCGAGGCAATCCGTGGTGCAATCGGGTGCGCTCGACAGCCACGCGTCGCCATGCCCTTCAAGGACGACGTCGCGCGCGCGCCCGTTTTGCTCGATCCGTATCGCCGCGCCGCCGACAGAATCCGGCGCAGCGAGGTCGGCGAGCGACCAGAATGCCGCCGCTGTCGTGAATAGCTTGGTATTCGACGCCGGAATGAAGCGCTGATCCGGGTTGATCGCCACCAGTTCCGTGCCGTCCCGATCGACTACGACCAGGCCGTAGCGGGTTCCAGGCGGGACCGGCTGCAACACCGCCTCGACACGCGCTTGCAGCGTCGCCGGGCGCTCTGCGGCAAGCGGCGACGCGATTGCGACGGGCAAAGCGAGCAAGGCGCGGGTCAGGCGGTTCATCGGCACGAGCGTAGCGGCTATCGCGTGCCGCACCTATGGCGGACACGCATTCAGAGCGTTCGCGTAGGCATAACCTGCGCGCATGTGACGGTGAATCCATGCTTGTCGCGGCGCGATGGCCCCTTCAGGGTAGGGGCGTGAAGATGTGGCGCTCCGTATTGGCTGTTGGGCTTAGCGCCCTGTTCGCGGCGCAAGCGGCGCGTGCCGATGACCTTGCCGAGACGCTCGCTTTGCCAATCGCGAGCTGGCTGGTCGGCGCGAAGGATGTGCCGAGGTTCGCCTAGATCGAGAACGCCGCCGGCGTGCGCAACATCTGGATGGCGACGCCGGGCCAACCAGCGCGGGCGATCACCGCCTTCACCGCGGATGACGGGCAGCAATTGTCCGATCTCGCGCTCACCCGCGACGGCACGACGATCGCGTTCGTGCAGGGCGGCGACGCCGAATTTGCTGACGGTGCCGCACCCAATACCGCCACGCAGGCCACGCCGCCCAAGCAACGGCTGTTCGTCCTCTCGACCGCAGGCGGCGCGACTACCTTGGTCGGCGAAGGCCACTCGCCGGTTTTCACCACCGACGGAGCGCGGCTCGCCTACGTCCGCAAGGGCGAAATCTGGCTGTGGGACAAAGCATCGGGCACGCAACGGCTGGCAAGCGTCACCGGCGCGGTGTCGCGGCTCGAATGGTCGCCCGATAACGCGCGCCTGCTATTCGTCGAGGATCGCGGCGAC
Organism: Sphingomonadales bacterium; assembly: GCA_027489365.1. Classification (GTDB taxonomy): domain Bacteria; phylum Pseudomonadota; class Alphaproteobacteria; order Sphingomonadales; family Sphingomonadaceae; genus Sphingomonas. The sequence continues at coordinate 4,404 of JAIXZV010000332.1, forward strand.
CACAGCTTCATCGCAACGCTCGACCTTGCCGACGCACGCTTGCGCTATCTCGATCCGGGGCTGGACAATGCCGCCGAGCCGACCTTCTCGCCCGACGGCACGCAGATCGCCTATATCCGCTATCTCGATCCGCCCGCCGATGCCGCTCCCGATGGCGGGCCCTATTGGTCGATCCGCAGCGTCGACATCGCGACCGGCAGCGCGCGCCAACTCTGGGCCGCCCCCGCCGGGATCGGGAGCAGTTTCTACGGTACGCGCGGGCGCAATCTGTTCTGGACGCGAGACGGTCGGCTGCTGTTCCCGTGGGAGCAAAGCGGCTGGCTCCACGTCTATGCGCTCGACCCCAAAGGGAGCGCGCCACGCGACCTGACGCCGGGGACTTTCGAGGTCGAAAGCTTCCTCCCCGCCCCCGACGGCAAGACGCTGGTCTATGCCGCCAATGCCGGCGATCTGGAGCGTCGGCATATCTGGCGCGTGTCGCTCGACGGTAAAGCACCCAAACCGGTCACGCAGAGTGCCGGTTCGGAAGCAATCCCGACCTTCGCCGGTTGGACGCTCGCGGTCATGGCGACCGATGCGACGCATCTGGCCTATCCGGGAGTGGCGAACGGGACACTGGCACCGCTTGGCCCGGTATCGGTCGTGCCATCCTTCACCGCGCCCGAAACGGTGACCTTCCCCGCCGCCGATGGGGTGCTGGTCCACGCCCAGCTCTTCCGCGCGCGCGGACCGGGCAAGCATCCCGCACTGATCTTCGTCCACGGCGGGCCACGCCGACAGATGCTGCCGGGCTTCCACACATCCTATTATTATTCGAACGCCTATATCCTGAACCAGCATTTCGCTCGCCAGGGCTATGACGTGCTGTCGGTCAATTACCGCAGCGGGACCGGCTATGGCCGCGCGTTTCGCGAGGCGCCCGGACAGGCGCGCGGCGGTGCATCGGAGTATCGCGATGTGCTGGCGGCCGGAAAATGGCTCGCCGCACGGCCCGAGGTCGATCCGAAGCGGATCGGTATTTGGGGCGGAAGCTGGGGCGGGTATCTCACCGCGCTGGCGCTCGCGCGCAACAGCGACCTGTTCGCCGCCGGGGTCGATTTCCACGGCGTCCACGCCATGGTCCGCCCGGTGGAAAAGACGCTCTCGCCCGATGCGGAAACAGCAGCCCACGCCCTGCAATGGCAATCCTCGCCGATGGGCGCGATCAATGCGTGGCGCTCGCCCGTGCTGATCATCCACGGCGATGACGACAAGAATGTCGATTTCGCGCAATCGGTGCTGCTCGCCCGCGCGCTGACCGCACGGCACGTGCAGTTCGAGCAATTGGTCTTCCCGAACGAGCGGCACGATTTCTTCCGCTATGCCGATTGGCTGGCGAGTTACCGCGCGGCGGACGCTTTCCTCAACCGTACGCTGCTGCACAAGGATGCGCGATGAAACGGATCGCCCCCCTCCTCGCGATCCTGGCGTGCGTGGTGATCCCGGGGAGTGCCGCAGCGCGCGACACGCTGATCCGCGGCGCGCGCGTGTTCGATGGCAGCGGCGCGCCCGCGGTCGTGCGCGACGTGCTGGTGCGCGGCGACCGGATCTTGGCAATCGGCCCGCGCCTCCGCCGCGCGACCGGCACCACCGTGATCGATGCGCGCGGGCTGACGCTGATCCCCGGGCTGCACGATCTGCACACGCATTTGCGCTCGCCCGGCTATGATGCGCCCGACGATCTGGGCAAAGCCTATGCCGGCTATCTGCTGCGCGGCGTCACGACGGTGAACGATTTCTCGGTCTCGGGCGAGATGCTCGCGCCGATCCGCCAGATGGTCGCCTCCGGAGCCGTGGTCGCGCCGCATCTGCAACTGGCGGTGCGCGTCGGCGTGCCGGGCGGGCACGGCACCGAATATGGCTGGGGCAGCTTCTTCACGCTGCAGGCGGCGACCCCTGCCGCCGCGCATGTCGCGATGGCGACCGCGCTGCCGTACAAGCCCGACGTGATCAAGGTCTTCGCCGATGGCTGGCGCTATGGCCGCGACAGCGATCTCAACAGCATGAACCAGCCGACGCTGGCCGCGATCGTCGCCGATGCGCATAAGGCGGGGCTGCCTGTGATCACCCACACGGTCACGCTGCAGGGCGACAAGATCGCCTCCGCAGCAGGGGTCGATGCGGTCGGCCACGGCGTCGGGGATGCGTTGGTTGACGACGATCTCATCGCGTCGATGAAGGCGCATCGCACCGCCTATATCCCGACGCTGGTGGTGTACGAGCCGCAACAGACGCGGCAGCTCGAACCCGGAGAAACACGCGCGCTGACCCCGGCGGAAAGCGCGTTCGAGGCGAACCAGGCCGCCAACCGCGCCAAGCCCATCGCCGCGTACGATGCGACGCGATGGGGGATCATGCAGGAGAATATCCGGCGTTTGAAGGCAGCCGGAATCCGCATCGGCATCGGCACCGATGCGGGGATCGAGGGGGTGTATCACGGGCCGGGCACGATCCGTGAGATCGGCTGGTTGACGCGGCTCGGCTTCACCCCCGCCGAAGCACTGGTCGCCGCGACCGCGACCAGCGCCGACATCCTCGGCCAAGCCGCCGATCACGGCCGCATCGCACCGGGCCAGCGCGCCGATCTGGTGCTGATCGACGGCAAGCCCGATGAGCGGATCGCCGATCTGTGGAACGTCGCGCGCGTGTTCGTCTCGGGTCGCGAAATCGCGCTCGCGCCGTTGCGGGCATTGGTCGCAGGCACTTCCCCAACGCCGCTCCCGGTCCGCGTTATGCCCGGCCCGATCGACACCGGCGCGCGCCGCGACGGGCGGACCGACCTCGACACGCTCCCGGTCGAAAGCACCGATTCGGGCGTCGACCATAGCCATCTCAATTTCGTGCAGCCCGGCAGCGATGATCCGCGCAGCACCGCCAAGCCCCGCTTCATGATCGCGCAAATGGGCGCGAAGGCCCGCCCGTTCGCACAGCTGATCCTGCCGCTGACGCCGGGCGCGATCCAGCTCGCCGATGCGCGCGGCTTCACCGGCGTGGCGTTCGATGCGCGCGGCAGCGGGGCATACGATCTGCTGTTCGACAGCTATGCCCTGTCCGACGACGCCTGGTTCCGCACCGGCTTTCCTGCCGGCGAGACGCGCCGCAGCGTCCACATCCCCTTTACCGCCTTCGCCAGCCGCGATCCGAACGC
>JAIXZV010000305.1 GCA_027489365.1 Sphingomonadales bacterium
AGTCGCGCTCCACGGCGCCTATCTCGTGCCGCTCTTCGGCAAGACGTGGCTGCTGAGCGTGTTCTGGACTCTGTGCGTCGAGTTCCAATTCTATGTGCTGATCGGCCTGTGTTACCCGCTTTTGCTGCGCCGCCCGGTACTGAGCGCGATCGGGTGCGCGGCTGCGATGTGTCTCGCGACGCCGGGCTGGTTTCCGGTCGAGCAAGTGCCGCTCGGCCAGCGCGAGAACCTGCTATTGCATTTGCCCGTCTTCATGGTGGGCATATTGCTGTTCCTGCAACGGGAGCGACTGATCACGCCGCAAGCATTCTGGGCAAGTCTCGCGCTGTCGTTGGTCGTCATTGCGGTAAAGGCCCCCGTCGCTGCGCTGGGCGCGACGATCGTCGCGTTGCTCATCATCGTGTTCGTCCGGCGGTCACACCCTATCCTCGCCTTCTTCGGCGATATTTCCTATTCGCTGTATCTTGTGCACCTGCTCGTCATCCTGACCATATTACCGTTGCTTAGCAGGATGGCCCTGGGCTGGCTTACGATGTCCGTGATTGCGGTGGCCGCATCGATCGGTGCGGCACTGGGTCTGTGGCTGGCCGTCGAGCGCCCGGCGATCGCCTGGTCCAAGCGCTTGAGGCAGCGCGCCCGCACCGTGCCAACCGTGCAAGGAGCCATCGCATGACCGTCCTCGTGACCGGTGCCGCCGGGTTCATCGGTGCCGCCGTATCGCGCGCGCTGCTCGCGCGGGGCGAGCGCGTGATCGGGATCGACAATTTCAACGACTATTACCCGGTCAGCCTCAAGGAAGCGCGCCTCGCCGCGATCGAAGCCGAGGCCGAGGGGCGCTTTACGATGCACCGCGTCGATTTCGCCGATCACGCGGCGCTCGATGCGGCGCTCGGTGCGACAGACTTCGACCGCATCGTCCATCTCGGCGCGCAAGCCGGGGTGCGCTATTCGATCGAGAATCCGCGCGCCTATATCCATTCGAACGTGGCGGGGCATCTCAACCTGCTCGAACTCGGGCGGGCACGCGGCGTCGCGCATCTGGTCTATGCCTCGTCGTCGTCGATCTATGGCGGCGATGCGACCCTGCCCTTCAAGGTCGATGACCGCGCCGACCGGCCGTTGTCGCTCTACGCCGCGACCAAGCGCTCCGACGAATTGATGAGCGAGACCTACGCGCATCTCTATCGCTTGCCGCAGACCGGCCTGCGCTTCTTCACCGTCTATGGCCCCTGGGGGCGGCCGGACATGGCGATGTGGCTGTTCACCAGCGCGATTCTGGAGGGACGCCCGATCCAGGTGTTCAACCACGGCGATATGCGGCGCGACTTCACCTATATCGACGATATCGTCGCCGGGATCATCGCGTGCCTCGACCATCCGCCCGCCGATGACGGCAGCGTGAAGGCCGGGGGCAGCCCCAATCCGCACCGGCTCTACAATATCGGCAATCACAAATCGGAACGGCTCGACCGGCTGATCGATCTGGTCGAGGCGGCGTGCGGCAAGTCGGCGATTCGCATCAATGCCCCTATGCAAGCGGGCGACATGCCCGATACCTTCGCCGATATCAGCGCGATCCAGCACGATCTGGGCTTTGCGCCACGCGTCGGAATCGACGTCGGCGTTCCGCGTTTCGTCGACTGGTATCGGGGCTATACCAAGGCGTAGCGACGCGCCTTCGCAAATGCAGCACTGGACGGAATGTGACAGGCTGCTATGGCATCCGCGCTCTATGCCAGGGAAAGATTGATGACCAAAACCGCTTTGATCACCGGAATAACCGGGCAGGACGGGGCATATCTGGCGGAATTGCTGCTCGCCAAGGGGTATGAAGTCCACGGTTTGAAGCGGCGCTCGTCGTCTTTCAACACCGGTCGGATCGATCACATTTACCAGGATCCGCACGAAATCGGCGCGCGCCTGCATCTGCATTATGGCGACATGACCGATTCGATGAATCTGACGCGCCTGGTGCAGGAAACGCAGCCCGACGAGATCTACAATCTCGCAGCGATGAGCCATGTCGCGGTCAGTTTCGAGACCCCCGAATATACCGCCAACGCCGATGGCATCGGCACGCTGCGACTGCTCGAGGCGATCCGGCTGCTCGGCATGGTCGATAAGACGCGCATCTATCAGGCGTCGACCAGCGAGTTGTACGGTCTGGTGCAGGAAGTGCCGCAGTCGGAAACGACGCCCTTCTACCCGCGCTCGCCCTATGGTGCGGCCAAGATGTACGCATATTGGATCACGGTGAACTACCGCGAAGCGTACGGAATGCACGCGTCGAACGGCATCCTGTTCAACCACGAAAGCCCGCGCCGCGGCGAGACCTTCGTCACGCGCAAGATCACGCGTGCGGTGGCAGCGATCCATCTCGGGCTGCAGGACACGCTCTATCTCGGAAACCTCGACGCGCAGCGCGACTGGGGCCATGCGCGCGATTATGTCGAGGGCATGTGGCGGATCGTGCAGCAGCCGCAGGGCGACGATTTCGTGCTGGCAACCGGCGTTACGCAGACCGTCCGCTCGTTCGTCGAGAAGGCGTTTGCCGAAGTCGATGTGAAGATCGACTGGAGCGGCGAGGGCGTCGATGAAGTCGGCGTATGCGCGAAGACCGGCAAGACGCTGGTCAAGGTCGATCCGCGCTATTTCCGCCCGACCGAAGTCGATTTGCTGATCGGCAATCCCGCCAAGGCCAAGCGCCTGCTCGGCTGGGAAGCGACCACGACGCTCGCGGAACTGTGCGCCGAGATGGTGTGCGAGGATCTGAAGGTGATCGCACGCGAAGCCGAAAGCCGCCGCCCCGATGAAGAACGCCCCTCGGCGCTGTACGCGGTCAAGGGCTGACATGGAAGCGGGCACTGCATGATGAAACAGGCGATCAATCGCTTGCTGGATTCGGTGGTCAAACGCCGCAGGCCGGGCGCGTTCGCGTTCTTCGCGATGGCCCGTCGCGTGATGTGGGCGTACAATAACGAAGACGTCAACATCGCCACCAATGGTGAACGCTGGCTGCTGCGTCAGCTTGGCGCGCGCGGCCTCGTCACGGTCTTTGACGTTGGCGCGAACGTCGGTGACTGGGTCCGTGAGGTCCTCGACCACTCCCCAACCGCGACGGTCTATTGCTACGAGGCGATCCCGTCCACCTTCGCGCTGTTGACGGAAACGGTGGTCAATCAGCGCGCGCACCTGCGCAACAAGGCGCTCTCGGATACGCCTGGCGCGCTCGATTTCAACGCATCAGAGCTAACGGCGGTTTCTTCGGTCTACGATGTTCACAAGTTCGACAGCAGCCTTGCGGTCTCAAAGATCTCGGTCCCGGCGGTTACCGGCGACGACGAATGCAAAGAGACAGGCATCGATCGAATCGATTTGCTCAAAATCGATACCGAGGGGCATGATCTCGCGGTGCTGTCGGGCTTTGCGGGGATGCTTTCGCGTGGTGCCGTCGATATCATTCAGTTCGAATATAACGTCTTCACGCTGCTCGCGCGGCGCGGACTGTTTGATTTTTACGACCTTTTGCAGGACCGCTTCTTCCTGTGTCGGCTGTTGCCCAATGGGCTAGAGCTAATGGCGTACCAGCGCGAGTTGGACAATTTCGCTCAGTCGAATTGGATCTGCCTGCGCAAGGACATCGTCGATGCGGATTTGGTCAAACGTCTTGGCATCCGTCTGCCCGATGGCGACCGCCGCGCGGTGACTCTGCGCGGTCTCGCCGATTCCCCCACCGTCGTGAAACTGCTGGCCTGATTGTATGACAGCGACATTCAATCTCAGCGGCAAACGCGTGTGGGTCGCCGGGCACCGCGGCATGGTCGGCCGTGCGATCGGGCGGCGACTGGCGGGAGAAGGCTGCACGATCGTGTCGCCCGAAACGCGGATCGATCTGCGCGATCAGGCAGCGACCTTTGCCTGGCTCGACCAGGCCAAGATCGATCTCATCTTCCTCGCCGCCGCGAAAGTCGGCGGGATCGCCGCGAACAACGATTTTCCGGGCGAATTTCTCTACGACAACCTCATGATCGAGGCCAACGTGATCGAGGGCGCGCGTCGCGCCGGGGTGGCCAAACTCGTCTTCCTCGGATCGTCGTGCATTTTCCCGAAGCTGGCCGCGCAGCCGATGGCGGAAAGCGCGCTGCTGACCGGCGCGCTTGAGCCGACCAACGAATGGTATGCGATCGCCAAGATCGCGGGGCTCAAACTCTGCGCCGCCTATCGTCGGCAATATGGCTGCGACTTCATCTCCGCGCAGCCTACCAATCTCTACGGTCCGTTCGATAATTTCGATCTCGAATCGAGCCATGTCCTGCCTGCGCTTATGCGCAAAGCGCATGAGGCGAAGCTGGCGGGCGCGAGCACAATGACGGTGTGGGGCAGCGGCACGCCGCTGCGCGAATTCCTGCACGTCGATGATCTCGCCGATGCGCTCGTGTTCCTGGCCCAGACCTATTCCGCCGAGGAGTTCGTCAATATCGGGACAGGCGATGAAGTCAGCATCGCCGATCTCGCACGGCACGTCGCGGACGCGGTCGGCTTTACCGGCGATCTCGTCTTCGATGCGAGTCGCCCTGACGGCACGCCGCGCAAGCTCGTCGATACGACCAAGCTTAACGGCCTCGGCTGGCGCGCGTCGATCCCGCTCAACCAGGGAATTCCGGCGGTCTACCGCTGGTTTCTTGAAAACCACATCCAGGGCGCGGCGCACGACGCCGCCGCCTGAAACGCTACGATAAGGGGAAGTTCACGTGGCACGTCTTTACGAAAGCAGAAAGCGCATCCTCGTCACCGGCGGCGCCGGTTTCGTCGGCTCGCATCTGATCGACCGGTTGCTCGAACAGGGCCACGAAGTGCTGTGCGTGGACAATCTGTTCACCGGTGCAAAGCGCAACATCGAACATCTGCACAACCATTCACGCCTCGAATTCATGCGCCACGACGTGTGCTTCCCGCTCTACGTCGAGGTCGACGAGATCTGGAACCTCGCGTGCCCCGCCTCG
>JAIXZV010000143.1 GCA_027489365.1 Sphingomonadales bacterium
CTACACGATGGCGCAGGAGCGGACCATCCACCAGCGTTTCGCGCCTGGCGGCGGGACCAGCGCCACCGACACCGACGCGCAGATCGACGATGATGAGGACGACGGGTTGTTTTAGGGGGTGGCGGTGGCTGGCTGCCACTGCGGCGCTGCCCAATTATGGCAGGCGCGCGAATACGATAGGGGCCGCGCATCCCGTGTGATAGACGATGCAGCGGGTTCCTGCTGTCGGCATCCGACTTCAGGACTTCTGGAATTGCTACCGGGTACGGCTTTCATTCCGCGAGTCTCCGGCTTCCGAAGGCTTCGGCCGTGGAATTCTTTACGCCTCTGCCCCATGACGGTCCCGCAAACAGCCTCGGGCTGGCACTGGTTTTTTCGTCGGCCACGCCATTGGTTCTGCTCGATGCAGGGCTTGCGGTGAAAGCCGCCAGCCGCTCCTTTTGCAGCGCGTTCGAGCTTGATCCCAAGACCGTGATCGACACCAAATTGTCCGAACTCGGATCGGGCGAATGGAGCGTTCCCCAGCTCGGCTCGCTCCTTCGCGCGACGGTATCCGGGAACGCCGCGATCGAGGCATATGAGTTCGATCTCGTCCGGATCGGCCGACCGACCCGCAACCTCGTCATCAACGCGCACAAGCTCGATTATGTCGGGGCGGACGAGGCCAGTATCGCGGTCGCCGTGTCGGACATGACCGAAATGCGGCGCGCCGAGAAGATCAAGGACGATGTCGTCCGGGAAAAGCACGTGCTGCTGCAGGAATTGCAGCACCGCGTTGCCAACAGCCTGCAGATCATCGCGAGCGTACTGATGCAAAGCGCGCGGAAGGTGCAGTCGGACGAGGCGCGCGGCCATCTGAACGATGCGCATCACCGCGTCATGTCTATCGCGACGCTGCAGCGACAGCTCGCCGCGACACAGAGCGATCAGGTGGTGCTGCGGCCCTATTTCACCGATTTATGCGACAGCATCGGCGCGTCGATGATCTTCGATCATGCCGTGCTGAAGCTGGAAACGATTGTCGATGACAGCGTCACCACTTCCGATACGTCGGTCAGCCTGGGGCTGATCGTGACCGAACTGGTGATCAATGCGCTGAAACACGCCTTTCCCGAGAAGGACACGATCGGGAAGATCACGGTCGAATATTGGTCGCGCCCGACGGGTTGGCAATTGTCGGTCGCGGACAATGGCGTGGGGATGCCCGGCGATGCCGAGACGCGGAAGCCGGGCCTGGGTACGGGCATCGTCGATGCGCTGTCGAAACAACTCGACGCGGAGGTGACGATCACCGACCTGTCTCCCGGCACCAGAGTCGCGGTGACGCATGTGCGTGGGCGTGTGTCCGACGCCTGAGCCACGGCACCCCGAACGATCGCCGCGGCGGCGCCAAAGCGCTGCACCGCAGTGCGATTTGGTGCGGCCGATCGGTCGCTGACGTGCTATAGCGCTTCATCACTTGATCGATCCCGCAGGCATCTTGTGACCGTGAGTGGGTCTGCTCTCGCCTGCCCAAGGGGCGCGCGTAATGGACATCAATTATCTTCTGAGACGCGAACAGATATCGCTGATGATGGCGGCGCGCGCCACCTCGCCTGAGGCTCGGCACGCCCATGGCGCGCTGGCGCGGGGCTATGGCACTTTGCTGGCGAAGGCGCGCTTCCCGCATCGCCGCGCACCGATCCGCGTCGGGTCGGCTTGATGTCGGAAGTGCCAGCCCAGCGTGCGGCGTCGCTCTCGCCCGACCTGCTGCGCCGCATGGACGCCTATTGGCGTGCGGCCAATTATCTGTCGGTCGGGCAGATCTATCTCCGCGACAATCCGCTGCTCGAAGAGCCGCTGACGATGGCGCACGTGAAGCCGCGCCTCCTCGGCCATTTCGGCACCACGCCCGGCCTGAACATGCTGTACGTGCATCTCAACCGCCTGATCGTCGAACATGACCTCGACATGATCAACATCATCGGCCCCGGCCACGGCGGACCGGGCCTCGTCGCGCACACCTATCTCGAAGGCTCGTATACCGAACATTATCCGGCGATCGAGCGGAGCAGGAGCGGGATGCACCGGTTGTTCCGGCAATTCTCCTGGCCGGGTGGCATCCCCAGCCACGTCGCGCCGGAAACGCCAGGGTCGATTCACGAAGGCGGCGAACTCGGCTATTCGATCGCGCACGCTTATGGGGCCGCGTTCGACAATCCCGATTTGATCGTCGCGTGCATCGTCGGCGATGGCGAGGCCGAAACGGGCGCGCTGGCGACGAGCTGGCATTCGAACAAATTCCTCAATCCCGCGCGCGACGGGGCGGTGCTGCCGATCCTGCACCTCAACGGCTTCAAGATCGCCAACCCCACCGTGCTCGCGCGGATCGGTCATGACGATCTGCGCGATCTGATGCGCGGCTATGGCTATGAGCCGCATTTCGTCGAAGGCGACGATCCGATGCTGGTGCATCAGCAATTGGCGGCGACGCTCGATATTGCGCTGGCTGAGATCAAGGCGATCCAGCACGAAGCGCGTGCGGGCACCGGGCCGAGCACACGGCCCCGTTGGCCGATGATCGTGTTCAAGACACCAAAGGGCTGGACCGGCCCCAAGGTCGTCGATGGCAAGCCAGTCGAAGGAACCTGGCGCGCGCACCAAGTGCCGATCGCCGATTTCAAAAATCCGGAGCATCTGGTTCAGCTCGACGCGTGGTTGCGCAGCTATCGCCCGGAGGAACTGTTCGACGCGCACGGCAAGTTCCGCGAGGAATATGCCGCGCTCGCGCCGACCGGCCACCGCCGCATGGGATCGAACCCGCACGCCAATGGCGGCGCGCTGCTGAAGCCGCTGGCGCTGCCCGGTTTCCGCGACCACGCGGTCGCGGTTGCGCAGCCCGGCGTGGCGAAGGCGGAGGCGACCCGCGTCCTCGGCGGCTATCTGCGCGATGTCATGAAGCTCAACCTCGATGCTGCCAATTTCCGACTGTTCGGCCCGGATGAGACCGCCTCGAACCGGCTGGACGCGGTCTATGCGGTGTCGGGCAAGGCCTGGATGGCGGAAACCGAGGCGATCGATACCGATCTGAGCCAAGACGGCCGCGTCATGGATGTTCTGAGCGAACATCTCTTTCTTGGGTGTCTCGAAGCCTATTTGCTGACCGGGCGGCACGGCCTGTTTTCCTGCTACGAAGCGTTCGTGCACATCGTCGATTCGATGGTCAACCAGCACGCGAAATGGCTGAAGGTCACCAAGGGCATTCCGTGGCGACGGCCGATCGCGTCGCTCAATTATCTGCTGACCTCGCACGTCTGGCGGCAGGACCATAATGGCCTGTCGCACCAGGACCCCGGTTTCCTCGATCATGTCGCCAACCAGACCGCCGACGTGGCGCGCATCTACCTGCCGCCCGATGCCAATTGCCTGCTGTCGGTCGCCGATCATGCGCTGCGCAGTCGCGGCTACATCAACGTCATCGTCGCGGGGAAGCAGCCGGAGTGGCAGTGGCTCGATATCGATGCGGCCGTGCGCCATTGCACCACCGGGGCGGGGATCTGGGCGTGGGCGGGGGATGATCCCGATCCCGATGTGGTGATCGCCTGTGCGGGCGACGTGCCGACGCTGGAGGCGCTGGCCGCGGTCACCATCCTGCGCGCACGCGTGCCGGATATCCGCATCCGCTTCGTCAACGTCCTCGATCTGATGGTGCTGCAACCCGAAACGCAGCATCCGCACGGGCTGAACGATCGCGATTTCGACGCTTTGTTCACGACCGACACGCCGGTGATCTTCGCGTTCCACGGCTATCCCGCGCTGATCCACAAGCTGACCTATGCGCGCGCGAACCACCGCAACATCCATGTGCGCGGGTTCAAGGGCGAAGGGACGACGACCACCCCGTTCGACATGGTGGTGCTGAACGATCTCGATCGGTACCGCCTGGCGCTGGACGCGATCTCGCGCATTCCGCGGCTGGCCGGAATCGTGACCGCTGAGACCGATCGGTATTGGACGATGATGGAGCGCCACAAGCTCTACATCGCCGAACAGGGCGACGATCTGCCCGAGGTGCGTGACTGGCAATGGCACGCTTAAGAAGCCCCGCCGACACGGACATGGTGCTCGCGCTCAACACCGGCTCCTCCACGCTGAAATACGGGTTGTATGCGGTCGGGGCAGCTGAGGCGCGGGAGCTCCTCGCCGGGGCGATCGAGACGGACGCGCCCGACGCGGCCAGCTTTGCGCAGATCGAAGCGGCGATCCGATCGGCGGGGCTGCCCGCGCCATCGGCGATCGGGCATCGCATCGTCCACGGCGGTCCGCATCTCCGCGCGCATTGTCTGGTCGATGCGGGCGTGATCGCCAAGCTCGAGGCGGCGCTGCCGTTCGCGCCGCTGCACGGGCCTGCGGCGCTTGCACTCCTGCGGCTGGCGGCCGCGCATTTCCCGGATCTTCCGCAAGTGGCGTGTTTCGATACCGCCTTTCACGTGACGTTGCCGGAGGTGGCGTATGTCCTGCCGATCCCGCGCGCCTTGCGGGCCGAAGGGGTGCGCCGGTACGGTTTCCACGGGCTGTCGTGCGAATCGATCCTCGACCAACTCGGCGCAGTGGTGCCCGACCGGCTCGTCATCGCGCATCTCGGCAGTGGTGCCAGCGTGACGGCGGTAAAGGCGGGACGCTCGATCGACACCAGCATGGGCCTCACCCCGTCCGGCGGAATCGTGATGGCGTCGCGCAGCGGGGATCTCGATCCGGGCGTGATTCTGTATCTGCTGCGCGAGAAGGGCCTCGATCCGGCGGCGCTGGAAACGATGATCGATCGTCAGTCCGGGATGCTCGGCATTTCGGGGCTGTCGGGCGACCTGCGCAGGCTTGCGCGGCACGAAGCCGATCCGGACGCGCAGCTCGCGATCCGGCTATTTTGCTACTCGGTGCGCAAGACGATCGGCGCGATGATCGCGGTGCTGGGCGGGGTCGATATGATCGTGTTCACCGGCGGGATCGGCGAGCATGATGCCGGGGTGCGGGTGACGATTGCCGACGATCTCGCCTGGGCGGGTTCGCCGGTCGTCCGGGTGCTGCCGTCACGCGAGGATGTGCAGATCGCGCGTCACGCTTGGGCGGTGCTGCGCGCGCGCTAAAGAAGAGCGCGCTATTGCACTGCGAGCGTGCGCGACACGATGACGTGGCTCGGGTCATCGGGAACGTCGCGGACGGCGAAGCCCATGTCGCGCTCCACAGCGATCGCCTCATGATTTTCCCGGCTCTCGATCGATTCGAGCGTCTTCAAACCCTTCGCCGCGGCTTGCTGCGCGATGTAGGAGAGGAAGGACCAGCCGACGCCCTTATGCTTGTGATCCTCGCGGATCGCGATCGCGACTTCGCCATGTTCGCCCGCGTCATCGCCCGCCAGCATTCCGCTCGCAATCATCATCGATCCGTCCGCGGTGAAGGCGAGATAGCTCTCCGATTGCGCCCGGTCCGGATGCGCGAGCATGGCGATTTGCGCTGGCGAAACCTCATTGATCCCGCTCAGGAAGCGGAAGCGCAAGTCGGTCCGGCTGACGTGGCTGAAGAAATCCTTGATCGTGCCGTCATCCTCGGCCCGCGCCGATCGCACCCGAAACCGGCTGCCGTCCGCCGTCGTCAGGAAAATGCTGTCGTGCGCCTGGGTCATGCCGATTTGCCTTGCGTCAGCTTGACGGCATTCTTGTCGAGCGCGAGTGGCACGGCGGGCTTGAGCGCGACCTTTTTGGGTTTGCGCACTTCCTTATTGCCGCGTTTCTGAGCTTTGGCCATCAGCGTTCCTTGTCGGTTCGAGGGCGTAAGAGGCGTGCGTTAGCGCAGCCGGGTCGGCGTCCGCGTGACGGCTCCGGTCAGGATGCGCGTCCGGAACGCCTTGGCGATGATCGCGGTATCGTCGATCGTGTTGAGAACGACGCGCGTGCCGCCGCTGGCGAGCGTTTCGATCGCGCTGATCGGCACTTTATGCCGTGCGCACGCCGCCTGCACTTCAGCTTCGGTAACACTCAGATTGATTGCGCGTGACATGCAGCCGCCTCGTCATGAGCGGGAGCATAAAGTCTCTCAGTCGTGCCCTGCCCGGAGCGTTGGCGCGATCGTTCCTATATGGGAACGATCGGCGTCACCGCAAGCGGCGGCCCGGATCGGTAGGGTTTCGGACACGCGCGCCGGAACATCAGCGGACGGTGAAGCCGATCTTGCCGGTCGCGCGGTGGCCATCGGTGCCGGTCGCCTGCCAGCGCACTTCGTACGTCCCGCTCGCCAGCGGCTGACGCAGCGTGAGCGTGGCGGTGCGATTGTCCGCCGACCAGGTCGTTTGATAATTGCGGATCGTCATCGGCGGATGATCGGCCATACCGGGCATTGCCGTCATCACGATGCTGGTCGCAGCGCTCGGAGCGGCGATCGCTTCGCCGAAGGTCAGCGACAGGGTGCGCGGCTTGGCGAGCGTCGCGCCCTCGGCGGGGGTCGAGGCGACGATCTGCACGTGCGCCAAGGCGGCGACCGGGGCGAGCGATGCCGCAGTCGTCAGCATGGCGGCGGCCCAGAACATTGCAGAACGCATGACAATCAGTCCTTTCACAATCGAAACCCACTTCAAAACCAGGCGCGAACGCCCAGCACCAGCCGCGTCGCGCGCGGACTTTCCCCGGTGGCGCGGGCAAAACCGGCGCCCGCCCCGGTGCGCCAGCGCTGCTCGACGCCGACATAAGGGGCAAATTCACGCGCGATCTCATAGCGCAGCCGCACGCCGAGCGCGACACTGTCCACCCCTGCCCCGATCCCGAGTTGCGGTACGTCCTGCGCGGCAAGGTTGATCTCGGCACGCGGCTGCACGATCAGTCGCTGGGTGATGCGCTGGTCGAGATCGGCCTCGATCCGCGCGGTCAGATCGCCGCGATGCGACAGGAACAGCGCCGCGTCGAGCTCGAACTGATAGGGTGCGAGGCCCTGGATGCCGAGCACGGCATAGCTGGTGTTCGGCCCGGCGACATCCTGCCGGACACCCGCCTGCACATCGAAAAAGGGCGCGATTGCCCGGGCGTAGAGCGCCTGGAGCTCAACGTCCTGGACCTTGCCACCGAAGCGACCTTCGCCTTCGCTTTTCACCCAGAGGCGGCTGGTCGGCCCGCCGTAATAGCCCTGCACATCCCACAGATAGCCATCCCGCCCATCGCCGAGGCGCGCTTCGAAGCGGTCCAGCTGAAACCACGCCAGCGGGAAAGCGCCGTGCATCCGCTGCAGCTCGGCGCGCGAGGCGCGCATCGCATCGGCGCCCCAGATGGCATCGGCGGCGCGCGGCGGACCGTTGCCTGCTTCGGGTGGCGGGGGCGTCTCCATTTCCGGTCCGGGCGATGTGCTGACGGCAGCGGGATCACCCGGCTCCATTGCGGGCATCGGGGCTGCAGGCGCAGGCGTCGGGGCGGGTGCCGCTGGCATCTGATGCGCGTGGTGATCCTGCGCCAGCGCGGCGACCGGCCATACCGCGGCGCCCACCAGCAGCATTGCCAACCGAGCGCGCCGCATCATGCCGCCTGCTCCGGCGCCATTACCGTCACCGTCTGCATCATGCCGCCGTGCATGTGGTACAGCAAGTGGCAGTGAAACGCCCAGTCGCCGGGCTCGTTCGCGGTGAGATCGAACTGTGCGCTCGCCCCCGGCTGCACGATCATGGTGTGCTTGCGCGGTTGCAGCGCCGCCGACTGGCCGTTGACCAGTTCGAAGAACATGCCGTGCAGATGGATCGGGTGCGCCATCATCGTATCGTTGACGAGCTTGACCCGGACGCGCTCGTTCCAGGCAAAACGGATCGGCACCTCGCTGACCGCCGAATACATCCGCCCGTCGAACGACCACATATAGCGTTCCATATTGCCGGTCAGATGCAGTTCGAGCAGCCGCGTCGGTTCGCGCACATCGGGCTGCGGATCGCGCGCGGCGAGCATGTGGTAAGTCAGCACGCGGTGCGACACGTCGCGTAGCCCCAGGCCGGGATCGCCCATCTTATCGACCGGTGCCATCGCGACCATGTCGATCCCTGGTCCGATCGCGACATCGGGGGGCAGCAAATTGGTGTCGCGCATCTTCATGCCGTCCATCGCCATCGACGGCGCGGCGTTCGGCTTTGCGCTCCCGGACGGAGCGCCGTGATTCATGCCCATATCGCCCATCGTCAGCACCGGCGGATCGCGCAGCGCGGGGACGGCGGCGCGCAGGCCCGGTGCGCTGGCCAGCGTCGCGATCGCCATACCCGACCGCTCCATCGATTCCGCCACGATCGTATAGGCTGTGGCGCTGCCCGGCTCGACGATCACGTCATAGGTCTCGGCGGTTCCGATCTGGAATTCGTCGACTTCCACCGGGCGGACCGGCTGGCCGTCGGTCGCGATCACCTGCATCGCCAGGCCCGGAATACGGACGTTGAAGAAAGTCTGCGCCGATCCGTTGATGATGCGCAACCGCACGCGCTCGCCCGCGCGGAAGAGATATTCCAGCCCCTCGCTGGGGCCGCGCCCGTTGGCGAGGAAAGTGTAGGTCGGCGCGCCGATATCGGCGATGTCGGTCGGCATCATCCGCATCCGCCCCCACATCCGCCGCTCCTCGGCCGACAAGGGATAACGGTCGGTCCAGGTGTTTTGCCGATAGTTGAAATAGCCGCCGCCGGCGCGCAGCCGCTTCATGATGAAATGCGGGTCGAGCGTGGTGAAATCGCTCAGCAACAGGATATAGTCGCGATCGACCGCGATCGGCTCGCCACCGCGCGGGGTGATGATGATCGGCCCGTAATGGCCCGACTGCTCCTGCAGGCCCGAATGGCTGTGATACCAATAGGTGCCCGACTGGCGCACCGGAAATTCATAGGCGAAGGTCGCGCCGGGGCGAATGCCCGGAAAGCTGATTCCCGGCACGCCATCATATTGGAACGGCAGCATGAAGCCGTGCCAGTGGATCGAGCTGTCGACGTCGAGCGTGTTGGTGACGTTGAGCCGCACCTTCTGCCCCTCGGTCAGCCGGATCAGCGGGCCGGGCACGCTGCCGTTGACCGCGACGCCGGACCCGCGCCGCCCCTCGACGAGGCGCTGTCCGCTGCCGATCGTCAGGTCGATCACCGCCCCCGACACCGTATCGAAGCCCGCGTGGATCAGACCGCCGTCACCCCGCAGCGCGCCGTGCATCGAATGGCCCAGTGCCCAGGCCGGCGTCGCCAGCAACGCGGAACCGGCACCGGCGAGCAGGGACCGTCGGGAAACGGGGGTGGTCATGGTCTTGCCTGTCCTTCACCGCGCCGATACTATACCCCCCATGGGTATTCAAGCGGGAACCACGGCATGTCCAAGCGCAAGGCGGAAATCCTCAACCGGCTGAAACGGATCGAGGGGCAGGTGCGCGGTGTCGCGCAGATGGTGACGGACGATCGCTATTGCATCGACATCCTGCACCAGATTCAGGCGATCAAGGCGGCGCTTGGCCGGGCCGAAAGCGAAATCCTGAAGGATCACGCCGCCTGCTGCGTCTCGGAAGCGATCGCGAACGGCGATGCCGACGAACAGCGCGCGAAGTTCAGCGAGCTGATCGACCTGTTCGAGAAAGTGAAGGGCTGACCGCGACAACAGCTGCGATCATCTGAAGCGCAGGCCGATCCACAGCGTCCGCGGCGTGCCGAGGTCGATCGACCCGCCAGCATTGCGCGTCACAACCGTCGCGTCGAACACATTCTCGGCCCGCCCGATCAAGGACAAGCGCGGACCGAGCGGCAGCTTCGCCACGGCGTCCACCGTCGTCACGGGGGGCAGGACATCGCTCTGCAGATCGTCCTCATATTGCTGCCCCACGTAGCGCGCGGTCAGCGATCCGCCGATCCCCGCGCGTTCCCATGCGAGCGTTGCGCTCGCGGTGTGGCGCGGGCTTTGCGCGGGCACAAAGCCGTTCAACTGCGCCGCGCTGCCCGAGGCGACCACATGGCTGTCGCTGAAAGCGTAGGACGCATCCAGCGAGACGTCACCCCGCGCGGCACGGCCCGTCAGTTCGACGCCCTTTGCGATTATCGCGTCGACGTTGCGGCGCTGGCGCGTATTGGGGGCGATCGTGACGTTGGCAATCGCCCCGCCCAGCCGATTGTAGAAAGCGGTGACGCCGAGCGTGACCCCGCGCACCGGGCTGAGATCGACCCCGCCCTCGACACCACGCAGCCGCTCCAGCCCGAGCGCGGCATTGGCTTGCGTGGTGATCGGGAAGACGACGAACGGGCGGTACAGTTCATTGAGGGTGGGCACGCGGAAGCCGGTGTAGGCCGCGGCGCGCAGCTTTACCGCGTCGCTGGCGCGGTAGAGCGCACCGGCCCGGCCCGTCGCCTCGACGCCATGCCGGTTGACAAAGCGCGTGTCGGCGGTGGGCACGCCGAGCGCATTCACCTCGCGGAAGAAGCCGTCGGTGATCGTCCAGCGGTCGCCGCGCAGCCCCGCAGTGAGGACCAGGTGGCCGAGCGTCCAGTCATCCTCGACAAAAGCGCCGACCGTGCTCGTCCGCCCCCCGGCGGTGCGCCGCGTCGTGACCAGGCCCGTCGCGGCATAGGCGTCTTCGTAGAGCACCCCCTCCCCGAACCGCGCATCGACCCCGATCCGCAGCACGTGATCCGGCCCGACCGGCGGGCGCAGCTCGATTTTGCCGCCGACACCGGTCGCGGGCGTATTGCGCTGGTCGAGCGTCAGTTTGAAACTGGTCGCGCTGATCACGCGATTGGTAAAGTTGCGCGCCTGGACATAGGCCAGCGCATCGACCGCCCACTTTCCCCGATGAATCAGCCGGACGCTGGCATCCTGCGCCTGCGAACTGCTGTCGGCCCCGGCGAAGCGCAGCGTGCGATCGTCGCGATACAGCAGACCGCGCGCCTGCAGTTCGGTCTGCGCATCGATCGGCACGACGGCACGGAGCGACCCCGACCAGTCGCGATAGCGTGCCCGCACGGTCGCCACGGTGCGCTGCGCGGGCGGCGTGGTGTAGAAGCCGTCGCCGCGTTCGAATTTGCCCGACAGGCTGACGAAGCCGCCGCCGACGTCGGGCGAGACCGAGCCGGACGCTTCGACCGCATTCGCGCTGCCGTAAAAGGCTTCGCCAGCGATCGGCGGCAAATCGCGCCGCGCTGCACTTACGAGTTCGATCGTGCCCGCGACTGCGCCTGCGCCGAACGCCCCGGCCCCGCCGCCGCGCGTGACGCGTACGCTCGACAGGCGATCGGCGGACAGCGCGTTGAACGGGATATAGCCGAAGAACGGATCGGCGAGCGGTACGCCGTCGAGCAGCACCAGCGCGCGGCTCGACGCATTGCCGCCTAGCGCGCGCAGCGTCACGCCCTGTGCCGAGGGATTGGCCGAGCGGCTGTCGGAGCGGCGGAATTGCTGAAATCCGGCGACATCGGCCAGCACATTTTCGACCCGGCCAGATGCGTCGCCGGTCAACCGCGCGCGCTCGATCGTGACCGAGCCATAGGCCGGAACGCCCGGCGGCAGCGGCAAAGGGCGGCCGAGCACGACGATGTCGGGCGACTCCGGTGCCGCCTCCGCCGCCTGCTGCGCAAAGGTCGGCACCGGAGCGGCAAGCGCGGCAAGCGTCAGGAACGGGAAAAGGCGCATCGTATCGGCGGGGCTCTCGGGCGTGTGGCGGCAATCGGCCACGCGCCGCCTCTATCGCGAGCATCGCCGACCGCCACAAGGTCGGATCGGGCCGGATGCCCGTCTCGTACCGTCTCATCGGCATTGCGACGCCACCCTTGCCTTCCCATCTTTATATTCGACGGTATACAGCGAGTCGTCGGCGCAGCGTCCGATCTGATGAACGGGGATGATGATGCGGTGGGCGCTGCTGGGCGGAACGGCGGTCTGTGCGATGCTGACGTGCGTGCCGCAAAGTGCGTGCGCGCGCGAAACACGCGATGCCCCGGTCGCGAGCGAAACCGCGACATCTGACATCGTCGTTACCGCGCGCCAACGACCCGAGGATGTCGAGAAAGTGCCGATCGCCGTATCGGTCGTCGGAGACGAACAACTGCGCCGCTCCTACACCGTCAACACGCAGCACTTGAGCGTGCTCGTGCCCGCCCTAAATTATAGTTCGGCCAACCCGCGCAACACCGCCTTTACGATCCGGGGTCTGGGCAGCAGTGTCGTCGCGGTGAGCCAGGCGAATGACGGGCTGGAACCCGGCGTCGGCTTCTATGTCGATCAAGTCTATCACGCCCGCCCCGCCACCGCCGCGTTCGATTTCACGGATATCGAGCGGATCGAGGTCTTGCGCGGGCCGCAGGGGACGCTGTTCGGCAAGAATACCACGGCGGGCGCGATCAGCGTCACCTCCAAGGTCCCGAGCTTCACGCCGCAGATGGACGCAGAGCTGTCGCTCGGCAGCTACGATTTCGTGCAGGCGCGGGCGTCGGCGACCGGGGCGCTGATTGGCGACAGCGTCGCGTTCCGGCTCTCGGGGCTGGTCACGCGGCGCGACGGCGTGATCCATAATGTGCGAACGGGCGCGGACCAGAACGGCATCGGCAATCAGGCGGTGCGCGGGCAAGTGCTGTTCACGCCGACGACCGACTTTCAGCTTCGGCTGACCGCCGATTTCACCAATTTCCAAAGCGAATGCTGCACGCAAGTCTATCTCCGCGCCGCCGATGTCAGCCCGTTACGCTCGGCCACACGGCAATATGCCGGGCCGACCGGGCTCGCCGCGCAGTTCGGCTATGCCCCGCCGAGCACCAATCCGTACGATCGGTTGACCGACATCGATGCCGCGCTTGGCGTCGATACGAACGAGGGGGGCGTCTCGGCGATCGCCGACTGGAAGCTCGGCGGCATCGGCACGCTCACCTCGGTCAGCGCGTGGCGCTTCTGGAACTGGGATGCGGCGAATGATCGCGATTACACTGGTATCCCGGTGCAGATCACGCAGCACATCCCCTCGCGACAGGATCAGGTCAGCCAGGAGTTCCGCCTCGCCTCGAATGGCGACCGACGCTTCGGCTATGTCGCGGGGCTTTACTACTTCGGGCAGACGATCACCGGGCGACCGATCAGCATCTACGGTCCGG
Organism: Sphingomonadales bacterium; assembly: GCA_027489365.1. Lineage (GTDB taxonomy): Bacteria > Pseudomonadota > Alphaproteobacteria > Sphingomonadales > Sphingomonadaceae > Sphingomonas. Next base: position 13,088 of record JAIXZV010000143.1, read on the forward strand.
CGGGCGCGCGCTATCTGATCGGCAGCAGCACCGGTGCCGGCGCGGCGGCGGTGACCGTCCCGACCGATTTGCTCGACGGCTATGGCACCGACGGGCGCACGCGGTTGCGGCAAGACAGCTATGCCGCGTTCGGGGAGGCGACGTACCGGATCGTGCCAAGCGTCACCCTGGGTGCCGGGGTGCGCTACACCTATGAGACCAAGAGCGGCAGCTACGACACCTTCACCTTCGGCGGGCCTGCGGTCACCAATCCGACGCTGATCAACGCGCGGCTCGGCGTGTTGCGCGGCCAGAGCTACGCCGCGCGCAACCGCGAGAGCAACGTTTCGGGCCGCGCCAATCTGGCGTGGCAAGCGAGCGATACGCTGCTCGTCTACGGCAGCTATGCGCGCGGGTTCAAATCGGGCGGGATCAATCTGTCGGGACTGCCGCTCGACGCCAACAACCGGCCCGCGCTGGCGACGGCGGTGATCCGCCCGGAGCGCAATCAGACCTATGAAGGCGGGATCAAGGCGCGGCTGTTCGACCAGCGGCTGACCGTGAACCTTGCGGGCTATTATACCGACGTGCGCGATTTTCAGGCGACGATCGTGGATTCGGCGCAGACCGTGGCGCTACGCGGCTATCTGTCGAACATCCCGCAAGTGACGGTGAAGGGGTTCGAGGCGGATGCGACCGCAAACCTGACGCGCACGCTGCAACTGCGCGGGAGTGTCGCTTATGCGGATGGTAAATACGCGCGCTACCCGGCCGGCCCCTGCCCGCTCGAAGCGCTGACCAGCGGGACGCAGGCGTGCGACCTGACCGGCCGCGCGCTGGCGGGCCTGCCGAAATGGTCGACCACGATCGGCCTCGACTACGCTCTCCCGGTCCGCGCGGGCGCGATCGTGCTCCACAGCGACACCAATTTCCGCAGCAGCTATGCTGGCGAGCCGACGCTGTCGCGCTACACGCTGATCGACGGCTACAGCCTCACCAACGCCAGCATCGGCTATCGCGCGAAGAACGGGCTGGAAATCGGCCTGTTCGCGCGCAATCTGTTCGGCGCGGACTATGTCCAAAACCTGACGATCCAGGCCGGCAATTCGGGTCTGATCCTCGCCACGCCGAGCGACCCCAGGACGATCGGCGTAACGCTCAGGATTCGTCAGTAAACCACCACGCTGCGTATGCTTTCGCCGGCGTGCATCAAATCGAACGCCTTGTTGATGTCTTCCAGGCCCATGACGTGGGTGATCATCGGGTCGATCTCGATCTTGCCGGTCATGTACATGTCGACGATCTTGGGCACGTCGGTGCGGCCCTTCGCGCCGCCGAACGCGGTGCCGCGCCAGTTGCGGCCGGTGACGAGCTGGAACGGCCGCGTCGCGATTTCCTTGC
>JAIXZV010000091.1 GCA_027489365.1 Sphingomonadales bacterium
ATCCTCCCCGGCACGGGGAGGGGGACCATTTGCCTTTCCCGGCAAATGGTGGAGGGGGCGTGCCACGAGCCCGAGCTTTTGTGGCCCGCCCCCTCCGTCGCCTTCGGCGCCCCCTCCCCGTGCCGGGGAGGATTGTTCGGGTCCGCCTCCGCTGCTATCGCACCCCCCATGATCGCCCCGCCCGAAATCTTCCGCGTCACCCATGCCCGCAACGTCTGTGACGGCGCGACCGATATTCCCGGCGGCGCGAGCCTCGGGCATCCGCGCGTGTTCCTCGAAATCGACGAGAGCGGCTATGTCGATTGCGGCTATTGCGATCGACGCTTCGTACTGATCGGTGGCCCGGCCGACGGCGTCGACCCGGCAACGCTGCCCGATCATGGTGACGGCGCGGGGCGTTGAAAACGCGCTGGCTGCTGCTGACGCCGCTCGCCCTCCCAATCGCGCTGTTCGCTGCCGCCGCTGCCCCTGAAAGGACCCCGATGCTCCACGCGACCGGCACGTTCGAGGTCAAGATGACGCCCGAGGCGCAAGGCGATGCGCCGAGCGGCGGCTTGCCGACCAGCCGTATGGGCATTGCCAAGAGCTTCACCGGCGGCATGACCGGGACCGCCGCTGGCACGATGCTCGCGGCGGGGACGCCCCAGCCCGGGCACCCGGCGGGCTATGTCGCGATCGACCAGTTCAGCGGGACCGTCGATGGCAAGGCGGGGAGCTTCCTGCTGCTCCACCGCGGCACGATCGACAAGGCGGGCGGCGCCGATCTGTCGGTGATCATCGCGCCCGACAGCGGCACCGGTGCGCTGGAAGGGATTAGCGGCAGCTTCGCGATCAAGATCGAGGGCGGCGTGCACCGTTACGATCTGGCTTATACGCTGCCCGCAGCGCGCTAAACCAAATCGTGTGCTCCTGCGCAGGCAGGAGCCCTGGGTTCCAACGCGCAGACCTATATGACCCAACGCTCCTGCCTTCGCAGGAGCACGGCCTGGCGGGTGACGCACGCGCACCATTTACGCGCCCGCCCCGCGTCCCTATCTTCGCTTGATGACCAGCCCCACAGACCCCCGCGCCTTCCTGTACCACGACGGTCAGCTCGACCCGCAAGAGGCGCAGGCGCTCACCGCCGCCGCGCTCGGCAAGGCCGATGATGGCGAGTTGTACCTGCAATATCGCAAATCCGAGGCGTTCGGCTTCGACGACGGGCGGCTGAAAACCGCAAGCTACGATACGCATTCGGGCTTTGGCCTGCGCGCCGTGTCGGGCGAGATGACCGCCTTCGCGCACGCCAATGAACTGAGCGCCGCCGCGATCCGCCGGGCGAGCGAGACGATGGCGCTGATCGACCCCTCCGCCGCGCCCAAGGCCGGGCCGCCGCGCGCCACCAACCGCCACCTCTATACCGACGCCGATCCGCTCGACCTGATCCCGTTCGCCGACAAAGTGAATTTGTGCCAGACGATCGACGCCGCCGCCCGCGCGCGTGATCCGCGTGTCGCGCAGGTGTCGGTGTCGCTGATGGGCAGCTGGAACGTCATCGAAATCGTCCGTGCCGACGGCTTCATCGCGACCGACGTGCGCCCGCTGGTGCGCTTGAACGTCAGCATCGTGGTCGAACAGAATGGCCGGCGTGAAACCGGCAGCTTCGGGATCGGTGGGCGCTATCTCTACAACGACCTGATTGAGCCCGCGACGTGGAACCGCGCGATCGATGAAGCGCTGGCGCAAGCCGTCGTCAATCTCGACGCGGTCGATGCACCCGCGGGCGAGATGACGGTGCTGCTCGGGCCGGGCTGGCCGGGGATTTTGCTGCACGAGGCGATCGGCCACGGGCTCGAAGGCGATTTCAACCGCAAGGGCACGTCGGCTTTTTCGGGCCGGATCGGCGAGCGAGTCGCAGCCCCCGGCGTCACCGTGGTCGATGACGGATCGATCGCCGACCGGCGCGGGTCGCTGTCGATCGACGATGAAGGCACGCCGACGCAGGAAAATGTGCTGATCGAGGACGGGATCCTGAAGGGCTATATCCAGGACCGATTGAACGCCCGTCTGATGGGCGTCGCGCCGACCGGCAATGGCCGCCGCGAATCGTTCGCGCACGCACCGATGCCTCGCATGACCAACACCTTCATGCGCGGCGGCAAGGACGATCCGGCCGAACTGCTCAGCCGGATGAAGAACGGCATCTTCGCCAAATCGTTCGGCGGCGGCCAAGTCGATATCGTGTCGGGCAAGTTCGTGTTCAGCTGCACCGAGGCGTACCGTGTCGAGAACGGCAAGATCGGCGCCCCGATCAAGGGCGCGACGCTGATCGGCGACGGGCCGTCCTGCCTCACCCGCGTCGAAGGCATCGGCAACGATTTCGCTTTGGATGAAGGCGTCGGCATGTGCGGCAAGGGCGGGCAGAGCGTTCCGGCGGGCGTCGGGCAGCCGACGTTGCTGGTCGCGGGGCTGACGGTTGGCGGGACGGCGGTTTAAGCGCCGTCGCCGAGCCGATCTGTTGCGGACAGCCCATTCGTGCCGCGCGCGGTTTGATCGCCCGCCACGATACGCTATCGTGCCGGGCACGCGGCGGAGGGCGACATGGAATTCTTCAAGGCATTGAACGACGACCACCGCGCCTTCATTGCAAAGCAGCCAGTCTTCTTCGTCGCCACCGCGGCGGAGGGGACGCGAGTCAATCTCAGCCCCAAGGGGCTCGATTGCTTCCGCGTGCTCGGCCCCAATCGCGTTGCCTATCTCGATCTCGGCGGATCGGGGAATGAGACGCAGGCGCATTTGAGCGCGGATGGGCGCATCACGATCATGTTCTGCGCGTTCGACAATCCCGCGCTGATCCTGCGGCTGTACGGCACGGGCAGCTATGTCGTGGCGGGCGAGCTGGGCTATGACGCATTCGCCGCGCATTTCCCCCGCCTCGCGGGGGCGCGGCAAGTGTTCGATATTGCGGTCGACAGCGTGCAGACCAGTTGCGGCTGGGGCGTGCCGCACATGACGGTCGAGCGCCCGCGCGACACGCTGGTCAAATTCCACGCGCAACAAGCGCCCGCCGACCGTCTTGCCAAGATCGCGACGCGCGACCGCAGCATCGACGGGCTGCCGGTGCGCGTGCAGACAGTGATGCCCGACTTCGATCCGCTCCCGCCGCGATGAGCCTGGTCGAGATCGGTCGCTACGCCCGCAACGAAGCGCATATGGTGATCGGCCTGCTGCAATCGGCGGACATCCCCGCCGTCGCGCTCGATGGCAATGCCAGCATCGCCGACGGTAGCCAGTTCTTCATACCCGTGCGCGTGATGGTGGATGAAGACGATGCCGAGGCCGCACGGGAGGTCCTGAGCGGCGTGCCCGATTCTTAGGCATCCTTTCGCAACTGCACAAAAATTTACGCCTTCGTAACGGTTTTGATCACGAAACCGCGCGGAATCGTGTGTTTTCGACTCTGGCACGCAGATTGCGAGGATAGCCGCAGGACCAAACAGGGGGGTCGCGCGTGAAGCTTGTCATAGCCATCATCAAACCGTTCAAGCTCGACGAGGTGCGCGAAGCGCTGACCGAAATCGGCGTCGCGGGCATGACCGTCACCGAAGTGAAGGGCTTCGGTCGCCAGAAGGGCCAGACCGAAATCTATCGCGGTGCCGAATACAGCACCAACATGGTCCCCAAGATCAAGATCGAGGTCGTGTGCGGCAGCGACCTGACCGACAAAGTGGTCGAGGCGATCCAGGCATCGGCCAACACCGGCGCGATCGGCGACGGGAAAATCTTCGTGCTCGATGTCGGCCAGGCCGTCCGCATCCGCACCGGCGAAACCGACGAGACTGCGCTGTGAGCGCCGCCGTCCTCAAGGGGGTATCGATGAAGCAATCGACCAAATTTGGGCTTGCCGCAGGCTTTGCAGGGGCCGCCCTGTTCTCAGCCCTTCCGGCCTGGGCGCAGGCGCCCGCCGCAGCCGCACCGTTCGTGCCGACCGCTGCGATGGTCAACAAGGGCGACACGAGCTGGATGCTGATCTCCTCGGCCCTCGTGCTGATGATGTCGGTCCCCGGCCTCGCGCTGTTCTACGGCGGCCTGGTGCGCACCAAGAACATGCTGTCGGTACTCATGCAGGTGTTCATGATCGTGTCGATCGCGGCACTGGTTTGGGTGAGCTGGGGCTATTCGATGGCCTTCACCGGCGGATCGCAATTCGTCGGCGGCTTCGGCAAGCTGTTCCTGAAGGGCGTCGATGCCAATTCGCTCGCCGCGACCTTCTCGAATGGCGTCTATATCCCGGAATATGCCTTCATCGTCTTCCAGATGACCTTCGCGTGCATCACGCCCGCGCTGATCGTCGGGGCGTTTGCGGAACGCGTGAAGTTCACGCCGCTGATGATCTTCACCGTGCTGTGGATGACGATCGTCTATTTCCCGATCGCGCACATGGTGTGGTATTGGGCGGGTCCTGACTTCCTCCACGCTGCGCCGACCGATTACGGCTTCCTGTGGGGCAAGGGCGCACTCGATTTCGCGGGCGGCACCGTGGTGCACATCAACGCCGGTATCGCAGGTCTCGTTGGCTGCATCATCATCGGCAAGCGCGTCGGGTACGGCAAGGAGCCGATGCCGCCGCACTCTCTGACCATGACGATGATCGGCGCCAGCCTGCTGTGGGTCGGCTGGTTCGGCTTCAACGCTGGCTCCAACCTCGAATCGAACGGCTTGGCCGCACTCGCCTTCATCAACACCTTCGTCGCCACGGCAGCAGCAGCGGTCTCGTGGGCGGTGATCGACCAGATCAAGCATGGCAAACCGTCGCTGCTCGGCGCGGTGACGGGTGCGGTCGCGGGGTTGGTGGCGATCACGCCGGCCTCGGGCTACGCGTCGCCTATGGGCTCGGTCGTACTCGGCCTGCTCGTCTCGCCGCTGTGCTTCTTCTTCGTCACCACGGTGAAGAACCTCGGCAAATATGACGACTCGCTCGACGTGTTCGGCGTGCACTGTGTCGGCGGCATCTTCGGCGCGCTCGGCACGGGCATCGTCGCTGACCCGGCGCTCGGCGGCCAGGGCTTCATCGATTACACCGCGCCCGTTGCAAAGGCCGGCGTGTACGACATGGCAACGCAACTCATCACCCAGGCCGAGGCCGTTGGCGTGACGCTGCTGTGGTCGGGCGGGATCTCGGCGATCCTGTTCCTCGCGCTGAAATACACCGTCGGCATCCGCCCCTCGGAAGAAGTCGAGCACGAAGGTCTCGACATCAACGAGCATGGCGAGCGCGCCTACAATTATTGACGAGATTGGGGGGCGCCGTTCGGGGGAGCGGCGTCACCCAAACCATGTTCCTCCTGCGGACACACTCAGGCCGGTGCGGCAACGCACCGGCCCTTTTTTCGTCAGAGGGGTCCGGCCTCGCGCGGCGGGCGATGCGGCAAGGCGATCGCGTCGGTGTCGCCGATGAAGGCAGCCCACGCGCCGCCCGGCTGCCACAGCGCCTCCATCGGCGCACGCGCCGCCGCCGCCTCCCACCCGAGGACGTCGCGGCGATAGCGATAGAAGAACGCCGACACGCGCAGGTTCAGGATGCAATGCACGTGCACCGGTACCTCCCCCAGCGCATCCAGCGCGGCGCAGAAGCGCGCGAAATCCGCCTCGCTCGGCGCATCGAAGGCGACCGGGATGTGGGTGTAGCTCATGCCCGCCGCAGTGACGCTCGCCGCTTCATCCGGCAGCGCGCGCTCGTGCGTGTGGAGACCGAGATTGATGATGTGTCGCACGCCGATCGCGGCAAGCTCGGCAAGCTCGGCCTCGCTCGGCTGGCCCGACGTCGTGATCTGCTGGTCGAGGCGTTGCCAGTTCGGGATATGGATCGGGTCGGACATGCGGGCTCCATCAGTCAGAGGATGCCCAGGCGAGCGGCGGTGGGAGGTCGCGCTCCACGGTGGTGCCCCACCTGCTTCGCCAGTCACGCGACGGGCGGAAGATATCGCAACAGAGCGCGTGCCGCTAGACCTTGTCGGGCGGAGGCACTTCGGCCTGCTCCTCCTCGGCTTTCGCCTGCATCCGCCGCATCGCCAGCGCTGCCCCCAGCAGAAAACCGCCCGGTACCAGCGTGACGGCGGCGATCAGCCCGATCCGCCGCCAGTCGGTCTTCTCCTTGGGGGCGTCTGCGCTCACCCCAGATCGGCCGTGACGAAATCGGCGCAGCGCTCACCAATCATGATCGACGGCGCGTTGGTGTTGCCCGAGACGAGCTTGGGCATGACTGACGCATCGGCGACATACAGCCCCTCCACCCCACGCACGCGCAGCCGCGGATCGCACACCGCCGCCTCGTCCGATCCCATCCGCGCCGTGCCGACCGGGTGATAGACGGTATCGGCGCGGGCCCGGATCAAGCGTTCGAGCGCATCATCGTCGCTAAGGTCGATCGGGTAGCGGTCGCGGCCCTGGTGGTTGCTGAGCGGCGGCTGTTCGAGGATGCGGTACATCGCGCGCACCCCCGCCTTCATCACCTCCATATCGCGCGAATCGCTGAAGAAGGCCGGGTCGATCACGGGCGCGGCACGCGCATCGCCCGAGGCGAGCCGGACGGTCCCGGTGCTTTCGGGCCGCAACACGCAAACGTGACACGAATAGCCATGCCCCGGCACCTTGGTCCGGCCATGATCCTCGAGTGCCGCGATCACGAAGTGCAATTGCACGTCGGGCGCGGGCGCATCGGGCGTGACGGTCAGGAAACCGCCCGCTTCGGCGAAGGGCGTCGTCATCATCCCCTCGCGCTTGCGCAACCAGCTGATCAGCGCGCCGCCCATCGCGAGCGTGCCCTTCAGCGAATTGCCGACGAAGCTCTTCCCCGGGGTTTCGAACGCCGCGACATAATCGATATGGTCCTGCAGGTTGTCGCCCACTGCGGGCCGGTCGACCCGCACGGCAATGCCATGCTCCTGCAAATGCGCGGCCGGCCCGATGCCCGATAGCTGCAGCAATTGCGCGGTGCCGAACACACCGCCCGCCAGAATGACGCCACGCCGCGCGCGGATCACCTTGGACTGCCCGTCCTGCAGATAGGCGACACCCCAGGCGCGACCTTCGTCGAACAGCACGCGTTCGGCGGTCACGCCAGTCAGGATGTGGAGATTGGGGTTGGCCGGCTTGTCGCCGAGGAAGGCGCGCGCGGAAGTCCAGCGCTCGCCGCCCTTTTGCGTGACCTGGTACAGGCCGACGCCTTCCTGCCGCGCGCCGTTGAAATCGTCGTTGCGCGGGATTTGCAGGCTCGCGCCCGCTTCGATGAAATCCATGCTGCCGGGATTGGCGAACAGCTGCTCGCTGACCCACAGCGGCCCGTCGGCGCCGTGAAACTCGTCGGCGCCGCGGACATTATGCTCGGCGCGTTTGAACCAGGGCAGCACCTCGTCATACGACCAGCCGGGGCAGCCGAGCGCCGCCCAATTGTCGTAATCCCATTTGTTGCCGCGGATATAGACCATCGCGTTGATCGCGCTCGATCCACCCAGCCCCTTGCCGCGCGGCTGATGCCCGCGCCGGCCGTTCAGCCCGGGCTGCGGCACGGTCTCGTAATTCCAATTGGTCTTGTCGGTCTGAAACGCGAGGAACGCCGGGATGCGTGTGCGCAAGCCCGTGTTGCGCCCCCCGGCTTCGAGCAAGGCGACGGAGAACTTTCCCCCGTCGCTCAGGCGTCCGGCAGCGGCTGCCCCGCCGGATCCACCCCCGACGACAACGATATCGGCTTCTTCCATTCAGTCTCTCCAGACCCGCCGGCGGTTGCCGGTCGATATATGTTCGTCTCGCGCCAACGCGCCTTGATCGTCTCCGACGTGTCGCGGCTGCCGTCATGGCTCCACCCCGGCGGCATCACCATATAGCCGAGCTTGGCACGAAGCCCCGGCGCGCGCCACACATCCTGCGCGATGCCGATCCATTCGTGGAACGCTGCCCAGAACAGGTTGAAGCTGCCGAGATTCTTGACGATGCCATAGCGCGGTCGATCGTCGTCGCGCTCGGGTACGAAGGTGCCGAACATCTTGTCCCACACGATGAACACGCCGGCATAATTGCTGTCGAGATAGCGCGGGTTGGTCGCGTGATGCGCACGGTGGTGCGACGGGGTGTTCATGACGCCCTCGAACCAGTTCGGCATCCGGTCGATCACTTCGGTGTGGATCCAGAATTGGTAGATCAGATTGAGCCCCGCGACGAAGAACACCATTGCGGGGGGAAAACCGATCAGGAACAGCGGCAAGCGGAACAGGAAACTGACGCTGAAAAAGCCGGTCCAGGTCTGCCGGAGCGCGGTCGACAGATTATAATGCTGGCTCGAATGGTGGATGACATGGCTCGCCCAGAACCATCGCACGCGGTGCGCGGAGCGGTGGAAGACGTAATAAGCCAGATCGTCAATCACGAAGGCGATGACGAACCAATACCATTGATAGCCGATGTCGAAGGCGCGGAATTGCCACACCCATGTCGCCAGCACGAACACCGCCGTCCCCGACAGCGCGCCTGCTACCGTGCTGCCCAGCCCCAACATCAGCGATGTCAGCGTATCGCGCGGCTCATAGCGGCTGCGATCGCGAATCCGCGCGACGACCATCTCCGCCAGCACGAGCAGGATGAAGCCGGGCACGGCATATTGGACGGGGTCGGGCAAAACCATCGCCGCTACTTACACGACTGTCAGTGCCACATTGTCAATGGGCGGGCCAATCAAAGGATGGGCGATCAGTGGAGCGTGACGACCACGCCCGATGCGCGCCCGACCGAAGCTTCGAGCGCGCGCACGTCGTCCGCCACGACGCCGAACAGCAGGACTCCGCCGAACAGCCGCTCGCCCGTTTCGACCTGGACGCCCTCGACCGCCTGGGTGAGCCCGAGCGGCGCGATCAGCCGTCGTGCCGCGATCTTCGCGCCGTGACGCTTGAGGATCGCGATCGCGCCATTGCCGGCGACCAAGGCGGCATTGCCGTCGGTGCCGAGCAACGCGCGATGCGCGACAAAGCCCGCGAGCATTTGCTCGGCGGTCTCGCGGGCCTGCGCTTCGCTCGAAATCCGGCTCTCGCCCAGCCGCAGCCAACGCGCAAAAAGCGCGAGGCCGAGCACGCCTGCAAAGCTATAGCCGAGAACGAGCCAGTTCATGCCGCCGTAGATAGGGCGTCGAGCAAGGGCCGCAAGCCGGTGAGATCGTATCCCGCCGCCGCCGCCTTCGCCATCGCGGCATCGGGATGCGCGCCAGCCTTGACCGCCGCCAGCGCCCAGAGGTTGCACGACCGCGTGCCCGAGCGGCAATACGCGAGCACGGGCCCCTTGGCGTCAGCGAGCACCGCCGCCATCGCGTCGATCTGCGGATGCGAGAAGCCGGCGTGCGTGATCGGGATCGCGGTATAGCTGAGGCCCAGCTCGACCGCCGCCGCCGCAATCTCGTCGCCGCTCGGCTGGCCGAAATCCTCGCCATCGGGGCGATTGTTGACGATCGCGGTAAAGCCCGACGCGGCGATCTCTGCCATGTCGTCGGGGTCGATCTGCGGGGCGACCGAAATGGTCGCGTCGATGGTGCGGAGGATGGTCATGTGCGGGTCTTACGCTGCGGTGGGTTAGGGCCGCAAGCGTGAGGTTGCGTCCGGCGAAGCCTTGAAGAAGGGGTTCACGCGAAGGCCGCGAAGGAGCGAAGACCGCGAAGAGAAAAGCTATACCAAGGCGCATTCGCCCAAATCCGCGCGAAAGCCTCACGCGCTTCGCGCGCCTATATCTGCTTCGCGGTCTTCGCTCCTTCGCGGCCTTCGCGTGAACCCCTTCTACCTCCTGACCTCAATGCCGCCGCACCACCGCCAGAAACGCCTCGCCATAAGCCTCAAGTTTCCGCGCGCCCACGCCGGTGATGCGCCCCATCGCCGCCAGCGAAGACGGCCGCAGCGTCGCCATTTCGCGCAGCACCGAATCATGGAAGATCACATACGGCGGCACGCTCGCCTCCAGCGCCAGTTCGCGGCGCTTGGTGCGCAGTGCCTCGAACAGCGGGTCGCCGGTCAGGTTGGACACCGCCTCCCCACGCCGACGCCGCGCGCGCTTGGGCGGGACGATCAGATCGACGCGCTCGCCTTCCTTCAGGATGCCGCGCGCGCCGGGGCCGAATTCCAGCCCGCCGAAATCGTTAGTCCGCAGCGCGTCGCGCAGCAGCAACGCCCGACCGACCGGCTTGATGAGCGCCGCTTCCTCCGGCGACGAGGCGATGCCGAATACCCCAAGCGCCTCATGCCCGTTCATCAGGCTGCGCTCGCTCGACTGGCCCATCAGCACCTGCTCGATATAGCCCGCGCCAAAGCTCTGCCCTGTGCGAAAGACGGCGGAGAGGAATTTCCGCGCCACCTCCGTCGCATCCACGCTGGCGGGCGGGTTGAGGCAATTGTCGCAATTGCCGCAATTTTCCGGTGAGTCGTCGCCGAAATGCTTCAGCAGGATGCGCCGACGGCACCCCGCCGTCTCGGCCAGCGCCCCCAACGCCGCGAGCCGCTGCCGCTCGCCCGGCTGGCGCGCAGGTTCGACCTCGCCGATGCGTTGCCGCGCGCGCGCGAAATCCTCCGCCCCCCAGAACAGATGCGCCACCGCCGGATCGCCATCGCGCCCTGCGCGGCCGGTTTCCTGATAATAAGCCTCGATCGACTTGGGCAGCCCGGCATGGGCGACAAAGCGCACATCGGGCTTGTCGATCCCCATGCCGAACGCGACCGTCGCGCACATCACCATGTCTTCGGATGCGACGAAATCGGCCTGGTTGCGCGCCCGAACGGAAGGATCGAGCCCGGCATGATAAGCGCGCGTCGGTCGTCCGGTCTTGGCCAGCGCCTCGGCCATCTTCTCCGTCCCCGCGCGGCTCTGGACATAGACGATGCCCGCCCCCGGCGTTTCCGCGATCAGATCGGCGATCTGGCGCGTGGCATTGTCCTTGGGGCTGATGCGGTATTGGATATTGGGCCGATCGAACCCGGCGACGATCATCCCGTCGTGCGGAATGCCGAGCTGGTCGAGAATGTCGGCGCGGGTATGCGCGTCGGCGGTCGCGGTCAGCGCGAGGCGCGGCACGTTCGGAAAGGCATCGAGCAACGGGCGCAGCAGCCGGTAATCGGGGCGGAAGTCATGCCCCCACTCCGACACGCAATGCGCCTCGTCGATCGCGAACAAGGCGAGTGGCGCTTGGCCCAACAGGTCTCGGAAACTCTGGCTCGAAGCGCGTTCGGGTGCGACGTAGAGCAGATCGAGTTCGCCGCGCCGGAAACGCGCGATCGTCTCCATCTGATCGGTATCGACCGAGGTGAGCGTGGCGGCGCTGATCCCGATGGCGGTCGCCGCGCGCAACTGATCGTGCATCAGTGCGATCAGCGGCGACACCACCACGCAGGTGCCGGGCAGCGCCAGCGCGGGCAACTGATAGCACAGCGACTTCCCCGCGCCGGTCGGCATCACCGCGAGGGTATTTGCCCCCGACAGTACGCGTTCGACCACCTGCTGCTGGACGCCGCGAAAGCCCGGAAAGCCGAAAGTGGACTGCAATATGGGAAGGGGGTCGATCACGCGCCCTCTTGCGCGAAGCCGCCCGCCCGATGCAAGCGCAGCCGATGGAAAGCGTCATCGACAACAAGGCCGAGGCCGAATTCGAACTGGTCGTCGGTGGCAAGCGCGCCGTCGCGGCCTACCAGATGGAGGGCGATACGATCGTCTTCACCCATACGATCGTCCCCAAGGCGCTGGAGGGGCGCGGGGTTGGTTCGAAACTGATCCGCGCGGCGCTCGATTCGGCACGCGACCGCGGGTTGAAGGTCATTCCGCAATGCCCGTTCGTGGCGGCGTTCATCGAGAAACATCCGGAATATCGCGCGCTGCTGCGATAGCGGCCGCGCCGCACTACGCGTCAGAACAACTCGTCCAACATCAAGTGGAAGTGCAGCTTGGCGCGATCCACCTCGATACCGTAGCGGTCAAGCAGCCGCTCCTGCAGGCGCGAGTCGAATTCGCCGAGGCAGCTCCAGAGAATCGCGAGGTCCTGGTAGCGATCGGCGATCCCGACCCGCCCGGCATCGATGCAGCCGACCACCGCACCATCGCGCAACATGATATTGTCGAGCGAGAAGTCGCCGTGCGTCACGACCGGATCGGGCGCGAGCGGCAGTTTCGCCTGAAGCGCGTCCCACACCTGCTCGGCGGTCCAGCCTTCGCGCTCGGCATCGAAATCGTCTTCCTCGACCAGCCCGGCGTCGATCCGCTCCCGCGCACGGGCGAGGCGATACGCATGATCGCTGGCGAAGGGGCAATCGCTCAGAGGGATCGCATGGAGCCGTCGCAGGAAGCCCGCCAGCGTATCGACGATCGCGATCCGATCATCCTCCCCGGCATCTTCGAGCAACTGGAAGGCGGTCCGTCCGGGCAGAGCCGTCATCAGCAGCCACGCATGATCCGGCGTGCGCACGAAATGAACGACTTCCGGCACCGGGAGATGCCCGGCGAGCCAGCGCAGCCGCGCCATCTCGTCGGTGATGTCATCGGCGACAGCATCGTGCCCATGCTTCAGAAACAGATCCGGCGCACCCGCTTTGCCGTGCAGCCGGAACACCGCGCCGCCGGATTCGCCGACGAGATCGCGCGACCATTGGTATCCGCTGATCTGCTGCGCCATGCAGGCCGGAACCGCCACCGGCGCACAGGCCGCTTCGCGTTCCGCACGATCGTCGCTCATCGCCGCCCTCTTATTCCGCCGCCACGGCCTCTTCCGCCCGCTCCTGCGCCTGGCGGTTCCACATCTCGGCATAGAGGCCGTTTTTGCGCAGCAGCGCGGCGTGGCTGCCGCGCTCCACGACTTGCCCCGCCTCCAGCACGACGATCTCATCGGCATGGACCACGGTCGACAGGCGATGCGCGATGACGATCGTGGTGCGACCGCGTTCGATCGCCTGCAGCGTGTCGAGAATCTCGCCTTCGGTGCGGCTGTCGAGCGCGCTGGTCGCTTCATCCAGGATCAGCACCGGGGGATTCTTGAGCAGGGTCCGCGCAATCGCGACGCGCTGCTTCTCGCCGCCCGACAGTTTCAGCCCGCGCTCGCCGACGCGCGTGTCATAGCCCTCGGGCTGGCGTTCTATGAACCCGGCGATCGCCGCCCCGCGCGCGGCGTTCTCGATCTCGGCCTGGCTCGCGCCTTCACGGCCATACGCGATGTTGTAGCCGATCGTATCGTTAAACAGCACTGTATCCTGCGGCACGATGCCGATCGCGGCGCGCAAGCTCGCTTGCGTCACCTGCGCAATGTCCTGCCCATCGACGGTAATGCGGCCACCGGTCAGATCGTAGAAACGGTACAACAACCGTGCGAGCGTGGATTTGCCCGCGCCCGACGGCCCGACCACGGCGAGCGTCTTGCCCGCAGGGATATCGAGATCGATGCCCTTCAGGATCGGCATCCCCGGATCATAGCCGAAACGTACATTCTCGAAGCGGACATGCCCGTTCGGCACGGTGAGCGCCGCAGCGCCGGGCACATCGACCACTTCGGACGGCGTATCGATAAGGTCGAACATCGCGCCCATGTCGATCACGCCCTGCCGGATCGTGCGATAGACCATGCCGAGCAGATCGAGCGGACGGAACAATTGGCTGAGCAGTGTGGATACGAACACCACGTCGCCCGCCGAGAATTCCCCGCTGCCCCAACCCCAGGCGACGAACGCCATACCGCCGCCGAGCATCAGATTGGTGATCAGCGCTTGCCCGACGTTGAGCCACGCGAGCGAGTTTTCGGAGGTAACGGCGGCATTCGCATACGCCAGCATCGCCGCATCATAGCGCTTCCCCTCGCGCTCCTCCGCGCCGAAATATTTGACCGTCTCGAAATTGAGCAGCGAATCGACCGCATGGCTGACCGCGCCGGTATCGAGATCGTTCATCCGCGTGCGCAAGGCCGCGCGCCAATCGGTCACAGCCCTCGTGAACCAGATATAGACCGCGACCATCACGACCGTCGCGGCGACCAGCCCCCAGCCGAAGCTCGCACGGAAGATGTTGAGCACCAGCACCAGTTCCAGCACGGTCGGCGCGATGTTGAACAGCATGAAATAGAGCATCGTATCGATGCTCTTGGTGCCGCGCTCGACCACCTTGGTCACGGCGCCCGTGCGCCGCTCCAGATGGAAGCGCAGCGACAATTGGTGGAGATGGCGGAACACGCTCGCCGCAAGCCGCCGCGTCGCATCCTGCCCGACGCGCTCGAACACGGCATTGCGCAAATTGTCGAACAGCGTCGTCGAGAAGCGCGCACCGGCATAGCCCAGCACGAGCGCGATGACGAACCACACCGCCGTCCGCTCGCCCTGTGCCATCCGGTCGACCGCCCATTTCAGCGTATAGGCACTGACATAGACTTGCGTGACCTTCGACAGCACCACCAGCGCCATCGCCCCGACGATCCGCAACCGCAGAATCGGTGCATCGGCCGGCCACAGATAGGGCAGGAAGCGCTTGAGCGTCGGCAGCATGGGCCGTTCGGGCGCGGTCGAGGTGGTGGCGGTATCGGGTGGCATCTGGCCCCCATGTAGGCACAGTCAAGCGCCCCTGAAAGCGCTTCGTGGAACAAGCGCCCCGGCCCATCGTTTTTGCTTCCGAGAGGACGAGACGATGGAACCGCTTTTCTACGTCATGGCGATCATGGGATGCGGCGACGGCAACACGGCGTGCCAGCAGACACGAATCGAACCGGCCCAATATCAGTCGATCCGAGCCTGTCAGCAAGCAATGCCCGCCGCGATCGCGCGCAACAGTGATATCGATTATCCCGTGGTGGCAGCCTCCTGCCGCGCGACCGGCGAACGGATGGTGCAGATTCGCGTAACGGAAAAACCAAAGCGCGGCTGATTTTCCGCGCCGCGACGGCGTGC
This sequence comes from Sphingomonadales bacterium, assembly GCA_027489365.1. Classification (GTDB taxonomy): domain Bacteria; phylum Pseudomonadota; class Alphaproteobacteria; order Sphingomonadales; family Sphingomonadaceae; genus Sphingomonas. The sequence goes on from JAIXZV010000091.1 coordinate 14,913, forward strand.
TAGAGGCTCCCGTCCGGGGGTGACAGATGAAGCGAATTTTTGGCGTGATCGTCGGTGTCGCGATCGCCTTTCTGCTGGTGGCAGTGGCGGATTGGATCGGCGCGACGATGTTTCCATCGGATTATGCCGAATCGGTCGATCCTTACATGGCCGAATCCTACGTCGCGAACCTGCCGTTTGCGGCCAAGCTGATCGTCGCTGGCGGTTGGCTGATCGCGCCGCTCGGCGGAGCATGGCTTGCATTGCGGATCGCCGATTGGCGGCCGGGGGGCTGGATCGTTGTCGCCCTCTTCCTCGCCGCCGGACTGATGAACCAGTTCACGCTGCCACATCCGCTGTGGATGCAGATCAGCGCGGTCATATTGCCGCTGATCGGCGGATGGCTGGCACAGCGTTTCCACCGCAAACCCTATCCGGGCGAACCGTTGCTTGGGTAGACGTTCGCGCGCCCCTTGTGTGCGCCCCCTGCGCTCGCCATTTCCGCGCCAGACGCGCCGCACCGGAGAGCCCGCATGACCGAACCCTATACCCCGCCGACAGTCTGGACCTGGAACAAGGACAATGGCGGCCGCTTTGCCAATATCAACCGCCCGATCGCCGGCGCGACGCACGACAAGGACCTGCCGATCGGCAAGCACCCGCTGCAGCTTTATTCGCTGGCGACGCCCAATGGCGTGAAGGTGACGGTGATGCTCGAGGAATTGCTCGCCGCAGGCCACACGGGTGCGGAATATGACGCCTGGCTGATCAAGATCATGGAGGGCGATCAGTTCGGCAGCGGCTTCGTCGCCGCCAACCCCAATTCGAAAATCCCTGCGCTGGTCGATCACAGCGGCGAAACCCCGGTGCGCGTGTTCGAATCGGGATCGATCCTGCTCTATCTCGCCGACAAATTCGGCGCGTTCGTGCCGACCGACCCGGCGAAGCGCGCCGAAGTGCTGTCGTGGCTGTTCTGGCAGATGGGCGCTGGCCCGATGCTGGGCGGCGGGTTCGGGCATTTCTATGCCTATGCACCGGTCAAGATCGAATACGCGATCGACCGCTTCGCGATGGAGGTGAAGCGCCAGCTCGACGTGCTCGACCGCCGTCTGGGCGAAAGTGCATATGTCGGCGGCAGCGACTATTCGATCGCCGATATGGCGATCTGGCCGTGGTATGGCGCGCTGGTGAAGGGCCTGGTCTATGACGCGGGCGAATTCCTGCAGGTGCAGGAGTATAAGAATGTGCTGCGCTGGACCGACCAGATCGGCGCGCGTCCGGCGGTGCAGCGCGGGCGGATGGTCAATCGCGTGATGGGCGATCCCGCGAGCCAGCTCCACGAGCGCCATGATGCGAGCGACTTCGACACCAAGACGCAGGACAAGCTCGCCCCGGCAGCCACCGACGCCTGACGCCCGACGCCTGAATAGGCGCGCCGCGCAACGAACTTGCGCGTCTCTGGTTGATGCCGACAAATACGGGCATGGTCGGCATCGACCAGGATGACGGGAGCGGGCGTGACGGACGGCGAGGCGGCAGGAGCGGAAGCGGGTGAACCGCCGCGCCGTGCGCGTTGGCGCTGGGTGTTCGGCTTCGTCGCGCTGGTGCTCGTTGCCGCGATCGGCACGCTGGCGCTGCTGCGCAAGCCGGTGGCCGGGCACTTTATCGATGAAGCGCTCCGCGCGCGCGGTGTCGCGGCACGCTATGAGATCGCGCAGATCGGGTTGCGCACGCAGCGACTGACCAATGTCCGGATCGGCGATCCGGCGCGGCCCGATCTGCTCGCCGACTGGGTCGAGGTCGATACCAGCCTGTGGGTGTCCGGCGCGTCGGTCACCGCGATCCGCGTCGGCAAGGTGCAGCTTCGTGCCCGTCTGGCCGATGGAAAAGTCTCGTTCGGCGCGATCGATCGCTTGCTTCCCGCCCCCTCGGGCAAGCCCTTCGCCTTGCCCGCTCTTCATGCCGAGATCGGCGATGCACGGATTGCGCTGGCGTCGCCCTACGGCCCCGTCGCGCTGCACGTGAAGGGCGCGGGACGGCTGGATGACGGTTTTGCCGGTTCGCTCGCGGCACGCGCCGCGCGGCTCGATGCCGCCGGGTGCCGGATCGATGCTACCGCCGCCGCGCTGAGCATTCGGATCGTCAAGGCGCGGCCGAGCCTGGCGGGGCCGCTCTCCGTGTCGCAAGCGCGGTGTAACGGCGCCTCGGCAACGGGCGCACGCGCCGAGCTATCGGTCGCGCTGAGCACCACGCTCGACCATTGGAAAGGCAGCGCCCGGCTTGCGGTCGCAGCGCTGGAAACGCCAACGGCTCGGGTGCGCAGCATCGGCGGGCCGATCGCTTTTGTCGGCTCGACCGTGGATGTGTCGGGAACGGTCGATCTGCAATCGGGCGCATTTTCGGCTTTGGGAACCAACGGCAGTCGCGCCGCACTGACCGGCAAATATCGCTATGCAGGCGGGTTCGCGTTCGACGGGGTCGCCCGCGCCCGACGCGTCGTCCCGCCGCAACATTTGCTTGCCGGACTTGCCCAATATCGCGCGGTCGGCGCGGGCACCCCGGTTGCGCCGATCGCCGCAAAGCTTGTCGCGGCCGCGCAGGCGGCCGCGCGATCGATCGATATGGACGCAGATCTCTCCGCGCTGATCGACGGCGCGCGCGGCCAGGTCAGCGTGTCGCGCCTGGCGATCGCCGCCGCCTCGGGCGCGCGGGCCAGCATCGCGGGCGGGCGCGGGATTCGCTATCGCTGGCCGGACGGCGCGGTGTGGATCGACAGCACGGCAAAGGTTGCCGGAGGCGGCTTGCCCGATGCACGGATTCAGCTCACCCAGCCGGCTCCCGGCGCGGCCTTGACGGGACGCGCGATGGTCGCAGCGTACGATGCCGGCGCGTCGCGCGTGACGCTGACGCCGATCGATTTCCGTGCGAGCCCCAACGGTGCAACCCGCATCACCACGCGCGTGGCGCTGTCGGGGCCGCTCGGCGACGGGCGCGTCGATGCGCTGCGCTTGCCGATCGACGCGCGCTGGAATGGCGCGTCGCGGCTGGTGGTGAATGCGACGTGCGCCCCGCTGGCGTTCGATCGCCTGCGGAGCGCGGAGCTCGATCTGCGGCGCTCAGCGGTCACGCTGTGCCCGCTCGACGGCGGGCTCGTTCGGATCGAGCGTGGCGCGCTGCGCGGCGGTGGGACGGTCGGGCCGGTGCGGCTCGGCGGGACGCTCGGCAGTGCGCCGATCGACCTCGTCACGCGGCGGGCCGAATGGCGGCTGGGAGAGCGCCGGTTTGCGCTGAGCGACATCGCCGTTCGGCTAGGCGACGAGACGCGGCGCTCCCGGCTCGATGTCGGGACGCTGGGCGGCAGCTTTGGCAGCACCGGGCTGCAGGGCCGCTTTGCCGGTGCCAGCGGGGAGATCGGCAATGTGCCGCTGTTGCTCTCGGGTGCCGACGGGTCCTGGCGTTTCGCTGCGGGTAAGCTGGCGCTCGATGGAGCGCTGACGGTGGCCGACTCCGCGACCGCCCCGCGCTTCAATCCGCTGGCGGCGCGGGCCGTGAGGCTGACGCTGGTGGACAATCGCATCGCGGCGACCGGCACGCTGTTCGAACCCACCCACGCCGTAAAGGTCGCCGACGTGACGATCGCGCATGACCTTGGCGGCGGGACCGGCCACGCCGACCTCACCGTGCCCGGCATCACCTTCGACGAGCGCTTTCAACCGGATCAACTGACCCACCTAACCTATGGGGTCATCGCACAGATCGTCGGATCGGTGAATGGCGAAGGCCATATCCGCTGGACGCCGCAAGGGGTGACGAGCGACGGGGCGTTCCGCACCCCTGGCACCGATCTCGCCGCCGGCTTCGGCCCGGCAACCGGGATCGCAGGGGAGATTCGCTTTACCGATCTGCTCGCGCTGGAAACCGCGCCGGGGCAGACGCTGACGATCAAGACGATCAACCCCGGCGTGCCGGTCATGGACGGCACGATCCGCTACCATCTGCTGCCGAACACACGCATTGCGATCGAGGAAGGGCGCTGGCCGTTTGCGGGCGGCACGCTGACGCTGGAGCCGACCGTGCTCGACTTTGGCGAGGCGCAGGAGCGCCGCATGACCTTCCGCGTCGCAGGCGTCGAAGCGGCGCAGTTCCTGCAGCAATTCGACTTCAAGAATTTGAACGCGACCGGCGTGTTCGACGGGACCTTGCCGATCATGTTCGATGCCTTGGGCGGACGAGTCGATGGTGGACATCTGGTCGTGCGGCCGGGCGGCGGGACGATCGCCTATGTCGGCGAGGTGACGCAGAAGGACGTCGGCTTCTGGGGCAATTTCGCGTTCCAGGCGCTCAAATCGCTGCGCTATCGCGATCTAGACGTGGTGATGAACGGGCCGCTGGCAGGCGAGATCATCACCGAAGTGCGTTTTGCGGGGGTCGCACAAGGGGCGGGGGCCAAGCGCAATTTCCTGTTGGACCGGCTGCAAAAACTGCCGATCGTGTTTAACTTGCGGATTCAAGCGCCGTTTCGCCAACTGATCGATACGGGGCAAAGCCTCTACGATCCGAGAGAGCTGATCAAGCGCAACCTCCCCAGCGCGCGCACGGACGAGAACAAGCGCGTGCCGCCCCCGCCGGTGGCGCCGCTTGCGCCGCCCATTCCCATTCAGCCATCCGAAAGCAGGAAGATGCCATGACGCAAACAGCATTGACGCAAAGTGCATTGACGGGTGCGACGGATCGACCGACCAACACTGCGATGAAGAGACTGACGACGCTGGCCGCATTGGCAACGCTGGGGGCGACATTGGGCACGACGACCGCTTGTGTCACCGTGACCGCGCCCGACAAGCCGATCGTCATCAACCTCAACATCGTCGTTACACAGGAGGTCGTCTTGCGACTCGACAGTCAGGCGAAGAGTTTGATCCAAGCGCAACCAGGGATTTTCTAAATGACCCGCATGTTCAAAATCTCGATCGCCGCCCTCGCCCTGATCGGCGCGTCGACCGCCGCGCTGGCGCAGCGCGACCCGGCCTATCAGGCGGCGCGCACCGCGGGGCAGATTGGCGAGCAGCCCGACGGCTATCTCGGCGTCGTCGGAGCGGGCAGCGCCGAGCTGCGCGCTATGGTCAACAACATCAACATCCAGCGCAAGGCCGCTTATACCCAGCAAAGCGCGCAGTCGGGCTCGACGGTCGACCAGTTCGCGGTCACCAGCGGCTGCAACCTGATCGCGCGGACCGTGCCGGGTGAGAAGTATAAAGCGCCCGACGGCAGTTGGAAAACACGGACCAGCGCGCCGCCGGAGCGCATCGCCAGCTGCGTGTGAGATGCGGCCCGACACGCGCATAGTCCAATCCCGTTCGGGCTGAGCCTGTCGAAGCCCAGCGTGCGACAAACGGCGCCGGACGTGTAGCACGCAGCCCTTCGACAAGCTCAGGGCGAACGGGATGGGTGTCTTATCTCGGATGCTCGCGCCTCAGGCCGTACCGATCACCTGCGCGGCGAAGCGTTCCATTTCCTCTTCCTGCGGGCTCATCTGTAGCAGCAACAGGTCGAGGCCCGCCGCCTCATATTCGGCGATGCGTTCGCGCAATTGCTCGGGCGTGCCGACCAGATTGGGGCGGAGGCCACGGTTGGAGACCGAATATTCGGCGATCTTCATCTCGCGCTCAAGCTGCGTGCCTAACAGCCATTGGTCGAAATTGGCATAGCCGGCTGGCAGCTCGGTTACGGTCGTGATTCGCTCAAGTTCGCGCTTAGCCTCCGCCTCGCTGTCGCGGACTATGGCATAGGCAGCCATACCGTAGTGCATCGGGGTGCCCCCTGCGGCTTCACGACGCGCCGCCATGTCGGCGATTTTCGGCGCGACCGCGTCGACCGGATCGCCGTGCATGACGTACGCATCGCAGTGCGCGGCGATCATCGCCTTGGCCTTTTCGCTTTCGCCACCGGCATAGACGACGGGTTTACGCGCCGGTTTGGGCGAGCAGATCGCGCCCTCGGTACGATAAAAGTCGCCTGCGAAATCGAACCGCTCTTCGCTCCACAGGCCATCCACCACCTGAAGCCATTCCTCGGTGCGGGCATAGCGATCGTCATGCTGATCGAATTGCAGGCCATATTGCTTCGCTTCGTCGGCCCACCAGGACGAAACGACGTTGAGCGCGAGGCGGCCGCCCGCGATCCGGTCGATATTCGCCGCTGCCTTGGCAAACAGTGCGGGGTGGTGGAAATTGGGGCGGACCGCGACCATCAGCTCGATCGTCTCGGTCACCGCAGCCAAAGCGGCGGCGGTCGACCAAGCGTCGAGCGTCGGCTGCTCGATCCCCTTGATATCGTTGAGATTGAGTTCGGCGATCAACGTGAGGTCATAGCCGATCTTCTCGGCGCGCTGCGTGAGGCGCTTGGCATAGGCCCAGCTCGCCTCCATCCCTTCATCGGGCACGTTGCGCAGCCAGCCGCCGAATACCGGCATCCAGAACCCATAACGCATCAGCGGGCTTCCTCGATCCGGGCGATAAGATACTCGACCAGCGCGTCGTGCGGGTCATAACCGAGCACATCGACCGGCTTGGCAACGAAATTGGAAAGCGCGTTGATGTCGTAGAACCGGGCCACGCCGTCGCGATCGTCGATCATCACCTCGATCCCGCCGACATCGAGATCGACCGCGCGGGCGATCGCTTCGGCGGCGTCGCGGAGTGCGGGGCCGGGGTCGGTCGCGACCATCGGGATCGGCGCGCTTTCATCGACACACGCATCGGCGGGGCACAGGTCGAACGCGCCGCCACCCTGAATATCGAGCGCATACAGGAACTTGCGGTCGAGCGTCTCGATCCGCGTGACGGTGCCGCCGCGCGCCGGGACATAATCCTGCACCAGCAGCACGCCATCGACGCTGGAGGGCAGTTCTCCCGACTCGACCAGATAGCGCAGTTCGGACAGATTATCGGCGCGCACGATCCCCGCGCCCGATCCGCCGATATTGGCCTTCACCACCAGCGGGAAGCCGATCGTTTGCGCCGCCGCGACCACATCCTCGGCGCGATGCACCACCCGCGTCGCCGGAATGGCGAGGCCGAGCGACGCGATCAGTGAGAGTTGCCGCGCCTTGGACGAATCGATCGCCAGCACGTGCGCCCCGTTGACGATCGTCGCGCCGCCGCGCCGCCAATGATCGAGCATGGCGGTCGCGTAGAAGATCGGAGGCTCGGCCGAACGCAGGAAGCTCGACATGGCGATACGGTTGAACACCACGCGCGCCGGGGGCGCCTGATCGGCCGGATTGAAATGCCCGTCTGGGGTCAGCGCGAGATAGTCCACACCGCGCCGGTCGAGCGCGGCGAACAGCGGCGCGAACCACGCCGGGTGTTCGTAGAGGATCGCGAGATCGGTCACTTCGCCTCGGCCAGCGCCGCCTTGGCGACCGCACTGGTCCAGTCCATCCCGCCGGTCGAGCGCCATACTTCCTTGCCCGACGAATCGAACAGGATGCTCATCGGCAGGCTGGCGTTATAAGCGATGCTGAAGCCCAATTCCTTGTCGAGATAGGGCTGAAGGCGCGCGAATTTCTGCCTGGCGAAGTAGGCCGCGATCGTCGGGCGATCCTTATCCTGGCTGATCGCGACGACCGGGATAGTCGCCGCAGCGGCATCGAGCGTCGGCATTTCCTTGACGCACGGGCCGCACCACGTCGCCCACAAATTGACCAGCAGCGGCTTGCCCTTGAAGGCAGCGAGTGTGGTCGGCTTTCCGTCGGGGTCCTCGAAGCTGAGCGTCGGCGCGGCTTCGCCTTTGTGGCTGCGGTCGATCTTGGCGGCCTCGCTCGCGCCAGCGGGCGCTACGGGCGCAGGGGCAGCCGCTTGCTCGTTCGACGAGACTTGCTTATCGCACCCCGCAAGCAGGGCAAGCGGCAGGACCAAAGCGATTACCGAACGGAAAGACATCACGGGCGCATCCAATGCGATGTGGGGTGGCCGCTTCGCCGAAGGGCCGGCTGCGGTGATGCGTGCGATAAATGCCTCGATCCCGTTCGACAAGCGGCTGTGGCGGCAGGATATCGCCGGATCGAAGGCACATGTCGCGATGCTCGGCGCAACCGGGATCGTCTCGCCGGAGGATGCCGCGACCATTTCGGCGGGACTCGACACGGTCGCCGCGCATTATGAAACCAACGGCGTGGCCGAGGACATGGTGCTCGAAGACATCCATATGCAGTCCGAAGCGCGCCTCGCCGAGGCGATCGGCCCGGTCGCCGGACGGCTGCACACTGCACGATCGCGCAACGACCAGGTCGCGACCGATTTCAAGCTGTGGGTGCGCGATGCCATCGACGAGGTCGATGCGGCGCTGGACGCGTTTCAGACGGCGCTGCTGACCCGTGCGGAAGACCATGCCGACAGCGTGATGCCCGGCTTCACCCATTTGCAAAGCGCCCAGCCGGTGACGCTCGGCCATCATCTGATGGCGTATCACGAGATGATCGCGCGGGATCGCAGCCGCTTTGCCGATGCGCGCGCTCGGATGAACCTGTGCCCGCTCGGCTCGGCCGCGCTCGCGGGGACGGGCTTTCCGATCGACCGTACGATGACGGCGGCGGCGCTCGGTTTCGACGGGCCGACGCGCAATTCGCTCGATGGCGTGTCCGACCGTGATTTCGCGATCGACTATCTGACCGCGGCGACGCAATGTTCGCTGCACCTCAGCCGCCTGGCCGAGGAATTCGTGTTGTGGGCATCGCAGCCGTTCGGCTTCGTGGCGCTCTCCGACCAATGGTCGACCGGCAGCTCGATCATGCCGCAGAAGCGCAATCCCGACGCCGCCGAGCTGGTGCGCGGCCATGCGGGCCGCATCCTCGGCTGCATGACCGCGCTGATGGTGACGATGAAGGGCCTGCCGCTCGCGTATTCGAAGGATATGCAGGACGATAAGCCGCCAGTGTTCGAGGCGCACGATCTGCTCGGCCTGTCGATCGCCGCGATGACCGGGATGGTCGAAAGCGCGACCTTCCGTACCGATCGGATGCGGGGCCTGGCCGAGGCCGGGTTCGCCACCGCGACCGATCTCGCCGATTGGCTGGTGCGCGAGGCGGGCGTGCCGTTTCGCGAGGCGCATCATATCACCGGGCGCGCGGTCGCGCGTGCCGAGACGCTGGGCGTGACGCTCGATGCGGTGCCGCTCGCCGATTTGCAGGCGATCGATGCGCGGATCGACGAGGCGGTGTACGGCGTGCTGTCGGTCGATGCCTCGGTCGCCAGCCGGACGAGCTTCGGCGGCACCGCACCGGTGCGGGTGCGCGCGGCGATCGCCGCCGCGCGCGAAGGAGAGAGATGATGCGCGCTGTGCTCCTGTTCGGATCGGTGCTGCTGCTCGCCGGCTGTGGTGCCGCGACCAATTTGAAACCGGCCAAGGGCGAGTCGCTGCCGATCGCACCGTACGGTGCCAAGGCGACGCCGACCCCGGCGGAACTGCTCAAACCCAGCGACCAGGCGCGGCCTGCGCGCAGCGACGAATTGCTCAAACGCTCGCAGGAGCGCCGCAGCGACGAGTTCAGCCTGCCGCCGCCTAATTGATCTTCCCACTTTTTACGTTTTTAAGGCCGACATCATGGATCACTTCGCGCTGATCGACGGCGTCCTGCATTGCGAGGGCGTGCCGCTTTCGGTGATTGCCGAGCAAGTCGGCACGCCGGTCTATATCTATTCCACCGCGACCTTCGAACAACATGCCCGCGCCTTTCGCGAAGGCCTGTCGGCGGCGGGCGACGTGCATCTCGCCTATGCGATCAAGGCCAATCCCAATCTCGCGGTGCTGCGTCTGCTCGCCAAGGCCGGATACGGGGCCGACGTGGTCTCGGGCGGCGAACTCGCGCGTGCTTTGGCGGCCGGGATCCCGGCGGCGGACGTGGTATTTTCGGGCGTCGGCAAGACCGAGCAGGAACTGGTCACCGCGCTCGATGTCGGGCTTGGCCAGTTCAACCTCGAGCTGGAGGAGGAGGGCGTGGTGCTAGCCGCCCTCGCTGCCGCCAAGGGCATGGTCGCCGATGCCGTGCTGCGCGTGAACCCGGACGTGGATGCAGGCACGCACGCCAAGATTTCGACCGGCAAGCGCGAGAACAAGTTCGGCGTCGCGATCGACCAGGCCCCGGCGATCTTCGCGCGGCTCGCCGCCCTCCCCGGCCTCGCGATGCGCGGCGTGGCGATCCATATCGGCAGCCAGTTGAGCGATCTCGCCCCACTCGAAGCGGCGTACCGCCGCGTCGGCGACCTGATTGCCGAGCTTCGCGGCATGGGGCTGCCGATCGAGCGTGTCGATCTGGGCGGCGGCCTGGGCGTGCCGTACCGCGCGGGTGAGGTGTTTCCGAGCCCCGCCGAACTCGGCGCGATGGTGGCGCGCGTGACGCGCGACTGGGGCGTGCGGCTGATGTTCGAACCCGGCCGCGTGATCGCGGGCAATGCCGGGGTGCTGCTCACACGCGTGATCTGGGTCAAGCCCGGCGTCACCAACCCCTATGTCATCGTCGATGCCGCGATGAACGATCTCGCGCGGCCTGCCTTGTACGACGCCTGGCACGATTTCGCGGCAGTCCGTCCGACCGGTGCGCGGATGACCGCCAATATCGCAGGGCCGGTGTGCGAAAGCGGCGATACCTTCGCCATGGGGCGCGACATCGATGCGGTGGAGCGCGGCGATTTGGCGATCTTCCGCACGGCTGGCGCCTATGGCGCGACAATGGCCTCGACCTATAACAGCCGTGCGCTGGTGCCCGAAGTGCTGGTCGACGGCGACCGTTTCGCCGTTGTTGCCGACCGTATTCTGCCCGAAACGATCCTGGCCGCCGAACGCATTCCGGAGTGGCTCAAGGCGTGAGCCTGCCCCCGCCTGCACTGCACAGCCTGCCTCTGTTCGTGCGGATGGCGGGTCGCGCAGTGATCCTGCTCGGGGACGGCGAACCGGCGGCGGCCAAGCGGCGCTTGCTCGAACGTGCGGGGGCAAGGATCGTCGGTGAGGAGGCAACTGCGACGCTGGCGATCGTGGCGATCGAGGATGAGGCGGAAGCACGCGCCGCAATTGCCCGGCTGAAGGCACGCGGCGTGCTGGTCAATGCAGTCGACCGCCCCGACAGTTGCGATTTTACGCTGCCCGCGATCGTCGATCGCAGCCCGGTGATCGTCGCGATCGGCACCGGTGGCGCATCGGCGGGGCTGGCTGCGGCGCTGCGACAGCGGCTGGAGGCGCTGCTGCCCGCGACGCTGGGGCCGCTGACCGAGCGACTGCACGCGCTGCGCGCCGCGATCCGGCTGGCCTATCCCGCGCTCGATGATCGCCGCCGCGCGCTGGGGGCGGCGTTTGCGGAAGGTGGCGCGCTCGATCCGTTGCGCGCCGCCCCCGAAGCGGTCGGGACGTGGCTGGCGAACGCGACCGCGCCCTCCGACCGCCGTGTGACAGTGCCGCTACGCTCGACCGATCCGGACGATCTCACGCTGGGCGAGGCGCGTGCGTTGGCGCTGGCCGACCGCATCTATCACGCGACCGACATTCCCGCGGCTATCCTCGATCGCGCCCGCGCCGATGCGATCCGGATCGCAGCGGACAGCGCCCCGGAGACGGCCGAAGCGGGGCTGACGGTGTGGATCGCATGGGCATGAGCGGCTTTGCGTACCGCGTCGCGCACGGCACCGCCGAACGGCTCGACATCGCGCAAGCGCTCGATGCGCCGGGCGACCTGATCTGGGTTCACCTGACGACCAACAACGAACACGCGCAACAATGGCTGACGCAGACCGCCAAGGCACCCGATTATGTCGTCGATGCGCTGACCACCACCGAATCGCGCCCGCGTTGCGATGCGCTGGGCGACGGGGCATTCCTCAATCTGCGCGGCCGTTCGAACGAAGCGATGACCACGTCGGACCCGCTGGCGTCGTTGCGCATCTGGGCGACCAAGGGGCGGGTGGTTTCGGTCGCGCGGCGATCGGTCACCGCGATCGACGCCGTGGTCAAGCTGGTCGAAGGCGGCATGGTGCGCGATCCGGGGGATCTGATCGCGGAATTTGCGAGCGCGATCACCGAGGAGCTCGATCCCGAAGTCGGCGATCTGGGTGACCGGCTCGACGATTGCGAAGCCGATCTCGACGCCGACAAGGTGTTCGAACTGCGCCGCGGCGTGACCAAGGTACGCGTCGCCGCGATCGGCTATCGCCGCTTCCTGCAGCCGCAGCGCGCGGCGCTGGAAAAGCTCGCCGCGTTGCCGTGCGACTGGCTGCACGATGACGACCGGTTGCACCTCACATCCGCCGCCGATCGCGCGGCGCGGATGGCGGAGGAATTGGAGGCGATCCGCGAACGATCGGCGCTGATGCACGAAGCGCTGACCGATTTACGCGCCGAACAGATCGATTCGCGCTCGCTGCTGATTTCGATCGTGGCGCTCATCTTCCTGCCGCTGACCTTCTTGACCGGCCTTTACGGCATGAACGTCGAGGGGTTGCCCTTCGCCAAGGAACCTTGGGCGTTCGATGCGATCGGCGGGGTCTGCATCGCGGTGACAATCGGCATTATCGGCTATTTCAGCGCACGGCGCTGGTTCGGCTGAGCTCAGCGGCTGAGCCGCTCGACCTCATCGTTGAGCGCCTGGATCGACGCGACGAGCCGCTGGCGATCGGCGCGGGTGGCGGCGAGTTGCGACTTGGCTTCGCCCAATTCCACCGCGCGCGCGGCGATACGGGCGTCGAGATTGGCGTTCGAACGCTTGAGGTCGGCAATGCGGCGCGCGCGCGTCATCGTCCGCGCGATACGGGCAGCGAGTACGTCGAAATCGAACGGCTTGGCGACATGGTCATCCGCCCCGGCGGCCAGCGCTTCGACCGCCGCCGCAGGATCGCTGCGCCCGGTCAGCATGATCACCGGCAAATCGATCGTATCGCGATTGCCACGGATTTCGCGCAGCACTTGCACGCCGGTCAGGCGGGGCATCACCATGTCGAGCAGCACCAGATCGAACACGCGCGCGGCGATCAGATCAAGCGCTTCGCCCCCATTGTCGCTGAGCACCGCGAGATAGCCGAGATGCCCGAGCCGGCGCCCGAGCACGGTAAGATTGGTGCGGCTGTCATCGACCACCAGGATGGTGCCGAGCGCGCGGCGCGGTGCGGTGGAATCGAGCGGGAGAAGATCGGTCATGCCGACGGCATAGCCCGTGCCGTGTCACGATTTGGTTAACGCCGCAGCAACCGTATCACCCGGCGCGGATCGCGCGCCATGCCTGGCCGATCTCGTCGAGCGTCGCCGCCACCTCGCGGAACGGGCGCGGATCGTTACCGACGCTCGCATTGACCACCGTCTGGCGCGCGCCGGCGTAGAGGTTGGCGAGCGCCGGCGCGACAGTGCCGCCCGCTTCGAAGTCGAGCCCCGCCTCGAGCGCGAAGAGGATGGCGGTCGCACGCGTCACCTTGTCGCTCTTCATCGCATAATTGCCGTTTTCGGCGGCCCAGGCGGCGCTGCGCAAGGCGCGGATCGCCTCGTCATACAACAATTGCACCAGCGCCGGACCGTCCGCCTCGGCAGTTTGCCCGCCGAGTTCGATCTGGCGATAGGTCGCTTCAGGATTGCGGCCGAACGCCGTGGCGTATGCGGCGGTCACGCGCTGCTCTTGTTCCACTGCGCGATCTGGTTCGTCAGCGTGGTCTGGGCCGTCTTATAGGCGGCGACGCGCGCGTCGGAGGCGGCATATTGCTTGGTCAGGCGCTCCTGATAGGCCGTCGTATCGGTCGCGATCTTGGCCTCGGCATCGGTCACGCGCGTCTTCGCGGCGGTGTAGAGCGCGGCGCTGCCGACAAGGCCGACGCGTTCGGTCTTGCCGTTGACGGTCACCGCTTTGTCGACCGCAGCGGTCGAAATCGCATCGAGCGCCGCCGCGATCCCACCGCCGGTTGCGCCGGTGCCATCGGCGAACAGCGCCTCGACCCCGTCGGGATTGCTGGCGATCACGGCGGCGAGCTTGGCCGAATCGACGCTGAGCGTCCCGTCGCGGTTGGTCGATACGCCGATCGCCGCAAGGTTGGTGGGCGCGCCTGCGGCGGCACCGGTGGTGAGCGTGGTCAGTGTCAGCCCACGCAGCGCGCGCGACAGGCCCGTCGCGTTGTAATCGTTGCGTAAAGGTCCGGTCGCCGCATCGGTTTCGCTCTTCAGGATCGCCTGGAGCTGATTGAAGGTATCGACGAAATCGGTCACCGCCTGCGAAAGACCGGCGCTCGGCGTGCTGCTGCCGAGCGTCACGGTCTTGCCGACCGCAGCGCTCGCAAGGTTGAGCTTAACCCCGTCGATGAGGTCGGTGACGGTGTTGCTGCTGCGTTCGACGGCTACACCATCGAGCTTCAGTTGTGCGTTGAGCGCGGCACTGCCGATCGATGTTGCGGTTTCCCCCACGCCGACGTTGAGTTGCGCGAGGCCGGGGGTGTCGCCGCTCAGCGTGAAGGCCTGCGCGCTGCCGGTCGCGCCTTTCAGCGTCAGGCGGGCGGTGCCGTCGGAATCGGTGACGACGCTCGCAGTGACGCCGGCCGCCTTAGCGTTGATCGCCTTGGCAATGCCGTCCAGCGTTTGATTGCTGCTGTCGATCGGGATCTCAATTGCGGCAGCCGTTCCCGCGGTAAAGCCGGCGAGCGCGCCATTTGTGACGGTGCCGGTGCCGAAAGTGAGCGTCAGCGTGCCCGTGCCGACGGTCGTCGTGCGGCTGGCGAAGGGCACGGCGGTGGTGGCGATCTGCGGCGTGGCGAGGCGCGTAACCTCGACCGAGGCGGACAGGCCCGACAATTTCGCGCCGGGCAAGGCGCTCGCGGTCAGCACGCTGCTGTCCGAACTGGTCGGCTGGGTGACGAGACTGCCGCCTTTGACCAGCGTCTTCAGGCCAGACGCGAAGCTGGTAATCCCGCTCTGCACCTTGGCGACCGACGAAATCTGCGCGGTGAGCGTATTTTCCTGCTTGGTCAGCGCGGCATTCTTGGCGGCGAATTGCGCCTGCACCAGCGATGCGACAAGCGACGCGGTATCAACGCCCGATCCGGCGTTCGACGCGTTCAGGATCGACTGGCCGAGATTGGTCGTCCCCGTCGCGCTGGTCGTCGTCACCATGGCTGTGATCCCGTTACATACCTCAGAGGATAGAACGACCGAAGCGCGTGCATCTTTAGGATTCCTTCACGCCATTTTCGTCGAAGCGCGCGGTCGGCGGCACCAGCACCGGCGGCGGTGTACCGCCCGCCTCGGCATTGAGGCCGAAGACGAAGGCGAGGATCGTGGCGAGCGCGACGTAGAGGTCATCGCGGACTTCCTGCCCTTCGCGGCTGGTGTAATAGACGGCGCGGGCGAGCGAGGGATATTCGAGCACCGGCAGGCGGTTTTCCGCGCCCAGTTCGCGAATCGCCAGCGCGATCACGCCGCGCCCCTTGGCGACGACCACCGGCACCTGATCCTTGCCCCGGTCATAGCGCAAGGCGACCGCGAAATGCGTCGGGTTGGTGAGGATGACATGCGCCTCGCTGACCGCTTTGCGCATGTTGCGCGTCGCCATCTCGCGCTGACGCTGGCGCATTGCGCCCTTCGCCTCGGGCGAGCCTTCGGTTTCCTTATTCTCGTCCTTGATCGCCTGTTTCGACATGCGCAATTTGCGCAGCAACTGAATGATCTGGAGCGGCACATCGACCCCGGCGATCAGCACCAGCCCGAACGCCATCGTGAACAAAACGCCCATGAAAGTGCTGCCGAGCGACCCGACCGCCGTCCCGATATTGGTCGAGGCCAAGCCGATCGTGCTGTGCGCGACCTGGCCCAGCATGTACCAGCCGATGCTGCCGAGCAGCACGACCTTGAGCAACGATTTGCCGAGTTCGATCCAGCCCTGCGGGCCGAGAATACGCTTCAGCCCCGACGCCGGATTGATCCGCGATGCCTTGGGCGCGAGCAATTTGCCGTTAAAGCCGAGATGGCCGAGTCCGGCCTGGCTGAGGATCGCCGCGACGAAGGTGACGACGAGCAGCGAACCGAGCGCTGGCGCCAGCTTCCACCCGCTTTGCGCGAGCGCGCGGAACGGCGAAAAATCCTCGATATCGCGGTGATCGAAGGCGAAGCTCGACGCCATCACCTCCTTGCACGCGCCCACCAAAGACGGTCCCATCACGGCGAGCCAGCCACAGCCGGCAAGGATCACCAGCGCGGTCGCGAACTCGCGCGATTTGAGAATGTCACCCTGTTCGGCCGCGTCGCGTTTGCGCTTTGCGGTTGGTGCTTCTGTTTTTTCGCCGAACTCCTCCGACATCAGCCGAGCACCAGGCTTTGCGTGGCGGAGAGCGCCTCATTGATGATGACGAGCAGATAATCGCCCATCGCGGGGAAGCCCATCGCGAGCGCGACGACGCCGACCGCGAGGCTGGCGGGCAAGCCGACCGCGAACAGGTTCAGCGACGGGGCCGAGCGCGAGATCATGCCGACGATCAGATTGAGGCAGAGCAAAAGGAACCCGACCGGGAGCGCTAGCAGCAAACCGGCGAGGAAGGTGTAGCCGCCGAAGAAGGCGATATTCTCGAGCTGCTGCGGCTTCAGCCAGGCGGCACCCGGCGGCAGCGCATCATAGCTCTTCACGATCATCTCGACGAGGATCAGGTGCCCGTTGACGCTCAAAAACAGCAGCGTGAGCATCATCGAGAAGAATTGCCCGAGCGCCGGGGTCGAGCGACCGTTTTGCGGGTCGATTGCGGATGCAAAGCCGATCCCCATCGACGTGCCGATCACTTCGCTCGCGATCATGGGTGCAGCAAAGGCGATCTGCAGAATGAAGCCCATCGCGAAGCCGACCAGCGCTTCGGCTGCGACCGCGAGGAAGGTGTTGAAGGCAAAGACATGTTCGGGCGGCGTCACCGGATGGATACCAAGCACGAGCACGCCGATCGCGCCCGACAGCGTCACGCGCACCGTCAGCGGGATCGACACCGCGCTGAAGACGGGCGCGGCAATGAACGCCGCGCCGACCCGCACCATGACGAAGATCAACGCCCAAAGCTGGGGCTCGACCGACAGGCCGAAGCCGAGAGGGCCAGCCGCACTGCCCATTTAGCGGACCAGATCCGGAATCCGCTCGAAAATGCTCAGCGTGAAATCGCTGATCAGCCCGATGATCAGGCCACCGAAAATCAGCAGCGACACCGCGACGACGATCAGTTTCGGCACGAACGACAAGGTCTGTTCGTTGATCGAGGTCGCCGCCTGGATCATGCCGGTGATGAGACCCGCAAGCAGCGCCGGGATCAGGATCGGCGCCGAGGCGAGCGCCAGCACCCACATCGTCTGATTGGCGATAGTGAGGAAGTAATCGGCGTCCATCAGACCAATCCCTCCCCGTTCGTCCTGAGCGTGTCGAAGGACTGTGCTTCTTCAGCAATGCTGGAAGGGAGAGGCAGGGCTTCGACAAGCTCAGCCCGAACGGTGGGGGATACGGCCACCGCGCTAACTCACGAAGCTGTTGGCAAGCGAACCCATCGTCAGCGCCCAGCCATCGACCAGCACGAACAGCAACAGCTTGAACGGCATCGAAATGATCGTCGGCGACAGCATCATCATGCCGAGCGACATCAGCACCGTCGCCACGACCAGATCGATCACGATGAAGGGCAGGAACACCAGGAATCCGATCTGGAACGCGGTCTTGAGTTCGCTCGTCACGAAGGCGGGCAGCAGCACCGAGAAGGGGATATCCTCCGCCTTCTGATACGGCCCGCTCTTGGCGATCCCGGCGAACATCGTGATGTCCTTCTTGCGTGTCTGTTTCGCCATGAAATCGTGCAGCGGGATTGCGCCGGCCTTGATCATGTCGGTCGCGCCGATCTTGCTCTCGGCATAAGGCTGGATCGCGGTCGCGTTGATCTTGTTGATCGTCGGCGCCATCACGAAGAACGACAGGAACAGCGAAAGGCCGATCAGCACCTGGTTGGGCGGGGTCTGTTGCAAGCCCATCGCCTGCCGCACGATCGCCAGTACGATGATGATCCGCGTGAAGCTGGTCATCATCAGCAGGATGCCGGGCAGGATCGTCAGCAGCCCCATAACGATGAGGATCTGCAGCGACAAAGCCATCGGCGCGTCGCCGCCGCCCAATTCCTTCAGCGCCTTGTCCGCCGCATCGCCGACGCCCGGCGTGGGGGCGGGGGTCGGCAGCGCTTGTGCGAGCGCCGGGTGCGCGACGATCAGCGCGAACACGATGCCGAGCAGCACCAAGGCGAGCTTACCCCACACCGGCGTACGCTTCTCCGGCTGGCGGATCAGCGCCGGGCCGGAGCCCTTGCGGACGATCTTTACGCTCACTTGGCGTCGCTCCCGCGATCGATCAGCGTGACGCCAGTCCGGCTGACCGAGACGAGCAGCTTGCGCCCCTCGAAATCGATCACCGCGAGGCGGACGCTGGGCGAGATCATCATCGTCTCATTGACCTTGAGCATCCGGTTGGCGGGTTGCCCCGGCATCCGCGACTCAAGCTTGCGCCACGCATAGAGGCACCCGATCATCAGGCCGCAGACGAGCGGCAGCAGCACGACCAGCTTCAGGACATAGGACCACATCATCGCCGTCAGGCCCGCTTTTCGGGGCTGACCAGCTCGGTCATCCGCACGCCGAAACGATCGCCGACCATCACCACTTCGCCGCGCCCGATCAGCGTGCCGTTGACCAGCACGTCGAGCAACTCATTGGCCTGGCGGTCGAGCTCGATCACGCTCGATTCGCCGAGCGCGAGGAGTTCGCGCAGCGTGAGCGAAGTCGAGCCGATCTCGACCGTCAATTTGACGTCGACATCCTGCAGCAGCCGGAAATTGGCCGCGAGGCTCGCATCGACCGGAAATCCGCCCGTCATATCGTTCATTGGAAGTTGCCCCCGAGGTCGGAATTCAGTTCGTAGGAAATACTGGTCAGCTTGATCGCGGCGCGGCCGTTCGACGTGCCGACCGTGCCGGCACCGAGCCGGTCGCCGCCGACCATCACCGGCACGTCGCCACCGACGCTGATCGGAATCACGTCACCGGCCTTCAGCTCCAGTAACAGGCTGAGCGGAACGATCGGTTCGGCGAGGACCGAACGCACGCCGAAGCGCACGTCCATCACCGCGCGGGTGAGGCCGTTGCGCCACGCCCGATCGGGCTCGGCGGTCTTGCCGTGGACCTTGCCGGTGAGCGACGGGCCGTGCGGCTTCAGCGCGGCGACCGGATAGAGCAGATCGAGGAACACCGGCTTGGCGGTGCCGGCAGCAATGCCGAAACGCGTGACGACCACCGCATCTTCCGTGTCGAAGTCGGGGATCAGCGACGGGTTCACCTCGACATGACCGGGGACGAAGCTGATCTTGGCGAGCGGCTCCCATGCAGCTCGCATCGGTTCGGCGAGCATCGTGCCGAGCTGCGCGATCATCGCTTCGGCGGCGGGGGTGAATTCGCTCGGCAGATCGTGCGGCGCATGGCCGGTGCCGCCGAAGAACAGATCGAGCAATTCCAGCACGAAGCGCCCGTCGAGCACCGCGAGCGTCTGGCCGTTGACCATGCTGCCGCCACCCGACATCGCCAGCGGCAGCCACGCGGTCAGCCCGGCGGGGCGTTCGGCGCGATAATCGGCGAGCCGCTGCACGACGAGCGGCTCGGCCCAGCAGCGCACTTCCTTGCGCAGCAACGGCTCGAACACGGCGCGCACGCCGCGCGCAAGCCGCGCCGACAGATGCTGCACGGTATGCAGATCGCCGAACGGATTGAGGTTGGTCGTCCCCAGCGCGGCGTGTTCCGCCGCGCGCCGGGGGCGTTCCCGCCGCTCGTCCGCCGACTGGCCGCTTGCGCGCTTAAGGCCTTCGTTAACCATGCCTCACTGAACAACGAAATTGGTAAAGTAAACGTTACCGACGCCCCCGAAGCCTTCCTTTTCCTTCAGCGTATCGTTGATCGCCTTGGCGATCCGACGCTGCAGCATCTGCTTGCCATTGCTGGTAAAAACCTGATCCTCGGTGGTGTCCCCCAGCGCCATCAGGATCGACGAGCGCACCGCGATTTCGTTGGTTTTGATGTTTTCGATAACGGTGTCGTCATAGGGCGTGGAGATGGCGATGCCGACCTGGACGAAGTGCACGCTGTCCTGCAGGTTGGAGGTGAACTCCTTTTCCATCGCATAATAATTGGAGGCATATTTGTCGCCGCCGGTGCCGGTCGGCGGCTTGTGCCCGCCGCTCGATTCGTGCCCTTCACCCTCGCCCGACCCGGCACGCTTCTGTTCGACTTTCGGAACAAGGCGCGGGCCCTCTGCAACGGCTTCGCCCTTATGCCCGCCGAGCATCCCGGCATTGACCGCATAAAGCGTACCGCCGACACCGCCGCCGAGCACGGCCAGACCGCCGACGGCGATCAGCACGATCTTCATGGCGCCGCCCTTTTTCTTCTTGGGGGCTTCCTCAATGGCAGTCTTGTCACTCACGGTTGTGCTCCTTCAATTCAGGCGAGACGGTGATCTGGGGTGGAAAGCGCTGCGGTATCGGTGAGGGCCGATGCGGGCGCGCCGGGTGGGGCAGCGCGCGGCTGCGCTTGTGGCTGGGGCGGGGCATTGCCGCCGCCGGTGCCGGTCGAGACGCTGGTATCGCCGATCCGCACCCCGCGCGCGGCGGCGAGTTCGGTGAGACGCGGCTGCGCCTCGGCGATCAGCGCGCGCGTCGCGTCCTGCTCGGCGGTGAAGTGGACATGGACGCGCTCGCCCTCCTGCCGCACCGCGACGTCTATGCTGCCCAGCGCATCGGGGATCAGGCGCACGCGCGTGTCGCCCGCATCGGCGGCGTCGCGCAGCGTTTCGATCCGGTCGATCATCCGTTGCAGGCCGTTGTCGGCGGTCAGATCGAGCGCCGGGCTCGCGGTCTGCGCAGCGGCCTGGACGACCGCGCGTTCGCGCAGATCGATCGGGGCGGACGTCGTAAAGCTTGTCGGAAGGTCGAGCGGATCGCGGCCTTCCCCGCGCGCGCGGTCGCGCCACGATCCGGCGATCGCACGGGCCGAAGCGAAGACCTGGCCGGCGGGTTGCGGCAGCGTGCTGACGGCGATTTCTTGCGCGGGTGCGGCGACCGGCGCGGGTGCAGCGACCGGCGCGTCGGGTGTGCGTTGCGGAGCGTCGACCATCGACTTTGCAGCGACGACGACCGCCGCAGGGCGTAGCGACGGCGAGATTGCGTCGAGGATTTTGGTCGGCGGCGCTTCGGGAGCCTCGGGCGTCTGCGGCGGGTCGCTTCCCTGCACGGTCGGCGTTTCGCGCGGCGTCTCCGGGGCGGCAGCGATGGTGAGCGGCACACTTTGCGCGACCACGGCCGCGGTGGACACGCGCTCAGGGGTTGGGGCGGCGACGGTGACAGGAAGCGGTACGGGCGGTGTTAGCGCGGCCAGCCACGGGTTTTGCGCGGCGGGATCGGCCGGATCGGCTTCATCGGCGGCCGCGACAGGCAAATCCTTGCCGGGTTCGGCAGCGGCTTGCCGTTCGGCGATCAGCGGGATCGCGGCTTGCGGCTCGAGCGCCGCCTCTTTGGCATCGAGGAACGCGGCCAGCGTCTGCGCGAAGCTCGCCCCGGACGCCACGGCACCGTCACCGGCCACCACGGGTGGCGGCACGGGCGGGGCAAGCGGTGGCAAAGCGGGCAACAGGTCGATCATGCAAGCTCCAGCGGGGCCGAAGGCGGCACCCGTCAGGCCATCAGCAAGGATCATGCCGAATTTTGCGCGATGGCGGTGCCGTCTCCAGCGCGCGAATTTCCTTGAGCGCGGCATCGGCTTGCGCGCGGGCGATCAGCTTTTCGATCGCACTCTGGTCGCGGCGCGCCTCGCGCGTGGCTTCGGCTGCGCGTTCGGCGACGGCTTCGGCCGCGCGGAGGCGGCCCTCGGCGGCTTCGGCGGATTGGTGCAGACGCTCGCGAAAATGCGCTGCGGCGACGAGCGAGAAGGCGGCGACGGGTGCTGGCGCGGGCGACACCCCTTCGACGAGCTGCGCGATGCGCGATTTGAGCATCGCCTCGCTCGCGGCGCGCTCCTGCGCCCGCGATTCCTCAGCCTGGACGAGGCCGAGCTGCAAGGTGCGGACGCGCAGGATGCGGTCGAGCTTGGATTTAGCCATCCGCGAACACGCCGATCAGCTCGGCGGCGGCATCATCGAGCGTCACCATCTCGCCCGGGTCCTGCTTGATATATTCCATAACCGCCGGATGACAGGCGATGGCGGCATCGATCGCCGGATCGGCGCCCGAGCGATACGCGCCCATCAGCACGAGATCGCGATTTTCCTCATAGGTGGCGAGGTGGCGGCGCAGCACGCGCGCGGCCTTCAGATGCGGCGTGCCGACAATATCGCTCATCACGCGGCTGACCGACGGACCGATGTCGATCGCAGGGTATACGCCGCGCTCGGCGAGTTGCCGCGACAGCACGATATGGCCGTCGAGGATAGAGCGCGCACTGTCCACCACTGGATCGTTGCCGTCGTCGCCATCGGCGAGCACGGTATAGATCGCGGTGATTGACCCGCCGGTGTGGACATCGACCCCGGCGCGTTCGATCAAATTGGGCAGCATCGCGATCGCGCTAGGTGGATACCCTCGCGCTGACGCCGGTTCGCCCAGCGCCAGCCCGATCTCGCGCCCGGCATGGGCGACGCGGGTGAGCGAATCCATGATCAGCAGCACCTTCTTGCCCTGCGCGCGAAACGCCTCGGCAATGGCGTGGGTGCGCAGCGCGCCGCGAATGCGCAGCACCGGCGAATGGTTGGCGGGGACCGCGACGACGACGGCACGTTTGCGCGCCTCGCCCGCGACCTTGGTTTCGAGGAAGTCGGCGACTTCGCGGCTGCGCTCGCCGATCAGGCCGATCACGATCACATCGGCCTCGGCGGCGCGCACGATCATGCCGAGCAGCACCGATTTGCCGACGCCCGACCCGGCCATGATACCGATCCGCTGGCCCTGGCCAACGGTGAGCAAGCCGTTGATTGCGCGTACCCCGACATCGAGCGGCTTCAGCACGCGGCCACGGTCGAGCGGCGACTGGACCTTGCCCGCGAGCGGCCAGCGCGCCGCCCCACGAATCGGGCCGAGGCCGTCGATCGGCTTGCCCGCGCCATCGACCACGCGGCCGAGCATCGCGGGACCGACTTCGGCCTCGCCCGGCGCGCCGACCGGACGAACCGGCGCTTGCGGCAACAGCGCCGCCGCGCCGCCGAGGTTCATCAACAGCGTGCGGCCATTGCGGAAACCGATCACTTCGGCCTCGACGCCCGATGCGCGGTCGCCGACCTGGCAGACGGTGCCGACCGGCAGGGTGAGGCCGACCGCCTCCATCAACAGCCCGTCGAACGAGGCAAGTCGCCCCGAAACCTTCGGGCGCGGGGTGAAATCGGGGAGGCCGAGCGAATCGAGATAATCGCCGGTGAAGCGGTTCAGCATCGCGTCAGGCCTCCGGCACCGCGACGCGGTCGATCGCCTGCGCCAATTGTTCGAGCCATTCCTCCGGCCCGTCCTCGACGATCGTCGAGGCGCTTTCGAGCACGAACGCGCCACGCGCGACGCTCGCATCGCCGACCGCGAAGATCTGACGCGGCAATTTGCCTTCGAGCAAGGCGACATCGTCCGGGTGGACGCGCAGCATCGCCGATTCGGCGGCATCGCTCAGCATATCGGCGGCGGCCTCGATCCGGCGCGCGAGGATTTCGGGCGAAATGCCGATCTCACCCACCAGCCGCGTGACCAGGAACAACACCGTCTCGCGCAGCCGCCGGGCGACCGCGTCGCGATCGATCCGGTCGTCGGCTTGCAAGGCATGGGTGAGCGATGCGAGCAAGGCGCGGTCGCGCTCCGCATTTGCCGCAAATTCGGCCAGCGCCGCGTCGACACCCTCGGCATAGCCCGCCGCATGGGCCGCCGCGACCGGATCGACGAAGCTGGCCGGCGGCGCGGCGGCGTCGAGCGGGTCCCAGCCCGCGGTCGGGTTGGTCCCAGGATTGGCGGGTGAGAAATGCTTCGGGCTGGCCTCGCCCTCACCCTGCGGCGCGAAATGGACGGGCCCGCGCGTCGCGCGGTCGCGCAGATCGGCGGCGGCAAAACCCGCCACACGCGGCGCGAAGGCGGCTTGCAGCGCCTCGGCGACGCCAATTCCGCGCGAGGAAAAACCGGCTGTAAACTCAGACATAATCGTCGTCACCGCCGCCCATCTGGATCGTGCCGTCCTTGGCGAGATTGCGCGCGATCTGGATGATCACCTTTTGCGCATCGAGCACTTCGCTGAGCTTCATCGGCCCGCGCGCCTCCATCTCGTCGCGAATACCGTCGGCGGCGCGGCTCGACATGCAGCCGAGGAAGCGCGCGCGGATGCTCTCGTCCACGCCCTTCAGCGCGCGCGTGAGAATGTCGCTGTCGATGTTGCGGATCAGCGTGCCGAGATTCTTGTCGTCGAGCTCGAGCAGATTGTCGAACACGAACATCGCTTCCTCGATCGCCTTCGCCACTTCGCGGTCGATCTTGAACAGTTTCGGCATGACGCGCAGTTCGGTCGCCTTGCGTCCGCTCGACAGGATCTTGGCGGCATCGCGCGTGCCGCCGAGCGTGACGCCGGTCTGCGTCTGCGACGAGGTCGTGCGGTTGGCGAGCATCGTCTTGAGCGTCGCGACCGCTTCGGGCGTGATCGGCCCCAATCGGGCGAGGCGGTGGAGAATATCGGGCTGCACCGCATCGGGCATCAGTTCGAGCACTTGCGCGCCGACCGCGGGATCGAGATTGGCGATCAGCACTGCGGCGATCTGCGGATGCTCTTTCTCGATCATCGCGGCGATCTCGCCCGCATCGAGCCAGTCGAGCAGATCGATCTGGCACGCCTCCTGCGCCGGAACGATGCGCGCGAGCACGCTGTCGGCCTTTTCCTGGCCCAAAGCGCGCGTCATCACCGCCTCGATCCGCGGGCGCGGGTCGAAGCCGATCGCGGTGCGCTCGCGTGCCCTGCCGACGAAATCGTCGAGCACATGTTCGACCTCGATCTCGCTCACGTCGGCGACCGCGAACATCGCCTTGCCGAGCTGGCGGACTTCTTCGGGATCGAGCTTCTGCAGGATCGCAGCGGCCTCTTCCTCGCCGACGAGCATCATCAGGACGGCGGCGCGTTCCACGCCGGTATAAGTGCGCATGGGTGCGTTCATGACTTGATCATGTCCCGTACGGCGAGCGCAGCGCGCGCCGGATTGTCGCGGGTGAAGCCACGGACCATGCCGATCCGGTCGTCATAGCCGCGCGTCTGTTCGAGCGCTTCGATGCTCACCGGCTGCTCACCTGGCGGCGGCGGGGTTTGCCCACCCCCTTGCGATTCGCCCAGCATTTCGCGGCCCAGCGCGGCGCGCGGCTGTGCGGCCGGCTCCTCGCGCTTCTTGAGCACGGCTTTGGCGAGCGGGCGGATGCCGAGGAACAGCACGAGCAGAGCGATGACGAGCGCGGTGCCGTTGCGCGCCACCACCGGCAGCCAACCGGCTTCATACCAGGGCTGCTTCTCGTCGAGCGCGGTCGTGCCGGCGAATTTGCGGCTGATCACGGTGACGCGGTCGCCACGCGTCGGATTGAAGCCGACCGCCGTCTGCACCAGCGAGGTGATCTGCTGGATTTCGACCGTGCCGCGCGGCTTGCCCGTTTCGGGATCGCGCA
>JAIXZV010000110.1 GCA_027489365.1 Sphingomonadales bacterium
CTACGCGTGGCCTGGCGTACTGGCCCGAAATCGATGGCCTTCGTACCCTGGCGGTGCTGGCGGTGGCGGTGTTCCACTTGAACCGCGCGGTCCTGCCCGGCGGCTTTGTCGGGGTCGACATCTTCTTCGTGATCTCGGGTTTTCTGATCAGCGCGATCCTGATCAAGGACATCGACGCGGGCGCGTTTTCGATCGGGCGATTCTATCAGCGGCGCATATCGCGCATCTTCCCAGCGCTGATTCTGGTGATCCTCACGACGCTTGCCGTCGCGAGCTTCGTCTATTCGGCGCAGGATCTGGCTTCGCTGGGAATCAACAGCGCGGCGGCGGCCACATCGCTGATCAACATGAAGCTCATGACGCAGGGCAGCTATTTCGTGCTGTCGGCCGACGCACAGCCGTTGCTCCATTATTGGTCGCTGGCGGTGGAGGAGCAATTCTACATCGTTTTCCCGGTCTATCTGTACGCCGTCACACGCCATACCCGCCGACCTTTGGCGATCACGCTGGTGCTGGCGGTGCTCAGCTTCGCGCTGTGCGTCGCGCTGACGCCGCGGTATCAGCCGATTGCGTTTTACGCGTTGCCGACCCGCGCCTGGGAATTGTTGGCCGGGGCGTGCCTTGCCCTTTATCGCGTCGGCGGCGGCAGCATCACCCAACGTGCGGGATCGCGGGCGGCGTGGAGCGGGAGCGCGCTGATCGTTGGATCGATCGTGGTGCTGCGCGAGTCGTTTGGCTTCCCCGGCTGGATCGCGGCATTTCCGGTAATCGGCGCGGTTCTGTTGATCGCCCCGATCGGCGAGACCGATGCACGGCCTATGCCGCTGCGGTTTCTGGCGCATCCGGCGATGGTGGCGGTCGGCAAGCGCTCCTATTCGTTGTATCTGTGGCACTGGCCGGTGTTTTCGCTGATCGATTATCGCTTCTACACGGAGGATGCGCTCTTTCGGACCTCCCTCAAGATCGTCGTGACGGTGGTGCTGACGATCGCAAGCTACCAGTTGGTCGAGCAACCGATGCGGCGTGCCTTCAACCTTCGGCCGCGACGTGTCGCATTGTTCGCTGGAACGGCGCTGGCCGTCGCGGCCATTGCGGGCGGTGGGGCATGGCTGCGCACCGCGCTCTATTTCGACGTGCCGCCAAGCACGATTGCGTCAGGTGGCACGATCGTGCGCGGCGGGGATACGGCGACGGTCATTCTCTCCGGGGATAGCCAGGCCGCAATGTACGGCACCGAAATCGCCGACATTGCCCGTGCGCACCACTTCACACTCGATGCGCTCGGCACGGCCGGCCGCAACCAATTGCCCGACGAAGCGGGAACCTCATGGCCTGCGGTTGCCAAGCTGATTGCCGACAAGAAGCCGGCGTTGGTGATTCTGATCGATGCCTGGACGGAAAAGTTGAAGGGCGATCCGCGCGCGCTTGAAAAGGCCTTGGCCGAGATGTCCGGGCGCGCCGATCAGGTCCTGATCGTATCGGAACCGCCAGCGATCTCGGATCAGGTCAGCCGGGAAGCAATCCGCAGCGGGCTTATTCTGCCGGTCACCGAACCGGCGGGCGCACGGTCCGCACGCATTGCGAGCTCCGCCATGTTGCATCGGCTGGAGCGTCCGAATGTCCACGTCGTCGACGTCGCGAATCTCTTTATCGATTCGCGCGGTGCGCTGCGCGTCATTGGCCCTGATGGGCGCCTGACCTACTTCGATTCGCACCATTTGTCGGATACTGGGACAAAAATGACGCACGCGGTGCTCGAACACGCGATCGAAAGCGCTTTGAAAAAGCACTAGCGGTGCGCGATAGGCCGGGCAGACCGCCTGCCACAGGATTCTTGACGTCATGAAATTCAGCAACATTACGACTGTCCTGACCAATCCGGCGCTCGGCGTTGAATATATTGGCTGGCGGATCGCACAGGCGCGCTCGGGCAATGCCACGTTCAAGCTGAGCAATGGCGCGCGGATCGGCAATTTCGTCAATTTCAGCGAATATCACTCGATGCTCGGGTGCATCTCACCGGCCGAGCAGCATTTCTTCCTCGATCGCGTCGCCAAGACGCCGGGCGACATCATCGATATCGGGGCGAATGTCGGCATCGTCAGCGTGCTGCTGGCGCGGCAATTTCCGCAGCGGACGATCCACGCGATCGAACCCGCGCCCGGAACATTCGCGGCCCTCGGCAAAAATATCGCGCTGAACGACCTTGGCAACGTCCGCGCCCACCAACTCGCAATCGCCGATACGCCTGGAAGCCTGTCGTTCAACGCCAATCCGACCGAGCGTGCGACCGCGCGGATCGCCACTGCCGATGACACGCATGTCCAGATCGTCGCCGCGACGACGCTCGACCAGTTCGTTGCCGATCAGGCGATCGACGCGCTCGCGCTGTTGAAGATCGACGTGGAGGGCTTCGAAAGCCTGGTGTTCGGCGGCGCGCGCGACACGCTCGCACGGCGATTGCCGCAGGTGATCTTCATGGAGGTCTGCCCGCCACTGACGCAGTCGGCCGGGTTCGATCCGGCGGAGCCGGCGCGGATCGTCCAGGCGGCGGGTTATTCCTGGTACCGGCTTGAGGAATCGGGTGCGCTGGTGCCGGTTACGCCCGAGCAGACGGCGGGCGTCACGCTCGAAAACTGGGTCGCGCTGCCCGCTTAAGGCTGGCTCAGCCGCCCGCGACGATTCGCGCGATCCGGGCGCTCGCATGGCCATCGCCGAACGGATTGTGCGCGCGGGCCATCGCGGCGTAAGCCTGCGGATCGTCGAGCAATTGGGTGACTTCGGCGACGATCCGCTCGGGATCGGTGCCGATCAGCTTGGCCGTCCCCGCGACCACGCCTTCGGGCCGCTCGGTCGTTTCGCGCATCACCAATACCGGCTTGGCGAGTGCCGGCGCTTCCTCCTGCACGCCGCCCGAATCGGTGAGTGCAATGTGGCAGAGCTCCAGCGCGCGGATGAAGTGCGGGTAATCGAGCGGATCGATTCGCGCGATATTGGGCCGATCGCCGAGTACGCGTTGCATTGCGGCGACGACGTTGGGGTTGGGATGCATCGGGAACAGGATCGCGACATCGTCGCGCGCGGCGATGCGGCCGAGGGCGTGGGCGATATTGTCCATGCCGCCGCCGAAATTCTCGCGCCGATGGGTGGTGACGAGCACGATGCGCTTACCTGCGAAGCGCTCGGCGATATCGTCGAGCCCGGCTGCCAGCGACCGATCGGCCGCGAGCTTGGCGCGCGTGGCGTGCAGTGCGTCGATCACGGTGTTGCCGGTGACGTGGATCGTGGCGGGATCGATATTCTCGCGGCGTAGCGCCTCGGCGGCGGTGTCGGTCGGCGCGAAATGCTGGTCGGCGATCGGCGCGACGATGCGGCGGTTCACCTCCTCGGGCCAGGGCTGATAGATATCGCCCGAGCGCAAGCCCGCCTCGACATGGCTGACCGGCACCTTGCGGTAGTAAGCGGCGAGCGCGCCGACCATCGCGGTCGCGGTATCGCCTTGCACGATCACGCGGTCGGGCTTCTCGGCATCCATCACGTCGCCAAGGCCCGTGAGCAGTCGCGCAGTGAGGCGGTCGAGCGACTGGCCCGGCTCCATCAGATCGAGATCGATATCGGGCGTGAGTCCCGCGATGCTCAGCACTTGATCGAGCAGCCCGCGGTGCTGCGCGGTCACGCAGGTGCGCACCTCAAGACCGCGCGTTGCCTTGAGTGCGGCGACCACAGGGAACAACTTGATCGCCTCCGGCCGGGTGCCGAAAATGACGAGGATGCGCGCGCTTTTCATGGCTCCGCCCTATCGCGCTCCGGTTAAGGCCGCGCTAACCGCAGCCCGTGCAGCCGGGGTCCTTCGGCAGCGTGATCGTGCGGAAGCGGAAGGACAGCGCGTCGATCAGCAGCAGCTTGCCCGCGCTGTCGTCCCCGAAGCCGATGATCGCGCGCATCGCCTCCAGCGCGGCAAGACTGCCCATGACACCGGTCATCGCGCCAAGCACGCCGAGATCGGCGCAACTGTCGCCCGCGGCATCGGCGGCATTGCCGACGAAGCAGCGATAGCACGGCTTGTCGGCTTCCCAGCCGCGGAACACGCCGAGTTGCCCTTCGAACTGCCCGACCGCCGACGAGACGAGCGGGATGCGCGCAGCGTGCGCCGCGTCGGCGACCGCAAGCCGCGTCGCGAAGCTGTCGGTTCCGTCGAGGACGACATCTGCGCCCGCGATCAGATCGGCGGCATTCTCCGTGGTCAGGCGTTCTGCGCGCAATTCGACCGCGACATGCGGGTTGATTCGCGCCGCCGCCAGCGCCGCTGCGGCCACTTTCGGCGCGCCGACGTCCACGTCGCCGAACAGGGTCTGGCGCTGCAGGTTCGACAAATCGACCGTATCGTCGTCGATCAGGATCAGCCGTCCGATCCCCGCCGCGGCAAGATATTGGATTGCGGGCGAGCCGATGCCGCCCGCGCCGACGATCGCGACGGTCGCCGCCTTCAGCTTCGCCTGACCCGCGCCGCCGACTTCGCGCAGCACGATATGGCGGGCGTAGCGGTCGAGTTCCCCATCGGAGAGAGTCATCCGCGCCAGTCGAACACGATCGTCGCGCGATACCAGGCGTCGCCCGCGCTCGGCCGTGGTGCGAGGTTTCCGCGCGCGAAGCCTGCGACCAGCCCCGCCGCATATTGCTCGACCGTTGGGCAGGCGATCGCGTGCGGCACGGTCTTGCGGATCACCCCCGACGCATCGATCAGCGTCGCGACATCGACCTTCACGACATAATGGCCGTCGGCTGGTTTGGGCACGGCGCAGCGCCCGGCCGCGACTTCGCCGCCGACGAAAGCGTTCAATTGCGGCGTCATTTGCGGCGCGGTGGCATAGGGAACCGGCGCAAGCGCGGACCAGTCGGTCGGCACGGCGGGCGGTTCCGCTGCCTGAAGAAGCAATAAGGCGATCATCGTCCTGTCGATCCGAAACCCCCGGTTCCGCGATCCGTATCGTCGAGCGATTCCACGACGTCCAGCACGGCGCGTTGAACCGGGGCCGGAACGAGTTGGGCGATGCGGTCGCCGCGCGCGATCTCGAATGGCTCCGCGCCGAGGTTGATCAGGATCACCTTCACCTCGCCGCGATAATCGCTGTCGATCGTGCCGGGCGTGTTGAGGCAGGTGATCCCGTGCTTCAGCGCGAGGCCGGAGCGCGGGCGGACCTGCACCTCGAACCCCTCGGGAATCGCGATGGCGAAGCCGGTCGCGATCGCAGCGCGCGCGCCGGGGGCGAGGGTTGCGGCTTCGGCGGCGACGACATCCATCCCGGCGGCCCCCGCGCTCGCGTAAGCGGGCAGGGGCAGGCCTTCGCCATGGGGCAAGCGCTTCAGCGCGATCGTGATCGTTGCAGTCATGCGGATTGGCTTAGCCGAGGCGGGGTGGCGTGCGAAAGCAAAGTCTTCTTCGTCGCGGCCAATCCGGACAGATGGGAAGGGTCGCGGCTTTGAGGCTCAGCCGAGCGCCGCGGCGATTCGGTCGGCCAGTCGCTCGGCGACCGCGTCCTTGGGCATCCGTTCCCAGCTTTCGACGCCGTCCGCCGTGACGATGTGGACGGTGTTGGCCGTGCCGCCCATCACGTCGCCGGACACGTCATTGGCGACGATCCAATCCACATTCTTGCGCACGCGTTTGGCAGTGGCGTGTTCGATGACGCGCTCGGTTTCGGCGGCAAAGCCGACCAGTAGACGCGGGCGATGTTGGCTTGCTGCCAACCCAGCAAGGATATCCGGATTCTCGACGAGCCGCAGCGTTGGCGGTCCATCCGTGCCCTTCTTGATCTTCTGGCCGGCACTCTCGACGCGCCAATCCGCGACCGCTGCCACGAGAATGGCTGCGTCGGCGGGGAGGGCGGTCTCCACTGCAGCCTGCATCTGAAGTGCCGTTTCGACATCGATGCGCGCCACTCCGGCGGGCGTATCGAGGGTCACCGGCCCCGCAATCAACGTCACCCGCGCGCCACGCCGCGCGAGCGCGGCGGCGATCGCAAAGCCCTGTTTTCCCGACGATCGATTGGCGAGATAGCGCACCGGATCGATCGGCTCATGCGTCGGCCCGGCAGTGACGAGAATGTGGGTGCCGTCCAGTCCGGCAGTGGCGGACATCAGCGCAGCGCCGCCTCGATCGCCGCGAGAATCGCTGTCGGTTCGGGCAAGCGACCGGGGCCGAATTCGCCGCACGCCATCGCGCCTTCGTCGGGTTCGAGCACAGTCACGCCGTCACCGCGCAGCGTCGCGACGTTGCGGCGCGTGGCGGGGTGTTGCCACATCCGTACGTTCATCGCGGGCGCGGCGAGCACCGGTTTGTCGGTCGCGAGCAGCAGTGTCGTCGCGAGATCATCGGCGATCCCCGCCGCCATCTTGGCCAGCAGATCGGCGGTGGCGGGGGCGACGACGACGAGATCGGCCGCGCGGCTGAGCTGGATATGGCCCATCTCGGCCTCACCCTTCCCATCCCAGAGCGAGGTGTAGGCCTGGTTTTCGGACAAGGCCGCCAGC
>JAIXZV010000133.1 GCA_027489365.1 Sphingomonadales bacterium
CTCGATCCTGCGGCTGCTCGTCTATCTGAAGGCCGCGCTGCTGCTGGTACTCGGCACGTCCTCGTCCGAGGCGGCGCTGCCCAATTTGATGACCAAGCTGGAGGCGGCGGGGTGCGACCGCGGGATCGTCGGGCTGGTGGTTCCGACGGGCTATTCGTTCAATCTCGACGGCACCAACATCTACATGACGCTGGCGGCATTGTTCATCGCGCAGGCGTGCGGCGTGCATCTGTCGATCGGGGATCAATTGTTGCTGGTCGGTGTCGCGATGCTGAGTTCGAAGGGCGCGGCGGGGGTGACGGGGGCGGGGTTCATCACGCTTGCCGCCACGCTGTCGATCGTGCCGTCGGTGCCGGTCGCGGGGATGGCGCTGATCCTCGGGGTCGATCGCTTCATGAGCGAATGCCGCAGCCTCACCAATTTTATCGGCAATGCCGTCGCCGCGATCGTGGTCGCGCGGTGGGAGGGCAAGCTCGATCGCGCCCGGCTGGCCGATGCGCTGCGCGGTGCTTGAAACTGCAGGTTAATTTGGCGTAAACCAGCCTGCGGGTGGCAGGGGGTTTGGTACGGGTGCATTTTTATAGAGTGTCGGGTCTCGCGGTTTGCAGCGAGATCCGTTTGCCGGGCCTCATCCCGCTGGAAGACATAGTTGCGCCCGACGTGACAATCCGGGCGATCGATGTGCCGGATGCGTTGGACGACGTCATCGCCACGGGCCCCAATTGGCAACGCAGCGCGGATCGGTTCCTGCTCGATCTTCCCGCAGTCGGACGCTTTCTGCTCGAAGGCGGGCACAGCATCGGCTTCGCGCGCGCGCCCGACATCGGCGATCAAGACATTGCGATCTTTCTCGCCGGCAATGTCTACGGCATCCTGCTGCACCAGCGGAACCATATCGTGCTCCACGCCAGCGCAATCGCGGTGAACGGCAAGGCGGTGCTGTTCTGCGGTGCCTCCGGTGCGGGCAAATCGACCTTGGCGGCGGCACTCGGCGCGCGGGGCTATACGCTGGTGACCGATGATCAGGCTGCGATCACGCTCGATGATGGCGGCGTGCCGATCGTCCACCCCGACGGCCGCTTTCTGAAGCTGTGGAGCAAGTCGATCGACGCGCTCGCGCTCGATGAGCGCAAGGGCGAGGCGATGCGCGACCGGATGGAGAAATTCTATGTCGAGCCCGGCACCGCGAGCACCGACGCGATGCCGGTCGGCGCGGTCTATATCTTGGCCGAGGACCGTCCCCCGCGCGCGCCGGGTGTCGTACGGCCCAATGTGGTCGATGGGTCGCGGCTGTTGCTGGCCAATGCCTATCGCCCCGTGCTGGTGCGGCGGATGGGCCAGCGGCAAGCCTATTTCCAGATCGGCGCAGCGATCGCCCATGCGGCCGGCATCTTCACCCTGGCGCGCCCGATGCGGTTCGACGCGATGGACGATACGGTGTCGTGGCTTGAGGCGCATTGGGCGGAGATCGGGCTGACCAACGCGGCCGAACTGGTGGATGCGCGCGGGTGAAGCCGACGGTCTGGCTGACGTCCTATCCGAAATCGGGCAATACCTGGTTTCGCGCGTTGCTCTCCAATCTCGATCCGACGCGTGACGAGCCCGCCGCGATCAACGCGCTCGACAGCACCGATTCGATTGCCAGCTCGCGCGGGCGCTTCGACAATCATCTGCTGGTCGATTCGAGTTTGCTTGCCTTTGACGAGATCGACGATCTGCGGCCTGCGCTGTATCGCCATCTCGCGGCGGACACGTATCAGGACCCGTTCGACCCGGAGTCGCACTATCCCGTGCGCTTCGTCAAAACGCATGACGGCTATACCTACACGCGAAACGGCGAGCCGATCATGGGCGGCGCGGCGGCTGCGGCGGGGGCGTTGTTGTTCGTGCGCGATCCGCGCGATGTCGCCCCGTCGCTCGCCAATCATCAAAGCTGCACGATCGATGAAGCGATCACGATGATGGGCGAACCGAGCTATTGCTTCTGCGGGCAGACGCGGGCGCTCGCCAACCAATTGCGGCAGCAGTTGTTGGGGTGGAGCGGCTATGCCGCAAGCTGGCTCGATCAGCGCGATGTGCCGGTGCACCTCGTCCGCTATGAGGACATGCACCATGCCGCTTTGCTGACGTTGCGCGGCGCGCTGCATTTTGCCGGATGGCCGGTCGACGACGCCACGATCGAGCGCGCGGTGCGCTTTGCCGCGATGGACGAACTGCAGCGTCAGGAGGCCGACACCGGCTTCGGCGAAGCACCGCAGACGCGATCCGGCAAGACGACGCGCTTCTTTCGCCGCGGGGTGGCGGGCGGGTGGCGCGACGAACTGACCCGCGACCAAATCGGCAGGATCGAGCGGGATCATGCAGAAATGATGGAACGGCTGGGCTATCGCCCTGCAACGAAGGAGGATTTCGAACATGTCGATCAGCAGGCACGGTGATTGGATTTCGGCCAAGGTCGGCGACGAAATCGTGATGATGAGTGCCGAACAGGGCAAATATATCGGCTTGAACGACGTCGGCGCGCGCGTGTGGGAACTGATCGAGACGCCGCATTCGATCGACGGGGTGGTGGCCGCGCTGATCGAGGAATTCGACGTCACGCCCGAGCTCTGCCGCGCGGAGGTGGAATCGTTCGTTGAAAAGCTGCGCGAGAATAAAGCGATCGAAGACGTGGCTTAGTCGCGGCGGGCGGCAATGCCGGTTTCGCCGGGCCGGTAGCGCCGCTCGACATGCGCCGCCACATCGGCCGGATAGAAATAGACCGGCCGCAACGCGCCGCCTGCATAGCGCGCCGCTTGATCGGTGAAATGCGGCGAAGCCGGGTCGCCGCTCTCGCCGCCGGCGGTCACTGCCCAGGCGCGCAGTTTCGGGCCGAATTCGACCACCGCGACGAAGCTGTTGCCGCTCGATCCGTAGAGCTTCCTGGTGTTGGCATAGGGCCGCGCGCCGAACGAGGCCAGGCTACCCCATTGCGCCGAGGTGAAGGGCACCGGGATGCTCGGTCTGGCATCGTCGAAATGCGCCACGATCGAATTGTCGAGCCGTTGGAAGCGGTTGATCTGACCCCAGCCGATCTTCCAATCGCCGAAATCGCGGGTCAGTTGATCGGTCGCTTCGCCCAGCGCGTCGAGCTTGCGGCTGTCGGACACGCGCGTTGCGATATAGCTAGGCACGTTGATCTGCTCGGCCTGGATGAAGCTGCCGACCTCGCGCCACATCTTGCCGCCCCACAGCACGCCGAGCGTGGTCGCGACCGAATCCGCGCCCCAGCGATAGTTCCAGCCGCGCAAGGTCGCGATCGGCGCGGCGAGCTTCGCGCGGCGCGGGTCGGCGGCGGGGAGTGCATCATACGCCTTGATCAGCGGCGGGATCAGCTCGGCAAAGGCCGGGAGGTAGCTGTCATACGCCGCCGCGATCAGCCGTTCGGGGGTAAAGTCGTGCCGTCCGGTCAGCAGCAGCTTGGCATGAACCCCGCGCGGGTTTTCGCCGAACGTGTCCATATAACGCGGATAGTCCGCCGCCTTGGGGCTGTCCGGGCCGGCTGCGGTCCACGGCCAATTGTTGGTGTTGAAGGCATAGCCGACGCGCGGGTTGATCGCATTGGGCAGGCTGGCGGTGCTGTGCAGCCCCTTCCAGTCGGTCGCCGGATCGGCGCCATCGACTGGCTTGGCATAATCGAAGCGCATGTCGCGAACCGGCACGAATTGCGGGTGGAGGTACGCGATCTCGCCCTTGGCATCGGCGAACAGCGTGTCGTTCGACGAATTGGCCTTGCGCTCGGCGACTTTCATGTAGCTCGCCAGATCGGTCGCCTTGGTGCGCAGCCAGCTTTGTTCGAGCGCGGGGATCGGCTTCCACATGAGCGCCTGCGCAATCCACTTGCCCCCGCGTTCGGCGATGATCGGGCCGTGGTGCGAGGCGTAGGTGGTGAAGCTGCGCGATCCCATCGTGCCGTCGGGCTTGCGATAGGCGATGGTGACCGTCGCCGACCGCATCCGCCGGATCGCCTTGCCATAACGGTACGAGACGCCCGCCGCGCCGGGCACGACATCTTCGGCAAATTCATCGACATTGTCGACGCCCGACGAGGTGTGCATCCATCCGGCTTTCTCGTTGAAGCCCTGATAGATGAAGAACTGCCCCCAGGTGGATGCACCATAAGCGTTCAATCCCTCGCCGCTGGTCATCTGCAATTCGGAGCGGAAATAGAAGCTGGTGTGCGGGTTGATCAGCAGCAGTGCATGGCCGCCAACCGTGTTCTGCGGCGCAATCGCGATGCCGTTGGAGCCACGCGGCTCGCGCGGGACCGGGCCTGTGTCCTCCGCAGCGACGGCGACGCTGGTCTTGCCGTAAAAGGCGGCGAGGTCGTTGAGCGAAATCCGCTCGATATCGCCGCCGATACTGCCCTCGGTAAAGGACAGCGCCATCCACGGCTCGAAATGCGTCAGCACCTTGGGGCGTACGTTCGGGTGCGTCGCGAGATAATAGTTCAGCCCGTCGGCCCAGGCCGTCATCAGCTTTTGCAGCCACGGCGGGCTGGCGCGATACTTGGCCTGCAGGTCGACCGGGTCGACATAGAGTCGCTGGCGCAGATCGGCCCAGATCGCAGCTTCGCCCTCCGCCTCCGCGGTCCGCCCGAGCGCGGTCAGGTAGTTCGCCTCGATCCGGCTGAAATCGTCCTCGGCCTGCGCATAGATCGCGCCGAACACGGCATCGGCATCGGTCTGCCCGACGACGTGCGCTATGCCCCAGGTGTCGCGCGTGATCGTGACGCGCGCGGCCTCCGGCGGGGCAGGGGCGGCCGCGATCGCGAGCAAGGCGGTTGCGGCAAGCAGGTTGCGCGCGGTGCGGGGGAGTCTATCCATGTCTCCGAAGCTATCGGGCAATGCTGCGCGCCACAATCGCTTGCGGAGACGAAACGATGAAATGGTTGCTCGGTCTTGCGTTGTTGGCCGTGGGAGCAGCGCCCGCGCCGCACGCGATCCTGCTGCGCCCGGCGGCGGTGTTCGATGGCATCGACCCCGTGGCGCATCCCGGCTGGCAAGTGCTGGTCAGCGGCGACAAGATCGTCGCGGTCGGCCCGGCGCTCACCGCACCCGCCGATGCCGAGACGATCGATCTCCCCGGCCAGACGCTGATGCCGGGGATGATCGAGGGGCACGGGCACCTCTTCCTGCACCCCTATAACGAAACGAGCTGGGACGATCAGGTGCTGCACGAACCGCTCGCCTTGCGCACCGCGCGCGCGGTTGCGAATGCGCGCGTCACGCTGCTGGCGGGCTTCACCACCGAGCGCGATCTCGGCACCGAAGGCGCGGGTTATGCCGATGTCGGGCTGCGCCAGGCGATTGCGCAGGGGATCGTGCCCGGCCCGCGCCTGATCGTCGCAACGCGCGCGATCGTGGCGAAGGGGGCGTATGGCCCCAAGGGCTTCGAACCCGGCGTGGACATCCCGCAAGGCGCCGAGGAAGCAAGCGGCGTCGATGATCTCGTCCGCGTCGTGCGCAGCCAGATCGCGGCGGGCGCGGACGTCGTCAAACTCTATGGCGATTATCGCTGGGGCCCGGGCGAGCCGAGCCGCCCGACCTTCTCGCTCGCCGAGATGCAGGCGGCGGTCGCGGCGGCGCACGATGCCGGGCGCACCGTCGCGGTCCACACGTCCACGCCCGAGGGAATGCGCCGCGCGATCGCCGCCGGGGCCGATACGATCGAGCATGGCTATGGCGGCACACCCGAGATTTTCCGCAGCATGGCGGCGAAGGGCATCGCCTTGTGCCCGACGTTGGCGGCATCCGACGCAGTCTCGCGCTATCGCGGCTGGAGCGGCGGCGATCCGGTCCCGCCCGCCGTCGCCGAAAACCGCGCGTCGTTTGTGCTCGCCCGGTCGCTCGGTGTGCCGATCTGCATGGGCGGCGATGTCGGCGTCTTCGCGCACGGCGAGAATGCCCGCGAAATGGAACTGATGGCGGCGGCGGGGATGCCGGTGGCGCAAGTGCTGATCGCGGCGACCTCGGGCAATGCGCGGTTTTTCCACCTCGTCGATCGTGGGAGTGTGAAGGTGGGGCTGCTTGCGGACCTGATCGCGGTGCCGGGTGATCCGACGCGCGATGTGAGCGCGGTGCGGCGGGTTGGCTGGGTGATGAAGGGCGGGGTGGTGGTTGTGCGGTAGGGGGCAGAGCGGCGTAAAGAGGAGTACGCCTTCTTAACGCAGCTTTCTTAATGCTGCCCTTAGCGCGAGACGATATAAGCCGAAGGCAATGACGTAGCTTGCGACAATTAGGCCAAACAATTGCCAGCCAGGCCAATCAGCTCGGAAGCGTTCGTAGAAGAAACCTCCTGCACCGATTACGCACAGCAAGACTACGAACATCATTCTTTCTATCGTTTTTGCCATCCGATGCTTATCCACAAAAGACCTCATTTATTGAATGTGCGTAAGCGGCACCGGCAAAGCGGCTTCGTCAGGAAGCTAGAGTAGTATTATTACCCACCGAGAGAATGTCCGCAACTTGGGTGGAGCTCGAACGGATGGCCTGATGATCGCCGATCTGTGATTACGCCACCCCGGCGAAGGCCGGGGCCCAGTTGCGCAGGTCGATGGGATAGCGCGGTCCTTCGCAACTTCCGTTTTGCGACTGGGCCCCGGCCTTCGCCGGGGAAGTGCGGCCGGGGTGAGCAGGAACCACCCACTACCCCGCCACCACACCCCCCTCGACCCGGATCACCTGATCGCACGTCGCCATGCTCTCCGCGCGGTGGGAGATCATCAGGATCGTCGGACGCGGCTCCAGGGCGGCGATCCTTCCGAGCAGCAAATTCTCGCTTCCCGCATCGATCGCGTTCATCGCTTCGTCGAGCACCAGCAGCCGCGGCCGCCGCAGGATCGCGCGCGCCAGCGCCAGCCGCTGCCGTTCGCCGCCCGACAGCAACGCGCCGCGCTCGCCGACGATCGTGTCGATCCCCTCGGGCATCCGCCGCACCAGCGCGTCCGCGCCGACGAATTCGAGCGCGTCCCACATCGCCGCTTCATCGGGGTCGCGATTGCCCCAGGCGAGGTTGCGCCGGACGGTGTCGTGGAACAGGAACCCCTCCTGCGGCACATAGGCGACGCCCTCGCGCCAGCCCGCGCGGCCGCCCGCATCGAGCACCATCCCGCCGACCGACAGCGTTCCCGACTGCGGCTCGGTCAAACCGATCAGCAAATCGATCAGCGTCGTCTTGCCCGCGCCCGACGGCCCGGCAATGCCGACGAAGCTGCCCGGTTCGATCCGCACGCTCGCGCCGCTAACACCGCCGCCGGTCGCATAGCGATAGACCAAATCGCGCGCCTCGATCGCGCCGGGCGGCGGGACGACCGGGGCAGGGGTGGCGGCACGTTCGGCGGCGAGCTCGCTCTGGAACGCCTGCAACGCCTCGAAGCTCGGCAGTGCGAAGAAGAAGTTCTGCGCGGCTTGCTGGATCATGATCGCGGGGGCGCTCATCCGCGCGAAGATCAGCACCAGCGTGATCAGCACGGCCGGTGGCACCTTGGTCGCGAAGCCGATCAGCACGACCGCCGCTGCGGCAAAGCCCGATCCGATCGCAAAGAGGCGGCGGCTGTTGGCCTGGCGGCGCTGGAACGACAGGCCGGTCTTGCGCAGGTTCGCCTGGATGCTTTCGAATTCGGCGATGAATTCGTTCTGCGTGTTCTGTGCCGCCGCCGCCTTCAGGCCGCTCAGGAACCCACTGGCGCTGCCCATCAGCGCGGCATTGCCCTGCACCATGCCGGTGCCGATATCGCGGATCTTGCCTTGCGCCAGCAGCACCGCGCCGCCGCCGAGGACGACCAGCGCGGTCGTCGCGAACGCCAGCACCGGCGCCAGCGTGAAGGCCAGCGCCGCCTGCACCACCAGCATGGCGGCGGCGACCGAGGCCTGGATCAGGAATTGCGCGCTGCTCGCGACGCGGCCCACTTCGCTGGTGATGAGATTGGTGATGCGCGCGTGACGCAGCCCGACGATCCGGCTCCACGACGCGGCGGCGATCGCGCGCATCACCAGATTGCGCTGATATTCGACGAAGCTCGTCTGTAATTTGGCGAGCGCGATGTCGCGCGCGAATTGCACCAGCGCGCGCGCCACGGCGAGCGTGACGAACGCCGCCAACAGCGCGACCAGCCGCGACCAAGTGGTATGCAGCCCGATCGCGTCGAGCGCGGTGCCGACCCGCGATTCGCCGCCGACACGGGTTACGACCGAATCGAGGATCGGGATCAGCAGCAGCAACCCGGCCCCGTCGAGCACCGCCCCCGCTGCGACCAGGCCGGTCGCGACCAGCCCGCGCCGTCCGGCAAAGCCGCTAAACACCCGCACGAAGGCGATCGCAGGCCGCCACACGGTGACGATCAGCGAGCGGGAAGGGGTGGAAACATCGGATCGGGTCGGGGCGTCCATCGCGTCGCTCTGTCATGCTGGCCCGCCCGCGTCGAGGGGTGTCGGTGACGCCGAATCTTTCGGCTTGGTTTCAAGGGGTTGTTGTTCAGCCCCGATAAAGATTCCGCGATCCTCTTGCATTGCAGCATTGCCGTTCGCACCTTCGCTGCAGAAAAACACGCCGCCGAAACGAGCGGAATGTCGTTTACGTGGTTGCCCTGTTCGTTCGAACGAACTATTAGGCTGGCTACGAGACGACCGGGCCAATGCCGTTCGTGGGGATTCCGATGTCGATGTCACTTCTTTCTGGCCAGATCCGTACCATGCTGGCGGGGGCCGCCGTGCTCGCACTTGCAGCATGTTCCAAGGGCGCTCCACCGCCGCCACCGACCCCGCAAGTGACGGTCGCCGTGCCGCTGCAGCGCGATGTCATCGATTGGGACGAATATGTCGGCCGGTTCGAGGCGATCCAGGATGTCGAGCTGCGGCCGCGCGTGTCGGGCACGATCGATCAGGTCCGCTTTGCCAACGGCCAGCGCGTCCGCGCGGGCGACGTGCTCTTCACGATCGACCCGCGTCCGTATCAGGCGGCACTCGCCCAGGCCCGCGCGCAGGTCGCGAAGGCGCAAGCCGCGCTGACCAACGCCCAGTCCGAACTGGCGCGCGCCGACAAATTGCTGGCCGCCGAGGCGATCAGCAAGGAAGAATATGAAACCAAGCTGGCGAATGTGCGCAGCGCGCAGGCCGATCTCGGCGCGGGCCAGGCCAACGTCGCGACCGCGCAGCTCAATCTCGGCTTCACCTCGGTCCGCTCGCCGATCACCGGGATCGTGTCCGATCGCCGCGTGAGCAAGG
Organism: Sphingomonadales bacterium; assembly: GCA_027489365.1. Classification (GTDB taxonomy): domain Bacteria; phylum Pseudomonadota; class Alphaproteobacteria; order Sphingomonadales; family Sphingomonadaceae; genus Sphingomonas. The sequence continues at coordinate 9,267 of JAIXZV010000133.1, forward strand.
GCAATTACGCCGCCGAGGCGACCACTGTACTGACCCGCGTCGTCTCGACCGATCCGATCTGGTTCTCGTTCGAAGGGGCGGAGAGCTTCTACCTCAAATATCTGCGGCAGGATAAGGCCGGTCAGCGCGGATCGTCGCGCACCACGCCGAACCCGGTCGAAGTGCAGCTCGTCGACGAAAGCGGCTACAAATGGCATGGCCGGATGGAGTTCGTCGACAATGCGATCGATCCCAATTCGGGCACGATCCGCGCGCACGCCGTGATCGCTAATCCCGATGGCTTCCTCACCCCCGGCCTGTTCGGGCGGGCGCGGTTGCTGGGCTCGGGCACCTATCACGCGATGCTGGTGCCCGATGAAGCGATCCTGACCGACCAGACGCGCAAGCTCGTCTATGTCGTCGGCAAGGACGGCAAGGTCGCACCCCGCCCGGTCGAAACCGGTCCGCAAGTCGAAGGACTGCGCGTGATCAAGGCCGGGCTCGCCCCGACCGAGCAGGTCGTGATCGAAGGGATCACGACGTTGCAGCCGGGGATCGCGGTGAAGGCCAATCTGGTGAAGATGCGCCCCAAGGCCGCCGACACCGCGCCGCAATCGACCCCCGAAAGCGCGCCGCCCGCCTCCGACGCCACCGCCAAATAAGGCTGAGCGACTGTGAAATTCCCCCATTTCTTCATCGACCGGCCGATCTTCGCGGCGGTGCTGTCGATCCTGATCGTCGTGTTTGGCGTGGTGGCGTACCCGTCGCTGCCGGTCGCGCAATATCCCAACATTGCGCCGCCGACCGTGGTTGTCAGCGCCAACTTCCCCGGCGCCAATGCCGAAACGCTGGCCGAGACGGTCGCCGCCCCGCTCGAGGAATCGATCAACGGCGTCGAGAACATGATCTACATGTCGTCGTCGAACACCGGCGACGGCACGCTCGCGATCACGGTGACCTTCAAGCAGGGCACCGATGTCGATCAGGCGCAGGTGCTGGTGCAGAACCGCGTCTCCACCGCCGAGCCGCGATTGCCCGAGGAAGTCCGCCAGATCGGCGTGACGGTGCGCAAGAATTCTCCCGATATTCTGTTGGTGATCGCGCTGACCTCGCCCGACGGGTCGCTCAACGAATCCTATGTGTCGAATTATGCGACGACGCAGATCATCGACCGGCTCGCGCGTATTCCGGGCGTCGGCGGCACGCGCAGCTTCGGCGGGCGTGACTATAACATGCGCGTGTGGGTCGATCCCGATCGCGCCGCATCGCGCAATCTGACCGTCGATGAAATCGTCGCCGCCGTGCGCGCGCAGAACGCGCAGGTCGCGGTCGGCTCGGTCGGTGCCCCGCCGTTCAACCAGGGCGGCACCGCCTTCCAGCTCGGCATTCAGGCAACGGGTCGATTGACCACCACCGACCAGTTCGGCGAGATCATCGTCAAGCGTGACGACCAGGGGCGCCTGACACGGCTGCGCGATGTCGCGCGGATCGAACTCGGCGCACAGGATTATACGATCAACGCGCGCCTGAACGGCAAGCCGATGACCGCCATCGGCATCACGCAGCTGCCTGGTTCGAACGCGCTCAGCACCGCGCAGGCGGTGAAGGATGAGATCGAGCGCGCCTCGAAGAGCTTCCCGCCGGGCCTCACCTATTCGATCCCGTATAACCCGACCGAATATATCTCTGCCTCGATCGAGGCGGTGGAGCATACGCTGGTCGAGGCGCTGGTCCTCGTCGCCCTGGTGGTGCTGCTGTTCCTGCAAAGCTGGCGTGCGGCGCTGATCCCGATCATCGCGATCCCGGTGTCGCTGATCGGCAGCCTCGCGGTGCTGGCGGGGTTCGGCTTCAGCCTCAACAACCTCTCGCTGTTCGGCATGGTGCTGGCGATCGGTATCGTCGTCGATGACGCGATCGTCGTGGTCGAGAATATCGAACGCTTGATGGAGGAGGAGGGCCTGTCGCCCCGCGATGCCGCGCACAAGACGATGGACGAAGTGTCCGGCGCGCTGATCGCGATCGCCCTGGTGTTGTGCGGCGTGTTCATCCCGACCAGCTTCATTCCGGGCATCTCCGGGCAATTCTATCAACAGTTCGCGCTGACCATCGTGTCGGCAACTGCGATTTCTGCGTTCGTCTCGCTCACCCTGTCGCCTGCACTTGCGGCGCTGATCCTGAAGCCCAAGCACGATGCCGAGCCGGCCCCCGGCTGGCGCGGTGTTGGCACGCGCTTTGCGCGCGGCTTCAACCGCGGGTTCGATTGGTTGGGGCAGAAGTTCGGCAAGTTCACCGCGCGCGCAATTCGTGCGCTGGCGGTCGTCGCCATTGCCTATGTCGTGCTGATCGGCATGGCCGGGTGGCGCTTCAACGCGACGCCGACCGGCTTCATTCCGGCGCAGGATCAGGGCTATCTGATCGTCGCGGCGCAATTGCCGCCCGGTGCGTCGCTGCAACGGACGACCGATCTTCTCAGCCAGGCAAGTGAAATCGCGCACAAGAACCCGGCGGTGCGCGATACCGTCGCCTTTGCCGGCCTCGACGGCGCGACCTTCTCGACCGCGTCGAACGGCGGCGCGATGTTCATCGCGCTGAAGGACAAGGCCGACCGAGTCGACGCCAACGCCGTCGCCAATCAGATGCGGCAGGCGTTCGGTCCGCTGGCGGGCGGCTTGCTGCTCGTCATCCCGCCCCCGCCCGTCGCCGGGATCGGCACCGGTGGTGGTTGGAAGATGCTGATCGAGGATCGCACCAACCTTGGCTATAAGGCGCTCGAAGGTGCAGCCTTCGGGATGATGATGAAGGCGAACCAGACGCCCGGCATCACCTCGGCCTTCACCACCTTCAACACGCGCACCCCGCGCCTGTTCGCCGATATCGACCGTGAGCGCGCCGAACAGCTCGGCGTGCCGGTGGCGAACGTCTTCTCGACGCTCGGCACCTATCTCGGTTCGTCCTACATCAACGACTTCAACTATCTCGGCCGCACCTACCGCGTGACGGCGCAAGCCGATGCGCCATATCGCGATCAGGTGTCCGACGTCGGGCATCTGCGCACGCGGTCGGCGGCGGGCAATATGGTGCCGCTCGATTCGGTCATGGCGCTGAAGAATGACAGCGGCCCGTACCGCGTGGTGCGCTACAACCTCTATCCCTCGGCCGAGCTGCAGGGTGACACCGTGCCCGGTTATTCGTCGGGCCAGAGCCTCGATACGATGGCGAAGCTCGCCGCGCAGATCCTGCCCAAGGGCATGAGCTACGAATGGACCGAAATCGCCTTCGAACAGACGCAGGCGGGGAACACCGGTACGCTGGTGTTCGGTCTGGCGGTGCTGTTCGTGTTCCTGCTGCTCGCGGCGAATTACGAAAGCCTCGTGCTGCCATTCGCGGTCATCCTGATCGTGCCGATGTGCTTGCTCGCGGCGATCGTCGGCGTGAACATCATGGGCATGGACAACAACATCCTGACGCAGATCGGCCTGGTCGTGCTGATCGGCCTGGCGGCGAAGAACGCGATCCTGATCGTCGAATTCGCGCGCCAGAATGAAGACGACGGCATGGAACTGCGCGCTGCCGCCGAACATGCCGCCGAACAGCGCCTGCGCCCGATCCTGATGACCTCGATCGCGTTCATCCTCGGCGTGTTGCCGCTGGTGATCGGCAACGGGCCGGGTTCGGAAATGCGCAAGGCGTTGGGTGTGGCGGTGTTCTTCGGCATGATCGGGGTGACGACCTTCGGCCTGCTGTTCACGCCGAGCTTCTATGTCATCAGCCGCAAGGGCGGGGATTGGATCGCCTCGAAGCTGCGCCGCAAGCGCCGCGATCCGGAGCCGGGCGCGCCACCGCCTGCATCGCTGCCTGAAAACCCGCAAGGAAACCCGGCATGAAGCGCCTGCTGAGTCTCGTCCCCGCGCTGGCCCTGTCCGCCTGCGTCGTCGGCCCGAACTACGTCAAGCCGAGCACCCCGCTGCCCGCCACCGGCGGCAGCTTCAGCGAAACGGCGCGCGGCCCCGCCGTCGCGGCGACCGCGCTGCCCGATCATTGGTGGCGGC
>JAIXZV010000266.1 GCA_027489365.1 Sphingomonadales bacterium
AAAGGTCGACGCTCGATCTGCGCGAGGGGCACAAGACCGCATACGATATCTTCAAACAAGTCGGGAACCAGGGGCAGGCGTTGTTCCATCTTGAGGCGCTCAAGACGTTCGATGACAAGACCTCGACGCTGGCGGCGTCGGCCAACACCTCGCTGGCGGCGGCGCGGTTCGATTTCGCCAATCAGGAACTGAAGATCGAAAAGCTGAAGCGCGCGGAATTGCAGCGCAATATCGACGACGCGAAGCAGCGGGCGCGGACGCAGCAGCAAATCTTCGCGGTGCTCGCGGTTGCGACGCTGATCATCGTCGCAATGCTCGCGTTCGGGTTGATCACGATCCGGCGCAGCCGCAACGAAGTGCGCGCCGCCAACGTCGATCTCGGACGCACCAATGCGGCGCTCGGCAAGGCGCTCGCTGCGAAGACGGAGTTCCTCGCCACCACCAGCCATGAGATCCGCACGCCGTTGAACGGCATTCTCGGCATGACGCAAGTGATGCTCGCCGATGCGACGCTGAGCGACCCGCTCCGCGACCGGATCGGGGTCGTGCATGGGGCCGGGATGACGATGCGCGCGCTGGTCGACGATATTCTCGATGTCGCGAAGATGGAGACGGGCAACCTTACGATCGAGCGCGTGGCGTTCGATCTGCCGGCAACGCTGCGCGATGTCTGCCGCCTCTGGGAGGAGCAGGCGCGCGGCAAGGGGCTCGCTTTCACGTTAGACCTCGCCGACGCGCCCGCCAGAATCGAGGGCGATCCCGCGCGAATCCGCCAGATCGCGTTCAATCTGCTGTCCAACGCGTTGAAGTTCACCGATACCGGCGGCGTGACCGTGCGCGCCTTTGCCGACGACCGCACGCTATCGTTGTCGGTGACCGATACCGGGCTCGGCATTCCGTCCGACAAGCTCGACATCATCTTTGAATCCTTCCGTCAGGTCGATGCCGGGACGACGCGCAAGTTCGGCGGCACCGGGCTGGGCCTCGCGATCTGCCGCAATCTGGCGCAGGCGATGGATGGCGACGTAAAGGTCGCCAGTACGCCGGGGTCGGGGACGACCTTTACGCTCGAAATCCCGTTGTTGCTCGCCGCCCCAGCCGAGATCGCGCCGAGCGAAGATTTGGACGGTCCCGGCGCCTTGCTGATCCTCGACCGCAACCCGATTTCGCGTGCGATGCTGCGTGCGGTGCTGGAGGCGCGCGCCGATACCGTCCTGTTCGCGTCGAGTGCCGACGAAGCGCTGACCCACATTGCCGGGGGCCGAGTCGAGCGGGTGCTGATCGACGATGCCACGATCAAGGCGAGCGATGATGTGGATGCGGCGCTCCGCCAGATCACCGCGCACGATGTGCTGACCGCGCTGCTGTGGCCAGCGCCCGAGGAGGCCGATCGCACGCGCTTTGCCGCCGCCGGTGTCGACCTCGTCATCGCCAAGCCGATCGCCGGGGCCGCGCTTGCCGCCTTGCTGTTCGACGATCGAAAACGTGACGAGCAGCCGCGCAATCACCTTGTATCGCAGGCGGCATGACATGCTAAAGAAGCCCGCAATGGTAGCATTCTTCACCTTTCATCGCCGTTCGGGGCGCGGGCAATGAACATCCTGTTCATCGAAGACGACCCGATGAATCGCCGCGTCGTGAAGGATATGCTCGACGTGGCGGGCGCGACGATGACGGGTGCGGAAAGCGCCGAGCTTGGGCTTGCCCTGATCGACAAGAGCGCCTTCGAAATGGTGCTGCTCGATCTGCGGATGCCGGGGATGGATGGGTTCGAGGCGCTGCACCATATCCGCGCGCGCAGCGACGCCAAGGCCCATTTGCCGGTGATCATCCTGACCGCCGATACTGCGGTCGATCTGCGCGAACGCTGCCTTGCTGCGGGTGCGGACGAAGTGCTGTTCAAGCCGGTGGCGATGGATTCGCTGTTCGATGCAATCGGGCGGATGCTGGCAAAGGGTGCCGGCGACGGCATGATCGGGTGAACGCCGCAGAGCTGCGGTGCCGTATCGTCCAGCAGTCGTCTGCGGCTGATGGGATTACGCGGCGCGCGTAACGAACGGACGATAGCTGGCGTATAGCGCACATCCTGCCCGTGGAGTGCGCCGTGTCCGAACCTTTGCTCGATCAATTGCTGGCGACGATGGACGTCGCCGTTGAAGCCTTCGCCGTGTGCGAGGTGCGCAAAGGTCTCCGCCTGATCGGCGGGGCGAGCAAGGCGATCGAGGTGCATTATGTGCTGTCGGGTACGATGTATCTGACCGTGCCGGGGCAGCCGGTGATGCTCTGCCCGCCGGGCAGCGTCGTCATCGTTCCGCCCGGTGTCACGCAAGTCATCGCAGCCGATCCGCACCCGGCGCGCGACGTTGGTGCGGCGGACAATTGCCGGATGACGCGCGACGGGCTGATGCTGTTCGATGCCGCCGAGGGTGGGGCGGGCGACGTGCGCGTGGTGTGCGGGCTGGTGTTCGCCAACATTTCCGGATCGTTCGGGCTGCTCGATGCGGTGACGCGGCCGATCGTCGAGGACCTCTCCGATCTGGCGATAGTGCAGAGCGGCTACCGCATGATGATCGAGGAACTGGGCGGTGGGGCACTGGGCACGCGCGCGCTGACGGGGGCGCTGATGAAGGCGTGCCTGATCATCGTGCTGCGACGGCATTTCGCGCGCGCCGGGCATGGCTCGGGCGTGCTCGGCACGTTGCGCGATCCGCGGTTGGGCAAAGCAATTACGGCGGTGCTCGACAAGCCAGCGGTGCAGCACAGCGTCGCCAGCCTGGCGAACATCGCCGGGATGAGCCGCTCCGCCTTCGCGCGCGAATTTTCGAACACGCTGGCGATGAGCCCGATGGCGTTCGTCGCCAAGACGCGGCTGCACCATGCCGCAGAATTGCTGCGCTCGACGCGCTTGCCGGTCAAGGTGATCGCGGCGAGCATCGGCTTTGCCAGCCGCAGCCATTTCAGCCGTGCCTTCGCCGCAGCTTATGGTGCCGATCCGAGCCGTTTCCGCAGCACGGCGCAGGTCGCTGCAGCCGGTGTAACGCCGGGCGCATCCGCCGCGAATGAGGGACATGCCGCGCCGATCGCGGCGTGACGATCGGTCCTATCGGAGCTTGATACAATGACTCGTGCATCCTCGCTTTCGCTGATGTTCGCTGGTGCCGCCATTGCGGTGGGCGGCGCCTTTGCCGTTACCGGCTTCAATCCGATGGGATCGGAGGTCGGGGCCGCCCCGGCGGTCGCGGCGGCGCGAGTCCTCGCAGCGGTGCCGGTCGTCGCGACCGGCGCGGATGCCGCGCACCCGACCGTGGTCGAATTGTTCGAGAGCCAGGGTTGCTCGGACTGCCCGCCCGCCAATGCCAACGTCAACGTACTCGCCGCACGGCCCGACGTGCTCGCGCTGAATTTCGCGGTGACCTATTGGGATCAGCTCGGCTGGAAGGATACGTTCGCCAAGCCTGCCTATACCGCGCGCCAGTGGGATTATTCGAACGCCGCCGGGCGCGGGCAAGTGGCGACGCCGCAAGTGATTATCAACGGCCGCGGCACGGTGGTGGGGGCCAACCCGCAGAACCTTGCGCGCGCGATCCACGATAACGCGCGTGGCCTTGGCGGGCCGACGATCACTGCGGCGAATGGCAAGGTCACCGTGGGCAGGGGCAGCGGCATGGCTACCGTCTGGGTCGTGCAGTACGACCCGCGCACGCTGACCGTGCCGATCCGCGCGGGCGAGAATGGCGGACGCACGCTCGATCATCGCAATGTCGTCCGGTCGCTCGCCGCGCTGGGTAATTGGAACGGCGCGCCGGTGTCGTTCAGCGTGCCCGCGCCGAGCGACAGCGCCTATCGCAGCGCGATCCTGGTGCAGCAGGGCAAGGGCGGCAAGATCATCGCCGCCGCGCGCCTCTAAGCCTCCCCGACCCCCGGCGGACGGCGGAGCGCCCCCTCCAGCGAAGCCGTACCGCTGCCCCGTCGCGCCGGTTTCGGCTGCGACGGGGCCGGGGACCAGCCGGTCAGATAGATCAGGTCGAAGCGCTCGGGCGTCTTGCCGTCCGGGTCGGCGCGCGCAGCGAACAGCTCTGCGGCGCGGGCCAGCGTATCGCGGCGCAGCGGGGTGCGGCTCCGCAGGACGTTGGTTGCGCCCATGGCGCGCAAATCGCGCAGGATCCCGCCGATCGAGCCGTAGCGCACTGTCAGTGTCTCGACATCGGCGACCGGCAGCGCAAACCCTGCGCGCATCAACAAATCGCCCGCCGAGCGCACGTCGATCTGCGGATGAATCCGCGCGGCTGGCCGTTCGCGCTCCGCCTCGCGCAGCACCGCGCGTAATGTAGAGAGCGTGCCCGCGCCGCAGAACGCCGCCAGGAACAACCCGTCGGGTCGCAGCGCACGCCGGATCAGCGTCAGGGCACCGGGCAGATCATCGACGCTGTCGAGCACACCCGCCGAGATCACCAGATCGAAGCTGCCGGGGGCGAAGGGCAGGCGGTCCTCATCGGCCTGCACCCCGCCCGCTTGCGCCGCGAACAGCGCGCCCGCGTCGCAGCGCGTGACCGTCGCGCCCTCGGGGACGGGCAAGGCGCCGTCGAAGCAGCCGAGATCGAGCAGGTCGGTGAAGCGATGCGTCACGCTCGCCAGGCGATCGGCGATTCCGTCGAGCATCGTCGCGCGCAGGAAGTCGAATTCTGCAAAGGTCGGTGCGGCACGGTCGCGGCGCATCCGGCGCGCGGCGCGATCGAAGATTTCCGGGACATCGGTGGGGAGGGGGGAGGACATCGCGTGGCTTGTGCCGTTCCGCCGCGCACGCGACAAGGGCGATGTGTCGCCGTGGCTCGCCCCCTTACGCTATATCGCCGATTTCGCGCTGCCGCCGCGCTGCCCCGGCTGCGGCGCGGTGACGGGGGAGGATCACCGTTTCTGCGCGGAGTGCTGGGGGTCGCTGCGGTTTTTGGGGCCGCCGTGGTGCGCCGGGTGCAACGTGCCGTTCGACTATGATCGCGGGGCCGACGCGCGGTGTGGGCAGTGCCTCGCCGATCCGCCACGCCATGCCGGGATTCGTGCGGCGGTGGCGTATGGCGCGGTTGCGCGCACGGTGGCGCTGCGCCTGAAATATGGCGGGCGCACCGCCTTTGCCGAAACCGTCGGGCGGCAGATGGCGCGGTTGATGCCGGAGGGGGCCGATTTGCTGGTGCCGGTGCCGCTGCACAGCTGGCGGATATGGTCGCGCGGGTTCAACCAGTCGGCGCTGATCGCCGCCGCGCTGACGCACGCGAGCGGCGTGCCGAACGAGCCGCTGCTGTTGCGCCGGATCAAGGCGACGCCGCCGTTGCGCGGGATGGGGGCGAAGGCCCGCGCGCGGGCCGTGGCAGGGGTGTTTCGCGTGGTTGATCCCGGCGCGCGGCTGAAGGGCAAGTCGGTGGTGCTGATCGACGATGTCTATACCAGCGGTGCCACCACCGATGGCTGCGTGCGGGTGCTGCTCCGCGCGGGCGCGACGCGCGTGACGATCCTGTGCTGGACGCGCGTGCTGGGCGAGGAGGATCTGGCCGACAATTGACAATCGCCCGGTCAGCCCACATTTCTGCCCCATGGCCAAGATCGAAATCTACACCAAAGCCTTTTGCCCCTATTGCTCGCGCGCGCTGAAGCTGCTCGCCGCCAAGGGCACGACCCCTGAGGAATTCGACATCACGATGGGCGGGCCGAAGCGCGCCGAGATGCTCGAACGCTCCGGCGGGGCGAGCACGGTGCCGCAAATCTTCATCAACGGGCAGCATGTTGGCGGATCGGACGATCTCGCGGCGCTCGATCGGGCGGGCAAGCTGGACGCGCTGCTCGCGGCATGAAGATCGCGCTTGCGCAAACGACGAGCGGGATCGACCCCGCCGCCAACGCGCGCAGTCTGGTGGACGCGGTCGCGGAAGCTGCGGCGGCCGGCGCGACGATGCTGTTCACGCCTGAAATGTCCGGGCTGCTCGATCGCGACCGGGCACGGGCTTCGGCTGTGCTGTGCAGCGAGGAAGACGATGTCGTGCTGGCGGCGGTGCGCGGCGCAGCGGCGGAGCATCGCATCTGGGTTCATATCGGATCGCTGGCGGTGCTGAGCGGCGGCGGCAAGCTCGCCAACCGGGCCTTCGTGATCGATGATACCGGCGCGATCCGCGCGCGATATGACAAGCTGCATCTGTTCGACGTCGATTTGCCGACTGGCGAGAGCTGGCGCGAATCCGCAGCCTATGCGCCGGGCGAGGGGGCGGTGGTCGTGCAGACGCCGGTCGGCGCGCTCGGGCTGTCGATTTGCTACGACCTGCGCTTTGCTGATCTGTACCGCGCGCTCAGCAATGCCGGGGCGACGGTGTTGGCGATCCCGGCGGCCTTTACCCGGCCGACCGGGGCGGCGCATTGGCACGTGCTGATGCGCGCCCGCGCGATCGAGGCGGGGGCTTATGTCGTCGCCGCCGCGCAGACCGGCGAGCATGAAGATGGTCGCGCGACCTATGGCCATTCGCTGGTGGTCGATCCGTGGGGTGACATCGTGCTCGACATGGGGGCGGCGGCGGGGATCGGCTATGCCGAGATCGACCCGGCGCGGATTGCCGATGTTCGTGCGCGGGTGCCGGTGATCGCGCATCGCCGCGCGATTCCGGACGTGACGCTGGCATGATCGTCTTCGATCTGCGCTGCCCGCACCATCATGTGTTCGAGGCGTGGTTCGCCTCGAGCGCCGCCTATGAGGAACAGCGCGCGCGCGGGCTGCTGGCGTGTCCGATGTGCGGCGATACCGATATCGCCAAGGCGGTGATGGCCCCTAACATCCCGGCAAAGAGCAACGCGCGCGCGGTGGCGGTCCCCACGTCGGCCGCTGCGGATGCGCCACCGACCGCGGCGGCGCTCAAGGCGGCGCTGCAAGCGCTGGCGAGTGCCCAGGTCGAGGCGCTGAAGAGTTCGCAATGGGTCGGCCGCGCCTTTGCCGATACCGCGCGGGCGATGCATTCGGGCGAGGTCGCCGCTGCGCCGATCCACGGACAGACCACGCTTGCCGAGGCGAAGGCGCTGGTCGACGATGGCGTGCCCGTCGCCGCGCTGCCGCTGCCGATCGTCCCGCCCGACGCCGTGAATTGAGCGCTTGCGTTAGCGCAAGCGCGCGCTGGTACGCGGTACCGTCGCGCACGCAGGCGTGCCGTCTTTCCCGGTCCCGTTGACGGTCACTTCCAGCGTCCCCTCGCCGCGCATCGCGCGGTCGAGCAGTTCGGCGGGGAGATCGTGCACATCGATCTTCATGCGGCGGCTCCACGGCGACATGCAGTCTCCGGCGGATTGGCCGATGCGGATGTAGATGAAACGGCGCTCCGGCCCTTCGCGGCGGATATGGTCGCCGAAGAATTTCGGCCCCGGCGCGACGCGAATTTTAAGATCGAAGGCCAGCGCTTCGCCCTCTGCCGAGGTCTTGGGATCGAGCGGTGTATCGTCCTTCGCCTGCAAGCTGTGGCGCACGCCGGGCACTGGCTGCTCGATGACGATGCGCAGTGCGACTTCGGTCTGGTCTTTTGTGGCCATAGGCAATGCTAGCCCGACGCCGCCCAGGGGCAAAGGGCCTTCCGCATCGCGCCGATTGACCGCCTCCGGCCCGCGCTTTACCAACGCACGCGATGCCCCCGTAGCTCAGTCGGATAGAGCGACGGTTTCCTAAACCGCAGGCCGGTGGTTCGAATCCACTCGGGGGCACCATTCTCATCGACGCTCCGAAAATGCGAAACGCCGACGTCCCTGTGCGGGACGCCGGCGTTCGGCTGTACGGATGATCCGGGGAGGATCAGGCCTTCATGTGCCCGGCCAGGTGCTTGTTCATTTCGAACATCGTGACCTTGTCCTTGCCGAAGATCTTCTTCAGCTTCTCGTCGGCCACGATCTCGCGCTTGTTCTCCGGGTTCTGCAGGTTGTGCTCCTTGATATAGGCCCACACCTTGCTGATCACTTCGCTCCGCGGCAGCTTGTCGGTGCCGACGATCGCGCCG
>JAIXZV010000350.1 GCA_027489365.1 Sphingomonadales bacterium
ACGGTCGTCGACAAGATGAACCAGCGTAAGGCCGAGATGACCGCCGTGCGTCCGTCGGGTGGCGGCAAGACCCGCATCACCTTCTCGGCACCGTCGCGCGGCCTGATCGGCTATCACGGCGAGTTCCTGTCGGACACCCGCGGCACCGGCATCATGAACCGGCTGTTCGAGAAGTATGGCCCGCACAAGGGCAACATCGAAGGCCGCAAGAACGGCGTGCTGATCTCGAATGGTGCCGGCGAAGCGAACAACTATGCACTGGGTCCGCTCGAAGAGCGCGGCATCCTGTTCGTCGGCCACGGCGAAGCGCTGTATGAGGGCATGATCGTCGGCGAGAATGCCAAGCCCGACGATCTCGAAGTCAATCCGATGAAGACCAAGGCGCTGACCAACTTCCGCGCGAGCGGCGGCAAGGACGATCAGGTCCGCCTGTCGCCCCCGAAGCGCGCCACGCTCGAGCAGGCGATTGCCTATATCGACGATGACGAGATGGTCGAAGTGACGCCGAAGTCGATCCGCCTGCGCAAGCGCTATCTCGATTCGAACGAGCGCAAGCGCCAGAGCCGCGCCAAGCAGTCCTGAGCGGCGGCGGATCGGAAATAGGGAAGGGGCCGGGCGTGCGAACGTCCGGCCCTTTTTCTTTGTCTGGGTCTGACGGCGACTCAAACCGGATGCCGGGATTTTCGTGCTGGACGTGGACTATGTCCGTTCGCCCTGAGCTTGTCGAAGGGCTGCTCTTCTCTCCTCGGTTCGGCAGAAGTGCAGTGCTTCGACAGGCTCAGCACGAACGGCGGGTAGCGGGCCACCACCCCCACCCAATCCAGTTGATCCCACCACAATCGCCGATAGAAACCGTATATGGCGTACGAAACCGCGAAGTTCATCCACATCATCGGCATCATCATGCTGCTGGGCAACGTGACCGCGACCGCGATCTGGAAATTCTTCGCCGATCGCAGCAAGGACGCGAAGATCGTCGGTTTCGGCCAACGCCTTGTCACGCTCACCGACTGGAGCCTCACCGTCTGGGGGGCAGCGCTGACGATGATCGGCGGTTACGGCGCGGCGATCATCGCGCAGATGGATCTGGTCGGCGAACGCTGGCTCTTCTGGGGCCAGATCCTGTTCATCGCCACCGGTGTGCTATGGCTTGGCATCCTCGTGCCCTTGCAAATCCGCCTGGCCCGCCTGGCCAAGGGGTTTCAGGCGGGCGGGGAGATTCCTGACGCCTATTGGCGCGCCAGCCGCTGGTGGTTCATCGTCGGCCTCGCGATCACCGTGCCGCTGGTCGCCGCCGCCTGGGTGATGGTGGTCAAACCGAACGGGCTCTAGAGCGGCGGCGTGCCGGCGCGCAGGATCACATCCCATTCCGCTTCCCGAACCGGCGATACGCTGAGCCGCGACTGGCGCAGCAGCTCCATCCCGGCGAGTGCCGGATCGGCCTTGATCGCGGCCAGCGTCACCGGCCGTTCCAATGCCCCGAGCGGCGCGATCTCGACCGATACCCAGCGCGCCTCCGCACCATCCTGCTGCGCGGTGCGCGTCACCTCGACCGTGCCGACGATCGCCTTGGGCTTGCCGCTGTGATAGAAAAAGGCGTGGTCGCCGACTTGCATCGCCTTCAGATGCAGTGCTGCGGCGGGATTGCGCACGCCGGCCCATTCGGTCCGCCGCTCGGCCAGCAGATCGTGCCAGCTGTAGCTTTCGGGTTCGGATTTCAACAACCAGAAGGCCATGTCGTCACTCCTTCGCTGAACGCCGGTTAAACGCTACGTTCCGCACCTATTCAGGGCGACTCGCCTATCGATGCAACAGGCTAAGCCGTTGGTGCGTTATTGGCGATGCACGCAGGGCTGCTGGAACGAGGAGGTTTTGCAATGAACGGTTTCATGAAGAAGATCGGTCTCGCCGTGGCGCTCGGCGCGACTGCCCTGACCGCCGCAGCACCGGCCGAGGCGCAGCGCTGGCGCGGCGGTTGGGGTGGCGGATATCGCCACTATGATCGCGGCAATGGTGGCACCGCGATCGTCGCGGGCATCGCCGGCCTCGCGATCGGCGCAGCGATCGCGTCGAACCGCAATGATCGTTACCGCGACGACTTCTATCGCGCGCGCGGGTTCGATCCTTACTACGACGACGTCTACTTCCGTCGGCACAACTATTATCCGGTCGATGGCTATTATGCCTATCGGTCGCGCGGTTTTTATGACCGTTGCTTCGTCGAGCGGCGCTATGATCGCTACTATGACGAATTCGTCCGGGTCCGCGTTTGCCGCTGATCCCCTCCGGCATCGCGCGACGGCGCGGGGAGCATGTCCCCGCGCCGTTTTCGCATCTGGCATTGCGGCCCGATTTGCGTCATGAGCCGCGATCATGAGCGATACAGATCTCCCGCCCGACCGGCTTTCATCCAACCCGCGCAGCCCGCATTATGACGAGGCGATCCTCGCGCGCGGCATCGGCATCCGCTTCAAGGGCCAGCAACGCACCGACGTCGAGGAATACAGCCGCTCCGAGGGCTGGATCCGCGTCGCCTTGGGCAAGAAGGTCGATCGCCACGGAAACCCGCTGACGCTGAAACTGTCGGGCGAGGTCGAAGCGTGGTTCGAGAATCCGGCACCGGGTGGCGACACCACGGATGCGGCGGCCAGCGCGTAACGCCGCAAGTCCCTTTGCCTGACTTGTGGTGTGTCGCAGGCAGGTGTAGCGTCGTATTGCAACACCCGAGCACCAAATTGGCGCTCGGGCGTTCAGGGGCAATCGACGGGGTTTATCGACATGGCTGATCTTTTCTTTGCGCGCGCCGCTGCTGCGGTTCTGATCGCGCTCGCCCCGCCGCTGGCGACGGGCGTCGCACACGCCCAAGCAACCCCTGCAGCGGCCCCGAAACCCGCCCCCGCGCTGAAGCTCTTTGCCGACAGCAAGATCGTCACGCGCGATCGCATCAGTATCGAAATCGTCGGGAAGGGTCCCGACCTTGTCCTGATCCCGGGCCTTGCCTCCTCGCGCGAGACGTGGCGGACTACCGCTGAACGGCTGCGCGGCACCTATCGCCTGCATCTGGTGCAAATCGCCGGATTCGCCGGGGAGCCCGCCCGCGGCAATGCGAGCGGTGCGGTGTTCGATCCCGTGCTCGCCGATATCGACGGCTATATTACAACACTGCCGAAACCGCCGGTGGTGATGGGCCACAGCCTGGGTGGCACGCTTGGCCTCGCGCTCGCGCAGCGGCACCCCGAACACCTCTCCAAAGTGCTGATCGTCGATGCCTTGCCGTTCTTTGGCGTGGTGATGGGCGGGCCGGGCGCGACCGCCGATTCGCTCCGCCCGATGGTCACGCGAATGACCAGCGGCCCGGTCGCTCCGATGTCCGAAGCCCAAACCCGCGGCATGATGGCGTCGATGGCGACCGCCCCCGCCGATATCGACCGCGTGGTCGCATGGAGTCAGGCGAGCGACCCGTCGGTCGTCGTGCGTGCGATGGGGGACGACATGCTCGCCGATCTGCGCCCCGGCCTCACCGCAGTGAAGACGCCGGTCACCGTGCTCTACGAAACCCCACTCGCCCCGCTGATGACCGCCGACTACGCGCCACTGCCCAACAAGACATTGGTCGAAGTGCCGGGATCGAAGCATTTCATCATGTTCGATCAGCCGGCCAAATTCGATGCCGAGGTCGACGCGTTCCTCAAGCGATAACGCCAACCCCGGCGGGGGATCAGTGCACGAACCGCGCGACCACGTCGCGATACGACCGCGACACCTTCACCTGCGCGTTCGATTGCAGCACCAGGAAGCATTCGCCATTGGTGTGCGGCTTCACTTCTTTCACCAGATCCAGGTTGACGATCGTCGAGCGGTGGACACGCTGGAAGCGGCGCGGATCCAGCCGCCGTTCGAGGTCCTTCATCGTCTCGCGTAGCACCAGCGAATTGTCGCCGGTCTTGATCACCATATAATCGCCGGCTGCCTCGATCAGCTCGATCGTATCGACATCGACGCGGAAGATCTGCCCGCGATCCTTGATGTTGATGAGCTTTTCGAAGCGGTTCGAGGACACATGCTCGGCCTCGCCGAGATTTTCGACCGATTCGGGTGCGATCTCGGCAATTACTTCCTTCAGCCGGTCCGCCTCTTCGACGCCGCGCTTTTCGGTCAGGCGCTGGCGTACGCGGTCGAGCGTGTCGGCAAGACGCGCTTCCTCGACCGGTTTCATCAGATAATCGACCGCGTCGGTCTCGAACGCCTTCAGCGCGTGATCGGAATAGGCGGTGACGAATACGAATAGTGGGGGTTCGATCTCCATCAACCCCTGGACGACCGAAAAGCCGTCGAAGCCGGGCATCTGGATATCGAGGAAAACGAGATCGGGCTTGTTGGTCTTGATCGAACGGATCGCCTCACGGCCGTTCTGGCAGGTATCGATGATTTCGACGTCTTCATGCGCGGCAAGGCGCAATGCGAGGCCCTGGGTAGCGAGTTTTTCGTCATCGACGAGGATGGTGCGGATCGTCATGCAAAGTCTTTCCTAGGTTCCTCGAGCTGGAACGGGATTTCGATCTCGACCCCGAAACCGCCCCCCGGGATCGATCGCATCTCGAATTTATGATCAGGCCCATATGCCTGGGCCAGTCTCTCCCTGATATTGGCTAGCCCCACCCCGGTTGAAAGGGATTGAACCGCCACCGAAACGCTTGACCGGTTCTTCGCCTCGTTCAAGCCGGGTCCGGTGTCGGATACGACGATCTGCACCCGATCCCCGGCGAGCCGCGCGACCACCGCGATTTCGGCGCCATCTTCCTGTGGCGTTACGGCGTACTTAATCGCGTTCTCGACCAAAGGTTGCAGCAACAGCGACGGTAAACGCGCTTTGGCGACCCTGGGATCCACCTCGAAGCTCGGACGCAGCCGTTCCTCGAAGCGCATCTTCTCGATTTCGAGATAGAGTTTCAGCGTCTCGAACTCCTGCTGCACCGTCACCTGCGCGGTCGGCTCGTTCGCCAGCGTGTAGCGCAGGAACGACGACAGCCGCCCGAGCATGGCATTGGCGCGCTCGGTTTCCTTGAGCAGCACCAGCGTCGAGATCGAATTCAAGGTGTTGAACAGGAAATGCGGGTTGAGTTGATAGCGCAGCATCGCGAGCTGCGCGGAGGAGGCGGTGTTCGCCAGGGTGGCGAGCTGATCGATCTGATCCTCGACGATCAGATAATAATTGATCCCGAAATAGAGCGCCGTCCACCCGGCGAGCACCGTGAAATTGAGGAAGATCGCTGCCAGGACGCGGGCAAAGGTCAGCCCGGGCGGCGAATCGCCGACGAAGGAAAACGAAAAGGCGTCGAGCACGGCGTAGAGCAAGGTCGCCACGCCCAGCGTCAGCACCGTCAGCACCGCCATGGCGAAGCGCGGCTGGCGGCGGTAAACATGGTACAGCGTCGAGAGCAGCAGCGTGACGCTATACCCGATGATCGATTCGAACATGATGGGAACCAGCAGCTTCAAATCTGCTGCCCCGGCGATGCTCGACACAGTCGGGGCGGCGCGCAGGATCAGATAGCCGCTCCACCCCACCGCCTGCAGCGTCCAGAAGGCGCGGCTCTTGTCTTCGAAGAAGGGCCGCGAGAAGATCGCGGGGCGGGTGAATAAGGGCATAGCGGCCTTCTAGCCCGGCTGGGATCGATGCGCAAAGCGATGGGTGCTTGCACCCGTCGCCCCGGCCTTGTGCCGGGGTCCACCGTGCCGCATACTTTGCATCCGTTGCGCTTGCTGACCGGTAGACCCCGGCACGAGGCCGGGGTGACGACGTTTAGGAGAGAGCCATGAACCACCAGCCCGAGCGCGCGCAGTTCACCGCGATGGAGCACGGCACGCAAGAGGATTGGAACCTGATTTCCAGCCACTTCGGGCAATTCGCGCGCAATCTGCCAAGCCGCGTGTTGACCCACCTCAGCTTGCTCGACGGCGACTATGGCGGCTTCCCGGTCGACCGCCTCCAGCATTCGCTCCAGACCGCGACGCGCGCGCACCAGGATGGCCGCGACGAGGCCTATGTCGTGATGGCGCTGCTCCACGACATCGGCGATACGCTCGGCACCTATAACCATCCCGAGATCGGGGCGGCGATGCTGCGCCCGTTCGTATCGGAGGAGCTGCACTGGATCGCCAACACGCACGGCGTGTTCCAGGGCTATTATTTCTTCCACTACATCGGTGCCGACCGCGATCTGCGCGAAAACTACCGCGGCCACCCGCATTTCGAAGCGTGCGCCGAATTCTGCGAGAAATACGATCAGGCGGCGTTCGACCCAGCCTATGAAAGCGCGCCGCTCAGCTTCTTCGAACCGATGGTCGGCCGCGTCTTCGCCCGGCCGATCAACTCGATCTACGCCAAGATCGGGGAAACGGCGGCGGCCTGAAACCCGGCTTTCCAAACCGCGCACATAAAAAAAGGCCGCCGTCCCATCCGGGACGGCGGCCAATTTTTTGGCGGCTATGGCGACTTAGAAGCCGACCTGCAGCGTACCCGTGATCGAGCGCGGCGTGCCGATAACGGCATTGCCGACCTGATAGCGGTTGGGCAGGCCGACGAAGCCCGACGAACCGCTCAAGCCACCGATATAGTTCTTGTCGAACAGGTTGCTGACGTTGAGCTGGAAGAAGGTCCGGTCGTTGTTGACGAGCTTGCCCAGATTGATGCGCAGGTCGAGATCGACGAGCACGTAGCTCGGGATTTTCGCACCGTAGATCTGATATTCCTGAGCGTTTGCATTGACCGATGCCGCTGGGACGTTTGCAGCCGTCGGGCACAGACCACCCACCGTTGAGATCGTCTGCGAGCTGCCCGACACCGTCGGGTTGTAGAGCGTGTTTGCGCAGGTGAAGACCGGCCGGTTTTCGTCGTTTACGTAACGGCCACCGGTGTACTTCGCCTGGATGCCCAAGTCGAAAATATCGATCGTTCCCTGCGCACGACCGCCGAACATCCAGTCGGGCGAGCCGCCTTCACGCTTGCCGGCGGTCTGGAAGAAGGTTGTCGTGTAGGTGGTCGTTCCGCCGCTGGTGGTGGCAATGGTGCCAGCCTCGGTGTTGTTCTTGATCTTCGAGTGCAGATACGACCCGAAAACATAGAGCAGGAGGTTGCGCTTCGGACGGTAGCTCAGCGACGCGTCGATGCCGTACTTATCGACCGGGCCGAGGTTGCGGTACACGCTGGTATCGCTCTCGATGTCATAGACCGACACGGTGCGATTCTGGAACTTGGTGTACCAGCCGGCCAGCTGTGCCTGCACCTTGCCCGTCGTGTAACGCACGCCGAGGTCGAAGCTGTCGGTCGTTTCCGGCGCAGGGCGCGATTGCGGCGTACCGTCGGGGTAATACAACGAGTTGTACAGGTTTTCCGTGCCCGGAACCGACAAGCCCTTGGCATAGCTTGCATAAGCACTGATCGCTGACGTCACGTTGAAGGTCGCGCCGACGTTTGGCAGCACCCGGTTGTAGTTACGAACGCGACGCTGCGGGCCGGCGAACCCCACGACGCAGGCGTTAGCGACATTCGCGCACGAGCCGGTGGTTGGACGTGCCACACCGCCGACCGTCGTAACGCTCGGCCCGAAATAGGTGTAGGGATTTGCCGCCGCATAGGTAGCGGCGCCGCTCGGCGTGACGCACGCCACGTTGCCGTTGGCCGCGACCGTGAAGCAGTTCTGGTTAAGTTCACGACGGAAGAACGGTGCACGGACGCCAAGCGCGACGGTCAGCGCGTCACCCAGGAACTTGCCGCGATATTCGCCCGACACCTGGTTCAGGATCGCATAGGACAGGCGGTCGCGCTTTTGCAGCGTCTGGCCGGTTGCATCCTTCAGCGGGTTGTTGACCGGGAACACATCGAACGGTTCGCCGTTTTGCTGTACCAGGCCAACTTCGCCGGTCTGGCGATGACGCCCGTAATCGACCGTATAGTTGACACGAACGCGCTGCGTGTCGGAAATCTCATAGGCGAGACCGACGACACCGACATAGCGGCGCGTCTGCGTCTGGCTCGGCGAAATCCCGGTAATGGTGTCGAGGCGGTCGCCGTCGCCGTTAAGATCGCGACCGACATAGTAGCCGAACCCACTCGGCGAGGCGTTGCCCGTGTTCGGACCGGAATTGATAACACCGGTCAGAGCTTCGGTTGCGGTGGTTTGCGACAGGTTCGCTGCGCTTTCGAGCAGGCTGACCGTGCCGCCGCCATTGGCCTTGGTGAACTGATAGCTGGCGTCGACCGACAGGATCAGCTTTGGAACGATCGTGAAGCGCGAACCGAAACGTACGTTGCCGGTGTTGGACGGGTTGTAGCGGCGATCGAACTCGGTGCCGCAGCTTGCGCCGGCGGTCGGTGCGGTCGGGGCCGCTGCGATGGCGTCGGCGATCCCTGGCCGAGCGATGCTGTTCACCTGGCATGGCGCATTGATCGTGTAGTAGCGCTCTGCGGCCGTGATCGGAGCGCGGTTCGCGCTGTTCGGCCCGGCAATGCGCAGCGCGGGTGACGGGTTCAAGGTCGTCACGAGCGACTGC
Organism: Sphingomonadales bacterium; assembly: GCA_027489365.1. Taxonomy (GTDB): domain Bacteria; phylum Pseudomonadota; class Alphaproteobacteria; order Sphingomonadales; family Sphingomonadaceae; genus Sphingomonas. Next base: position 8,554 of record JAIXZV010000350.1, read on the forward strand.
GTCAAATCGTTACGCAGCGGCACCGAACCGAGGAAGTTGTTGCGGTTCTCATTCCACTGCCCGGCGATCGACAGGAAGTCGCCGTTGCTTCCAAGCGATTTGTAGAAGCGTGCATTATACTGCTGCTTTTTCAGGCGGCCATAATTGTTGAACGGGTTGAACGCTTCGATCTTCGAACCCGAGAAGAAAGCGCGGATGCCGGTGTGCGCGATGTCGCCGGTATCGACCATGCCAAACACGCGGAAGATGTCGCGCGTCAGCGGATCGCCGCGGCCGGCATATTGGCCGTAGGTTCCGCTGGCGATGACGCCAAACTTTTCGGTGGGGATGCGCGTGCGGATGTTGACGGTGCCGCCGACGGCCGAAGCGGTCGGGCTATCGACGTCGGTCGTGCCCAGGTTGACGCTGACAGACTCGAGCGTCTCAGGGTCCTGCTGCTGGTTCGAATAGATTGCGTAATTGCCGGTGTCGTTCAGCGGAATGCCGTCGAGCGTCTGCGAGATGCGCGTGCTGTCAAAGCCGCGGATCGTGAACGTGCCGCCGGCAGCGCCGGTCGCATCGTTATTCTGGAAGCTGACGCCGGGGACCAGGTTGATGATGTCGTTTACGGTCTGGCCGGGGCGGGCGCGGCTCAGCAGTTCCGAACCGATCGTGATGCGCGTCTTGGGGACATCAGGAATGATGACGTCTTTTTTCGTTTTCGTGCCAGTCACGACAATGTCTTCGCCGCCCTTGTCGAAATCCGTCGAACCGGTCGACTGCGCATAGGCCGCGCCCGGAATCAGCAGCGCGGCAAAAGCCACGCTCGTGAAAAGCTTCATCTTCATGATATTCCCCTTAGGATTCTGAATCGCATCCGGGGGTCGGCGTTACTGGCCGTACAACCCCGTCGGCGCTGCCCTTGCACGTAATATATTTCCGTTGGATGACAGTCGAGTCATCTACCAGGGATTGTCACAATCGAGCCGTGCTGCGTTGCAAAAAAGCATCACAGCGCCGCTTGGCGCTTTATCGCGCAGCCGCGACGATCTCCGCCCAGCCTGCCTCGTCGATCACCGAAACGCCCAATTCTGCGGCTTTTTTCAGCTTCGAACCGGCCCCCGGACCCGCCACGACAAGATCGGTCTTGGCCGAAACCGACCCCGAGACGCGCGCGCCGAGCGTCTCCGCCTGCGCCTTCGCTTCGTCGCGGCTCATCGTCTCCAGGCTGCCGGTGAACACCACCGTCTTGCCGCTGACCGGCGACTCGCGGACGGTCGAGACATAGGGCGGCGGGGACACCTGGCCGAGCAGATCGGCCCAGGCGTCGCGGTTATGCGCCTCGGCGAAGAAGTCGATCAGCGCCTCCGCGACGACCGGGCCGACGCCGTCGACTGACTCAAGTTCGGCACGTGCTTCGGGCGTGTCGTGCGCGGCGGTGGCGATCTCGGCGATCCGCTCGACCGTGCCGAACGCCTTGACCAGATCGCGCGCCGTCACCGCACCGATATGCCGGATACCCAGTCCGAACAGGAAGCGCGCCGGGTCGGGCGCGCGCTTCGCTTCGATCGCCGCGAGCAAATTCGCCGCCCAGACGCGCCCGTCCTTTTTGCGCGCGAGCAATTGCGCTTCGGTGAGGCGGAAGATGTCGGCGGGGCTGTGGATCAGCCCGTCATGGAAGAAATCCTCGATCTGCTTCAGGCCCAAGCCCTCGATATCGAGTGCGGCACGGCTGACAAAATGCCGCAGCCGCTCGATCCGTTGCGCCGGGCAGATCAGCCCGCCAGTGCAGCGGATATCGACTTCGCCTTCTTCGCGCACTGCGTCCGACTGGCATTCGGGGCAGACGGTCGGGAAGGGCCAGGCCCCGCGAGCAGCATCGGGCGTGCGGTTCTCGACGATTTGCGGGATCACGTCGCCCGCGCGTTGCAGCACCACGCGGTCGCCCGGCCACACGCTGAGCCGCGCGATCTCGTCGGCATTGTGCAGCGTGGCATTGGTGACGACGACGCCGCCGACCGTGACCGGGGTGAGCCGCGCGACGGGGGTGAGCTTGCCGGTGCGCCCGACCTGAATGTCGATCCGCTCCAGCGTCGTCTCGGCGCGTTCGGCCGGGAATTTGTGTGCGAGCGCCCAGCGCGGTGCCTTGGCGACCGCACCCAGCCGACCCTGCCAGTCCAGCCGGTCGATCTTGTAGACCACGCCGTCGATGTCGAACGGTAAGTCGGCGCGCTGATGCTCGATCGCGGCATAGTGCCCGAGCGCTTGCTCCATCCCGTCGCAGCGGATCAGCAGGTCGCTGACCGGCAAGCCCCAATCGGCGATCGCCCGCATCACGCCGAACTGCGTGTCCGCCGGCAGCGCCGATGTCTCGCCCCAGCCATGCGCGAGGAAGCGGAGCGGCCGGCTCGCGGTCACCGCCGCATCCTTCTGGCGCAGCGATCCGGCGGCGGCATTGCGCGGGTTGGCGAATTGCCGCGCCTCTTTGCCCGTGTCTTCCGCCTCGGCGAGCAACCGGGCGTTGAGCGCGGCGAAATCGGCCTTGGCCATATAGACCTCGCCACGGATCTCGAAGATGTCGGGAACGCTTCCGCTGAGTTGCGCGGGAATATCGCCGATCGTCGCGACATTGGCCGTCACGTCCTCGCCCACTTGACCGTCACCCCGCGTGAGTGCCTGCACCAGCCGCCCGCCTTCATAGCGCAGCGAACAGGGCAGGCCGTCGATCTTGGGCTCTGCGGTCAGCGCGACCGGCGCATCCTCGGGCAAATTGAGGAACCGCCGCACGCGCGCGACGAACTCGGTCGCCTCGTCGGGGGAGAAGGCATTCTCCAGGCTCATCATCGGCCGGGCGTGGGCAACCTTGGCGAGATGCGCGTCGGGCGCGGCACCGACCACCAGCGAAGGCGAGTCGGTGCGTACCAGATGCGGAAACGCCGCCTCGATCGCCGCATTGCGCCGGGCCAGCGCGTCATACTCGGCGTCCGAAATCTCGGGCGCATCCTCGGTGTGATAGGCGCGATTATGGTGCGCAATCTCCGCCGCCAGCCGCGCCAGTTCGGCGGCGGCATCTTCATCGGAGGCGGGGAGGGGGGTGTTCATGGCCGTTGGCGTAGCGGAGGGCAGCGCGCCGGATCAAGCGCGTCGTTCCGCAACGGTGCTCCTGCGCAGGCAGGAGCCCAGGGTTACAAACGCACCGCCCGAAATCCTGGGCTCCTGCCTGCGCAGGAGCACATGGCCACCTAATCCTCGCTCGCGTCCATCTCAGCAAGATGCTTGGCTTCCTCATTCACCGATCGCCGCTCGGCGGTTTTCTCGGCGCGCGTCGCCATTTCGTCCCACGCCTTGGCGGCGCGCAGGAAACGGCTGCGAACATTGTCGAGCGTTGCGGTGGAAGCGTCGGACTCGGCCTGGCGGGCGCGGTCGCGATAGAAGATGGCGGTGGTGTTCGTCGGAGGTCTCCGCGACATAAGAGGAGAGGGTGCCACTGCCCCGCCGAAGCAGAGGCGCGGCACCCCGTTTGGATAGCGAAATTACGCCTGCGCGAGCTTGACCGCCGACATCTTGCCGCGACGGTCCTCTTCCAGCTCGTACGAAACGCGCTGGTCACGATCGAGCGTCGCCATGCCGGCCGCTTCGACCGCGCTGATGTGGACGAACGCATCGCCGCCGCCACCCTCGGGCGCGATGAAACCATAACCCTTGTCGGCGTTGAAGAATTTAACGGTGCCGATAGCCATAACTGATTCCTTTGGTCCCGGTGCATGACCGGATGGGGCCGAGATCGAAGACGGATGCGACGTCCGGCCCCGGCCGGCGCATCCGATGCAGTGTGTCAGCGGCGCGCGGATGATCCGCAGCGGGCAGGCTGACCGAAAAGGAGTGGGGGAGGGGACAAAAGCGCGTATCCGATGCCAGGCAAGCGGGAGCGCAGAAGGTCTCTCAGCCGCACGATGCTTGAGGGCAGACTCGCGCGATGGATGCAGCGTAGCAGTTTGTTACGCGATTGTCGCGGGGTTTAGGTTTTCGACAGTTCCCGGGCAAATTCATCGATTTGCGACCCCCAGTAAAATTCCTCGGCCGCAATATGTCCGTCTGCTTCGATCACGCGTTTTGCCGCATTTTTTAATAGCGCAAGTAATTGGGGCGAGTTGGCGCACCGGTGCATGGCGATCCAGAATGTCTCTGCATCCGGTGCCAATCGATCGACGTGCGCCATAATCGACTGGCAGTCAGGCTCGCCCGGATGTTCCATACGAAGCCAGAACGAGCATACAATCTGCTCCAGCACCTCCCGCTCCAAGGGGTGAAATTTTTTGTCACAGCGTGCGATGAATACCAGTGCGTTGAGGAGCGCGACAAAATCGGCTTTCCCCCGAACCGAAAGGCCCCATCCGGGCTTGCTGCTGTGGTGTTCGTCTATGGTAAAGGCG
>JAIXZV010000167.1 GCA_027489365.1 Sphingomonadales bacterium
GGCGGTGTGGCTGAACGGCGCGTCCCAGCTCCACGCATCGGTGCCGGTCACCCGCACCCCGCGCGAGGTGAGGTACATCGTTGCCTCATACCCCATGCCGCACCCGGCGTTGAGGAAGTCGGGCCCACCCAGCGCCGCACCGGCGCGGGTGTTGACGAGTACGATGTCGAGCGGTTGAAGGTCATGCCCGATCCGCGCGAGTTCGGCTTCCACATCCGCCCCGGTCACGACATAGCCGTCCTCGAACCCCCGAAAATCGAGCTTCACGCCGGGGCGGAAGCACCAATCGAGCGGCACCTCGTCGATCGTGATCGCGCGCTCCCCGCCATCCATCGTCGGGTGGTAATGCCACGGTGCGTCGAGGTGCGTGCCATTGTGCGTGGTCAGCGTCACCGTCTCCGCCGCGCCGAAGCCTTGGCCGCCGGGCAATTGCTCGGCGGTCACGCCGGGGAAGAAGGGCTGCATCTCGGCGACGGTCTCAAGATGCGTCTGATACGTGATCTTCGGCCGCATGAAGGGCGGGTCGGCGATCGTATCATTATCCAGGGTGATCGAGAGATCGACGAAACGGCGAGTCATGGGGCGGCGGGTCATGGACGGTTCCGGACTGGGGCGGTCATGGCGCGGTGCACGGCATAAGGCGTCACGATCGCGGATAGGATGGCGGCGAAGGCGATCTTGATCCCGAGCGCCGGGCCTGCGGGTACGGTGGCGATCTGCGAAAAGAGCAGCCACGCCCCGCCGCCCGCGATGATCACCGACGCAAGCGCCAGCGCGATCGAGCGCAGCACTACCGGGGCAATGGCGGTGCCGCTACCCCGGCGGATCAACAGGCCCGGAATGACCGTCCCCATCAACGCCACAAAAAACGCCTGCGGCAGGAAGTCGATGCCGAAACTCGTCCCGGCGATCGGTGCGCGCAGCCCGAAGACGGCGAAGAAGAAGCCGATCGTGATCGCCACGTTGATGGCGATGCTCACCAGCGTTTCGCGCAGCAGGACCTGCCTATTCACCCGGTACGCCCGCCGAGCTTTTCCGCGAACCAGTCGGCGATGTAATCGCGGCCATAGGTCATATTGTCCGCGCCGACATGCTCCACACCACCCTCGCGCGGGGTGAAGATCTTCAGCTCGCGCTCGGCGCTGTTGGTCAATTGGTCATACGCCTGATGCGCATAATCGAGCGCGATCTGACGGTCCTTTTCGCCATGCGTGACGAGGAATGGCACGGTGATGCGCTGCATCACGCCGTCGAGCGTCATGCCCTTCGACTTCTCCATGAAGTCATCCATGTCCGCGGCACCGAAGACCCAGTGCACATGTCCCCAATAATGCGGCACGGGGTTCTCGCCCTCGCGGCGCAGGCGCTTGTGCTGGACCTCGGCCCAATTGTGGTTTGCACCCCATACCGCGCCTGCCGCAAAGCGCGGCTCGAACGCGACGGCGCGCGGAGCGAAATAGCCGCCGAGCGAGATGCCCGTCATGCCCAGCCGCGCTGGATCCACGAACGGCTGCGTTTCGGCCCAGTCGAGCCACTTCGACGCCCAGCGTTCGGATTCGTGCGTAACGGGCAGATCGTGCAGCCGGATCGCTTCGCCGGTGCCGGGCTGATCGACGCTCAATGTGGAGATGCCGCGCTTGGCCAGCGCATCGGGCAGCCACGAGAAATAGAGCAGTTCCTTGGTGCTATCGAGTCCGTTGCAATAGACGACCAGCGGGGCAGGGCCGTCCACGCCCTCGGCGCGGGTCAGCAACGCGGTGAGTTCTGCGCCCTCATAGGGAATGACCACCCGCTCGACATTGTCGTGGGCCATCGTCGTGCCGCGGGTGAAGGTGTCGAGCGCCTTGGCATAGGTCTCCTGCCGCCCGGCCGATCCGTGCGCCTGCATCCGCTCTGCGACGCCGAAATAGAGCGCGGCGCGCTTCAATTTCTCGCCAGCGGAAAACAGCCGGCCCTTGGCTTCATCGTCGCGCGCGAGCTCGACCAATTTGTCGCCCATCTTTGCCCATTCGCGCATGAAGGCGGGCGTGCCGACGTCCTCGCCGCGCTCCATCGCCTCGCGCAGCGGCTGGCACATGTCGACGATCTCGCCGATCCGCCCGCCGCTTTCGAGCGCGATCGCGACGCTCAGGTTCCAGATATAGTTCGGAAAATATTCGAACAAAGCCATCGTTCAAGCCTCGACCGGGACGAACAGACCGGCATCGGCATGGGGATGCGGCATGCTCTGCGGCCCGCCGACGCCGATCCCCCATTGATCCATGACCTTCGGACCCGGATCATGAATCTTCGCCTCATGCGCCTCGAAATCGACCTCCTCGACTTCGGACGTATATTCGACCGCAAAACCGCCCGGCGTCGTGAAATAGCTGAAGGTGTTGTTGCCGGCGGTGTGCCGCCCCGGCCCCCAGCGAATGTCGGTGCCGCTTTGCTTCAGCCGGTTGATGCCGCGCATCATGTCATCCACCGTCAGCATGTCATAGGCGACATGGTTGAGGCACGGCGGTCCGGGCAGCACGGCCAAGCGGTGATGCAC
>JAIXZV010000010.1 GCA_027489365.1 Sphingomonadales bacterium
CCGTCCACCACCGCGCCGATCGCCGGACCGTGCGATTCGCCCCAGGTTGTGAAGCGGAAGAGATGGCCGAAGGTGTTGAAGCTCATCAGGCGAGCGCGATATCCGGTGCGTCCTCGGCCTTCATGCCGATCACGTGATAGCCCGCGTCGACGTGGTGCGTTTCGCCCGTCACGCCGCTCGACAGGTCGCTGAGCAGATACAGCCCTGCCCCGCCGACATCCTCGATAGTCACGTTGCGCTTCAAGGGTGAATTCAGCTCGTTCCACTTCAGGATCAGGCGGAAATCGCCAATCCCGGAGGCCGCGAGCGTCTTGATCGGCCCGGCGGAGATCGCGTTGACGCGGATGTTGTCGCGCCCCAAATCGACCGCGAGATATTGCACGCTGGTCTCGAGCGCAGCCTTGGCCACGCCCATCACGTTGTAATGCGGGATGACCTTTTCGGCGCCGTAATAGCTGAGCGTCAGCAACGCGCCGCCGTTCGGCATCATCTTCGACGCCCGCTGCGCGACCGCGACGAAGGAATAGACCGAGATGTTCATCGTCATCAGGAAATTGTCGAGCGTGGTGTCGTAGAACTTGCCGCGCAGCTGGGTCTTGTCGGAAAAACCGATCGCGTGGACGACGAAATCGATCGTCGGCCATTCCGCCGCGAGCGCGGCGAAGGTCGCGTCGAGCGCGGTCATGTCCGACACGTCGCAATCGAACAGCCGGGCGACGCCCAATTGCTCGGCGAGCGGGCGCACGCGCTTCTCCATCGCCTCGCCCTGATAGCTGAACGCGAGTTCCGCCCCCGCTTCGCTCAGCTTCTTGGCAATGCCCCAGGCGAGCGAGCGATCGTTTGCGAGGCCCATGATCAGCCCGCGTTTGCCTGCCATCAATTCCGTCACGCCGTCTCAGCCTCCTGCATACTCTGGCGCGTCTCTACTCCCGGTTCGGGGGGTTCCGCCAGTGCCGCGTTCAAATGCGCACCAAAGACGATGCCCAACCCCACCAGAAAGAAGAACAACAGCGCCACGATCACCCCCGCGAGGCTGCCATAGGTCAGGCTGTAATCGGACAGCGAGGACAGGATGATCGGCAGGAGCGCCGTGATCGACACCCACCAGGCGGCGGTGAACAAAGCGCCGGGCCATTTCGGGCATTTGCTCAAACGGTATTTCGACGGAGTGACCGAAAAGAACAGCATATACAAAGCGATGAACATGACGAGGCCGGGCACGATGCGCGACAGGCCGATCCACCCGGCAATATCCTGCGCGAACGGGAGCAGCGCATAGATGAAGCGCTCCGCCGCCGTCAGCACGCCCTGGATCAGAAACGACAACAACGCGACCACCACCGACACGATGATGACGAGCATCGAACTCAGCCGATAATGCCAGAACGGCTTGCTCGATTTGACGCCGTAGGCACGGCGGAAAATGTCGCGGATCGTCTCGACGAAGCTGCCGACCGACCACAAAGCGACGATCCCGCCGATCCACAGCAACGATCCGGTGCGCGCCGCCAGCACGTCTCGGATCGGCTTTTCGAGCAGCTTGCCGACATCGGGCGGCAGGACGTGGAGGAAGGAGGCGACCGCGCGCTGCGTCTCGGCGCTTTGCCCGAGCAAGGACGCGATCGCGGCTGCGAGGATGAAGAAGGGGAACACCGTCAGCAGCGCGAGATAGGCGAGATTCCCGGCGTGGATGAACCCGTCCGAGAATACCCCGATGATCACGCGGCGCAGCACCTGCCACGCCCGCGTCGGCAGCCGCGCTGCGGGCGGCACGTCGTCGGGCCTGACCCCTGCCTCGCCATGCGCCGCGCGCTCCTCGGGCGAGACGGGGGAAATATGAGTCATCGACGCGGGCTCCTAGCGGGCGTCAGACGCCCAGCCCGCCGCGCGGGTTCCGCAAGTCCTTGTCTTTCCATGCCGTCGCAAACTCGATCAGCGCGTCGTCATCGACCGGCAGATCGACCATCAGCGTGACGAGCTGGTCGCCGCGGGTGCCGTCCTTGCGATGGAAGCCGCGCCCGCGCAGCCGCAGCACCTTGCCCGAGGTCGAGCCCTTGGGGACGGTCAGCATCACCGTGCCTTCGGGGGTCGGCACGCGGACGCTCGCGCCCAGCACGGCTTCGGACAAGCTGATCGGCAGATCGAGCCGGACATCGTCGCCGGCGCGTTCAAAGAAGCGGTGCGGCAGGACGGTGAGCGTGACGATGCCGTCGCCATTGCCGCCCGGCCCCGGCTGGCCCTTACCAGTGAGCCGCATCTGCGCGCCGCTTTCGAGGCCAGCGGGGAGCTTTAGGTCGATCGTCTTGCCGTCGCCGAGCGTGATCCGCTGCGGCGTCGAGGTCACCGCGTCGACGAACGAAACGTCGAGCTTGTAGAGGATGTTGCCGCCCTTCTCCCGCGACCGCCCGAAGCCGCCGGTAAAGCTGCCGCGCCCGGTGCTCGAAAACATATTCTCGAAGATGTCGCTGAGATCGGGGCCATCCGAGTGAAACCCGCCGCCGCCGGGGCCGGGGCGGAAGCCACCGGGATTACCGCCACCGCCGCCGAAGCCGAAGGGCGACGCCGGATTGCCATCGCCGTCGATCTCACCCCGGTCGAAGCGCGCGCGCTTGTCCTTGTCGTTGAGCAGATCATAGGCGTTGGTCACCGCGCTGAAGCGGTCGCTCGCCTTGGGATTGCCCTTATTCTTGTCGGGATGCAGCTCTTTCGCGAGCTTGCGATACGCCTTCTTGATCTCCGCTTCGGTTGCGGTGCGGGCGACGCCCAATGTCGTATACGGATCGGCCACGTTGTACCCCAATGTCCTGTGCCGCCTATTTGGGGGATCGGGGCTGAGAGTGCAACGCGGGGGTGTGCGATAGGTGTGTTATATTAGCGATACGCGTAAAGTCACACTTGAGTCGCACCATCGGCGGTGTTGCGGGGCCGGGTGGCCCCAGGGTTTGATACTGAACGACAAGTCGGCCGGGCGTTACGATAGCATGAGGCTGACGACGTAGGACAGAGGAGTAACTGTGCCCAATTGCGGACATCGGCGGAATCTGTTTAGCCATTTGCCGCAATCGATGCGGGGCTAAACTATGGTGGATGTGATGGCGGAGCTGCGTCCAATTGGCGCGAAATATAGCGCTGGTGACTTTCGCGCCGGTCTGGTCGAGCTGACATCCCTTTGGTCAAGAGTCCCAGATCCAAAACCGGAAACGCTCAACGCCTATTTGATCGTTGAGTATGGGGTAGCTCTAGCGCTGAAGGCAGGCGATCTCGAGGAAGCGCAGAATTGGGCGGATCGAGCTCCGATGTTCGCTGCGAAGCGCCAAGATATGGGAGAAGTGGAGTTTCTTGTAGGTAAGGTGGCGTTCGAGCGTGGGGACCTGCAAAAGGCCAAAGAGCAATTTATTGTCGCTAACGCGAAGTCTGAAGGACGCGCATTTGAAGCCAAGGACAAACGATACAGGTCGCTAATCGACGGGGGCTAACCACCACCGTCGAACACCCGCCCTACCCCACCATCTCCAGCACCGGCGCAACATCCACACTCACATCCATCTTCTGCGCGCTAGACCCAAGCACCACCCCGTCGATCGGTGCGATTTCGCCGTAATCGCGGCCGATCGCCATGACGATATGGTCGCCCGCCATCCAGATGCCGTTGGTCGGATCGACCCCGACCCAGCCGAGCTCGGCCCCGCACCACAGCAACACCCACGCGTGCGTCGCATCCGCCCCGACCAGCCGCGCCTGCCC
>JAIXZV010000026.1 GCA_027489365.1 Sphingomonadales bacterium
CATCGCGACCGTACCGGTCGAGGTCGATGGCCAGATGAACCGGCCTCGATCCATGCGCTTGGAGAACAGGCACAATCCCTGGCCATCATACCAGAGCAGCTTGACCAGATCGCCGCGCTTGCCGCGGAACGCGAACAGCGCGCCGGAATGCGGACTCTGCTCCAGCGCCTGCTGCACCAGCACCGCCAGGCCATCGAACCCCTTGCGCATATCGGTCGCGCCGCACGCCAGGAATATCCGAGTCAGCGGGGGTAGCGGGATCATCGTGTCAGGACACCGATTACCCGCGATAGCGCCTCGGCATCGACGGACGCGTCAACTGTCAGCCGCACGCCCGACGGGAGCTCGATCCCGATCTGCCCGCTGCCCGGTGCGGCCGACGATGGCGCCGGCAACATCACCGCAGGCTCGCTGATCTGTACCTCGGCAAAGCTCGGCACCGCTGGCTTGGTGATCCCGGTCAACGCCCCCGACATCGCCTGGCGGCGCCAGGTATAGATCGCGCCACTGCCGACCTCATGGCGCTCGATGGCCGCGCGGACTGAGCCCTCCGGCCCAAAGGCATCGCGCAGGATCGCCAGCTTCTGCTCGACGGTCCAGCGCCGACGGCCTGACACCCGGCCGACAATCTCCATCCGAGTAGTCATACGACCGCTCGTATGACTGCTCGCTCCTTCGTCCGCTGACCCGATCTCGTCCGACATCACCGCCCCGCTCAAAGAGCGGCTATCAGCCCATCGATGGCCCCGCCCGCAAGGCGGCCTTCAGACCTCGCTTACACAGCTATTGAAGAGCGTCGTGGCGACGAGCAGAAAGAGAAACGATCGGCGTCGGCTCGAGATAAATGAGGTGACGATCTCGGGTTCGATGCGAGCGGCGGGTTGCTGCGATTCGACAGCGCATGAATTCTATCAGATTGGCCCTTGTCGACCTTTCCTCAAGCTTCGACGCGGGTGCGTTCCGCATCTGCCTCGCCAGATCGTGGCCTTCGTCGCCAATCGCCCACCCAGTATCTCGACGAGTTCGTCGCGGCGAACGTCGCCGAGGTCGAATCGGGTTTGCTCCGCTGTGCAGTTGGCCTCGCTTTCGAACGACGGCCATGCAAAAAAGAGCACCTTCGTGCGACGCGTATACTGCAAATCGGTGGACACGCGATTGCCGCCTCAGCCGAAACAGAGCGAAGCCTGCTCACTGCTCTACGTGCAAAATGTTGATTTATTTCAAAAATCGAAGTGGCCGAAGCGATTCAAAGCGTCGATGCCACCTTGGAGACGAAAGGTTTTCCAACCCGCAACAGTCGCTGACAAACCGCTGACAGTCAGACCTTGTTTCATGCCCGTCAGCACTGCCCGAAGGCAAAAATCAGTCATAACTGTTTGTTTTTTTAGAGAAAATGGTGCTGCCGGTGAGGATTGAACTCACGACCTCAGCCTTACCAAGCGGCCCATCAACTTGCGCTATTCTATCCAATGCTACGATTTCAAGCATTTATGCTTGACGACCTTTGTCCAACATACGATATTTTACTCCATGATTTCCCTCCGCACGTGTCCAATGCGTGTCCAAGTTCCGGATAGTGCAGGAAGGCTGAGGTCGCGATGGAGTAGATATGATGGCGGACCCTCGGGTCAAAATAACGAAGCGACTTGTCGATGGAATCGTCGCCACCGGCAAGGAGCAGAGCATCCGGGACTCGGAAGTTATTGGATTTGCTCTCAGAGTCTCGCCCGCGGGTCAAATCAGCTACGTCCTTCGCTACTGGATCGATGGCGTCCAGCGACGCTACAAGATCGGCATTCACGGCGCACCTTGGAACCCTGAACGGGCTCGGGCGGAAGCGCAAATACTTTTAGGTAAAGTTGCCGAAGGAATTGATCCGCAACAGATAAAATTAAACGAGCGTAAAGATCTCAGGATTGCAGAACTTTGCGATGCGTACCTCGACGAAGGCTTGTTGACCGCCAAGCCGAGCTCCGTTTCGTCTGCGCGCAAGGATATCGAGAACCACATCAAGCCCCGGATCGGCCGTCGAAGAGCCTCCAAGTTCAGCCGGGCGGACGTCGAGCAATTCCTCCGCGATGTCGCCGAAGGGAAGACCCGAAACACGAAGAAGACGAAGCACCGGGGGCTCTCGCGGACTCGCGGTGGTAAGGGGGCCGCGAACAAAGCGGTCACGACGCTGAGCGCCGCCTTGGGGTTCGGCGTGACTCGGGGCGTCCGACTCGACAATCCGGCGATCGGCGTGAAGCGCTTTCCCGGGAAGAAGATGGAGCGCTTCCTTTCGCCAGCTGAATTAGCGCGCCTGGGAGAGGTCCTTGCGGCCGCGGAAGCGCTGAAGGTCGAGAGCGTTTTCGCGATCGCGGCAATTCGACTCCTGGTCCTGACAGGCTGCCGCCGGAATGAAATCCTGACGCTGAAGCGGGCCTATATCGATCCGCATCATCGCTGCCTTCGCCTCCCGGACAGCAAGACGGGAGCAAAAGTCGTCCATCTCGGCGCGCCCGCGATGAAGGTCATCATCGGCGTTCCAGTGGTTGAAGGAAATCCCTACCTGCTGCCGGGCCGCAAGGATGGCACGCGGCTGACCGATTTGCAGTCCAGCTGGCAGCGAATCCGCAGGACGGCGGGAATCGAGGATGTGCGCATCCACGACCTGCGCCACAGCTTCGCATCGGTCGGCGCCTCGAATAACGACAGCATGCTGATTATCGGTGCGCTCCTTGGTCACAAAAGCACCAAGACGACCGAGCGCTACACCCATCTTGCCGACCATCCCCTCAAAGCAGCGGCCGATCGCATCTCGGATGAGGTCGCTCGTCAGCTCGATCAGAGCCTGTCGGTCACCCTCGGGCAGGAGTCTGACGAGGAGGATCCGTTCGCTGCCTTCTGGGCGATGCAGTCGGAGATCGATGCCCCCAAGCCCGATCCGATCCTGGGCGCGATCATCCGCACGCAGTGGCTCGACACTCCCGCGGTGGCGGCGATGCTCGGCATGACCGTGGGCACGCTCCAG
>JAIXZV010000383.1 GCA_027489365.1 Sphingomonadales bacterium
CGCCCGCCCCGTGCCGCCGGAGAGACCAAGAACGGGCCGGCCGCCTTGCTCTCCTTCGCGTTGTCGGGGTTGGCGGGTTCCGCGAAGACGCTGTTGCGTGCGCCTTTGCTGCTCGCGGTGGCGAGCGCCGTGCTTGCGGTGTTTGCGTTTGTCGCGGCGGTGGCGGCGATGCCGTTCGGCGGGCCGGCACTGGAGCTCGCGGCGCTGGGGCTGGCGCTGGCGATGTTCGCGGTCGTGCTGTTGTTCCTCGGTCTGATCGGGGATCAGGTGCGGCTGCTCGCGGAGCGGTCGCGCGGCACGCCGCTGGTGATCGAGGAAGCGCGTCTCAACTTCCCTCCGCGCACGGATTGGCTGTGACCGAGCGTGCCCGTTGGCCGATCGTCGAATATGCGCTGATGCTCGCGGTGCTGGCGAGCGTCGTGCGGATGGCGATGGTCTTCCACGCTAACCACTATCTGCCCGCGCCGTTCGTGTTCGATACCAACGACACCTTCATGGACTGGTTCAACACCGCCTATTGGGCGAACCGGCCGGGCGCCTATGACGTTTGGCGCAGCATCTATCCGCCGCTGTCGTTCGTGTTTCTCGACGCTGCGAGCTTGTCGGGCTGCTACCGCGATTCGCCATTTTACGCGCGGGATTGCGACTGGGTCGGGCGTTCGACGATCGCTGCGCTCTACCTGATCGATGTGATCCTGTTGTGGATCGCCTTCCGTCGCAACGACCGACGCACCGCGATTCCGCGGACCGTCGCCTTCGCCGTCGGGCTGCCGCTGCTCTATACGCTGGAGCGCGGGAACCTCATTCTCGCCGCTTTCGCTCCGTTCATCGTCGCTTACGGCCCGATCACGCGCTCGCCGCTTGCGCGCGCGGTTGCGAATGCAGTGGCGATCAACTTCAAACCCTACCTCGTGCTCGCCGCCTTCGCCCATGCCATCCGGCGTGAGTGGCGGCCGCTCGAATATGCCGGCCTGGCAACGATCGCGCTGTATTTGGTGACGCTGGCGCTGGTCGGGGCGGGGACGCCGAGCGAGATTGTCGCCAACACCGCCAATTGGGTAAAATTCCAGAGCGGACAGGTGTGGGCCGAGATCGCCTATTCGACCAGCTATGCGCCGCTGCTGTTGGTCCGCGACTCGCAGATGCCGGTACTCAATTTCGTGCCGTCACGGCTGATCGAGGGGATCGAGATCGCAGTGCCGATCGTGATCCGCGCGACCCAGGCGGTGGCGGCGCTGTGTCTCGCGGCGGCATGGCTGCAACCCGGCGCGCTCGACCGCAGCCGGCTCGCGGCGATCCTGCTCGGCAGCTATTTCGTCACCCAGTCGCCCGGTGGCTATACCCAGACCTTCCTGCTGTTCCTGGTGTTCCTCGAACGCGGGCGAGGGATCGGCCCGACCATTGCGATCGTCTGTGCCTATGCGCTCAGCCTCGTGTTCGAATGGCCGCTGTCGACGATCGTGGAGGTGCCGGGGACGAGCTGGCTGGGCGGCACCACGGTGCTGCCCAAGCTCGGCCTCGCGCTCGGCCATTTCATCCGGCCGGGCCTGATCGTCGCGATCGTTTGGGCGCTCGCGCTCGACGGGCTGATGCAGGTGGTGCGCGCGCACCGGGAGACGCGGCCGTCGCTGGGGCTCGCGGTCGCATGATCCCGCAGGACGATCTTGTCGCGATGGAGTCCGCGCTGGCGCCGCTATGGCCGCGCTTGGAAGGCGCGCGGATCTTCATGACCGGCGGCACCGGCTTCATCGGCCGGTGGATGCTCGCGGCGCTGGCACGCGCGCCGGTGTCGGTGGACGTAGCACTCCTGACCCGCGATCCCGCCTTGTTCGCGCTCCGCGCGCCCGATCTGGCGCGGCGCTTCGCGTTGAGGGCTGGCGATATCACGCGCTTCGTCCCGCCGCCCGGGGACTTCACACACGTCATCCACGGCGCGACCGACGCCAGCGCCGCACTGCGCGACAGCGATCCGCGCCGGATGTTCGACACGATCCTCGGCGGCACCCGCGCCGCGCTCGACTTGGCGGTCGATCGCGGTGCGCGCTTCGTCTTCATGAGCTCGGGCGCGGTCTACGGCGTGCAGCCGTGGGACGTCGCGTACGTTGGCGAGGACTGGATGGGCGGCCCCGATCCGCTCGATCCACGCTCCTCCTACGCCGAAGGCAAGCGCGCGGCGGAGACGCTCTGCGCGATCTACGGCAGCCAGTTCGGGCTCGATACCGTCGGTGCCCGCATTTTCGCGTTGCTCGGCCCGTTGCTGTCGCTCGACACGCATTTCGCGGCCGGCAATTTCATCCGCGACGCGATGGCCGGGCGTATCGTGCGCGTCGAGGGTTCGGGCCAGGCGGTGCGATCGTATCTCTACGCTGCCGATCTCGCGGTGTGGATGTGGACGCTCACCATCGCGGGCGCGTCGGTCGCGAGCTACAATGTCGGCTCGGAGGAAGCAGTGTCGATCGCCGATCTCGCGCACCGTACCGCAGCCGTGCTCGGTGGCCCCGGCGTCGAGATCCTCGGTCGGCCCGATCCCGGCTGGAACCCCGGCCGCTACGTTCCCTCGACCGCGCGAATTCGCCGCGACCTCGGCGTCACCGCCACGGTCGACCTCGACACGGCGATCCGCCGCACCGCCGCTTCCCATGGATGGACTGCATGACCAAGATCAAGCTCTCGATTTGGCTCGCCGACTGGCTGGCCGACAACGGCATCACCGATGTGTTCATGCTGACCGGCGGTGGCGCGATGCATCTCAACCATGCGATCGGCACCAACCCGCGGCTGGCGACGACCTTCACCCACCACGAACAGGCGCTGGCGATCGCGGCGGAGGCCTATGCGCGGCTTACCAACCGTCCGGCGCTGGTCAACGTAACGTCGGGGCCGGGCGGCACCAACGCGATCACCGGCGTGTACGGCGCGTTCGTCGATTCGATCCCGATGCTGGTCATTTCCGGCCAGGTGAAGACCGAGACGACAGTGCGCGCGACCGGCCTCGCTCTGCGCCAATTCGGTGATCAGGAGCTCGATATCGAGGAGCTGGTCCGGCCGATCACCAAATATGCGACGATGGTGACCGATCCGCAGTCGATCCGCTACCATCTCGAAAAGGCCTTGTACCTCGCCACCCACGGCCGGCCCGGCCCGGTCTGGCTCGATATTCCGCTCGACGTGCAGGCGGCGAAGATCGACCCCGCTACACTGTCGGGCTTCAATGCGGCCGAATGCGTCGAGCCGTGGCACGACATCGATCTTGCCGCGACCGCGCGCGCCATTCTCGAGCGGATCGCGCAGGCCGAGCGGCCGGTCGTGTTCGTCGGCAATGGCGTGCGGCTGAGCGGCGCGCATGGCGATTTCGTGCGGCTGATCGAGCGGCTCGGCGTGCCGGTGGTAACCGGCTGGAACGCGCATGATGCGTTGTGGAACGCGCATCCGCTCTATGCCGGACGCCCCGGCACGGTCGGCGATCGCGGCGGCAACATGGTGACGCAGAGCGCCGATCTGCTGCTGGTGCTCGGCAGTCGGCTCAACATCCGTCAGGTCAGCTATAATTGGCAGAGTTTCGCGCGGGCCGCGTACAAGATCTGGGTCGATATCGATCCGCTCGAACTGGCCAAGCCGACCGTGCGGCCCGACATGGCCGTCGCCGCCGATCTCGCCGACCTGATCCCCGCGCTGATCGCCGCGCCTTATGCCGGGCCGACCGCGGCGCACCGCGACTGGCTCGCCTGGTCGCGCGAGCGCGGCGCGCGCTTCCCGGTGGTGCTGCCCGA
>JAIXZV010000235.1 GCA_027489365.1 Sphingomonadales bacterium
CCTTGTTTCCTTCACACGCTAGCAGGATGATTGATTGCTGATGTTCGAAGCGATCGAAAAGGAACGATCGAGCGCCGATCAGGTCGGACGGTTGCTCATAAAATTGGCGGTAGGCATCGAACAACGGTACCAGTGTGTCCAGATCAGCGATGATGGCTTGGCGAACGATCAACGACGGCGACTCCCACAACGGTTTATCCGTCCGACGGCGAGCGGAACGGCGACACACGATAGTGATAATCCGCGTCAGCGATCGAAGCCAGCTTTTCGGGCGACGTCCGCCAGCGCCCTCTCTCTTCCCAATGGCCGACGGTCCGCCTTCCACCAGAAGCGGACATCGGCCCCAACCATGACCTCACCCCAAAAGCGTCTTCAAATTCATGAATTCGTGCAGACCGTACGGCCCCAATTCTCGCCCGTGGCCGGAACGCTTGATGCCGCCGAACGGTGCGTGCGGGAGGCTGGCGAGCATCGCGTTGACCGCGATCATGCCGGCTTCGATGTCGCGTTCGAAGCGGGCGCGTTCGTTGGCGTCGTTGGTCCAGACCGAGGAGCCGAGGCCGAACGGGACGGCGTTGGCGAGGGTGATCGCGGCATCGATGTCGTCGGCCTTGAACAGCATCGCAACCGGGCCGAACAGCTCTTCTTGCGCGACTGCGTGATCGGTTGGGACATCGACGAGGATGCCCGCCGACATAAACGCACCCTTGCCGGGGAGCGCTTCGCCGCCGAACAGCAGCTTGCCGCCTTCGGCCTCGATCAGCGCGATCTGATCGAGGACGGTCTGACGCTGCGCTTCGCTCGATAGCGGGCCCATGTCGGTGGCCGACTCCATCGGATCGCCCGCGACCACCGCTTTCATGCCCGCCGCGAATTTTTCGAGGAAGGCGTCGTACACGTCGGCGTGGACGATCATGCGCTTGGCGCAGATGCAGGATTGGCCGGTGTTCTGGATTCGCGCGGTCACGGCGGTCTTGGCGGCGAGTTCCAGATCGGCCGAGGGCATGACTATGAACGGGTCAGATCCGCCGAGTTCGAGCACGACCTTCTTCAGAGCGAAGCCTGCCGCCTCGGCGACTTGCATCCCCGCGCCCTCGCTTCCGGTGAGCGTCACCGCGACGATGCGGTCGTCGGCGATGAGCGCGGCGACCTTGTCGGATTTGATCGGCAGGTTCTGGAATAGACCTACCGGCGCACCGGCCGCGATCACCATCTCCTCGATCGCGGCGGCTACGCCCTGGACGTTGGAGGCGTGCTTCAACAGGCCGACATTGCCCGCCATGATCGTCGGCGCGAGGAAGCGGACGACCTGCCAATAGGGGAAATTCCACGGCATCACCGCGAGCACCGGCCCCATCGGGTGCCACGTCGCGGTGCCGCCGAGGAAGGGGCGGGGCGCGAGCATCGCCGGGCCTTCCTGCGCATAATGACGGAAGCCCGCTGCGCATTTCTCGACCTCGGCGAGCGCGGATTTCAGCGTCTTGCCCATTTCGCGCGTGGCGATCTCGGCGAGACGGTGGGCGTTGGCGTCGAATTGTTCGGCGATCCGCTCCAACAGCTCGGTCCGCGTCGCGTAATCGGTGATGCGCCAGGCGCGGAAGGCGTCGTGCGCGCGCTGAACCCTGGTTTCGAGCTCGGCGGCGGTGAGTTCGGCGAAAGAGGCCCCCGGCGCGCCGGTGGCGGGATCGATGCTGGTGAACATGGGGATGGGTCCTGAAAAGTGTCGCGCAACAAACGCACAGTAAGGCCAGCGTATCCTTGACCCCAAACGCTTGCCTGCCGCATAGCTATGCGATGGACATACCGATCGAAGAGCTGACGTTCGAAGCGGCGTTGAAAGAATTGGAGGGGATCGTGTCAAGGCTCGAGAGTGGCGACGCGCCGCTCGACCAAGCAATCGCGCTCTATGAGCGGGGGGATCGCCTGCGACGTCGCTGCGACGATCGCCTGAACGCGGCACAAGCCCGGATCGAAGCGATCCGCGCCGATGGGGAGGGCCGGGCCATCGGCACGCAGCCCTTTGTCGCAGGTTGATCGCGTGACGCACGTTTCCTCGTCGCTCGATGCGGCCATGGCCGACGTCGCCAGCGATATCGACCGCCGGCTCGACCTGTTCCTGACGGTTCCCGAGGACCCGCGCGCCGATCTGTACCGCGCGATGCGCCATGCCGCGATCGGCGGGGGAAAGCGGTTGCGTCCGCTGCTGGTGTTCGCGACCGCGCGGCTGTTCGCGGTCGACCGCGATTGCGCCGGGCGCGCGGCGACGGCGATCGAGTGTATCCACGTCTATTCGCTGATCCACGACGATCTGCCGGCGATGGACAATGACGATATGCGCCGCGGCAAGCCGACGGTGCACAAGGCGTTCGGCGAGGCGACCGCGATTCTGGCGGGCGATTGCCTGCACGCGCTGGCGTTCGAGATTCTGGCCGATCCGGCGACCCACGCCGATCCGTTCGTACGCAGTGAGCTGGTGCTCGATTTGGCACGCGCGGCGGGGCCGTCGGGCATGGCGGGTGGCCAGGCACTCGATCTGGAAGCCGAAAAATCGAGCTTCGATCTGCCGACCGTCACGCGGTTGCAGGCGATGAAGACCGGCGCGCTGATCGCCTGTTCGGTCGAGGCGGGGGCGATCCTGGGCAAGGTGCCGCCCGAGGGGCGCACCGGCCTGCGCGGCTATGCCCGCGACGTGGGGCTCGCCTTCCAGATCGTCGACGATCTGCTCGATGCCGAGGGTGATGAGGCAGCGGTCGGCAAGGCGCTGCGCAAGGATGGCGAGGCGGGCAAGGAGACGTTCCTGTCGCTGCTCGGGCTCGATCGTGCACGGGCGCAGGCGCACATGCTGGTCGACCAGGCGATCGAGCATCTCCAGCATTTCGGTGCCGAGGCCGATCTGTTGCGCGATATCGCGCGCTTCACGCTGGAGCGGGATCGTTGATCACATCCGGCGGCGAACGCGTCGGCGTCTATCCCGGCACGTTCGATCCGGTGACGCTGGGACACATGGACATCATCCGGCGCGGGGCGACGCTGGTCGATCGGCTGGTGATCGGCGTCACGACCAATGCGTCGAAATCGCCGATGTTCACAAGTGCCGAGCGGATCGCGATGATGGAACGCGAGACGGCGGGCATCGCGGGCGTCAGCGTCGTCGGGTTCGATTCGCTGCTGATGGATTTCGCCGAGGCGCAGGGTGCGAGCACGATCCTGCGCGGTGTGCGCGGCGTGACCGATTTCGAATATGAGTATCAACTGACCGGCATGAACCGCGCGATCAACCCGCGGATCGAGACGGTGTTTCTGATGGCGGACGTTTCGCTGCAGCCGATCGCCAGCCGACTCGTCAAGGAAATCGCTTTCTATGGCGGGCCGATCGACCGGTTCGTGACCCCTACCATCGCGAGCGAAGTGGCGGCGCGGGTCGCTGAGATCGGGCGCAAGGGCAGCGTCTGAAACGAGCCGGATCGGCACCGCCCTAATTCGGTCGCCTTTGGCCGCGACACGTTCAGTTTGGCGCAAGCCGCCAGTTGGTCTAAGCGACCGTTCACCACCAGCCGTACCTGCGGGGACTCATGCGTTTCTTTACCCTTTTTATCGCTTTGTTCGCGCTGCTGGCGGGGCCTGCCTTTGCCGCTAAGAAACTGAAGCCGGTGCAGACCGCCGCCACCACCACCACTGCGGGCCGCCCGCCGGTGCCATCGGCGACCGACCCGGAAAATCTGTTGTACCTCGATCTGTCGACCGGTGGCCGCGTCGTCATCTGGCTGCGCCCCGATGCCGCGCCGAAGATGGTTGAGCGGATCAAGACGCTGACGCGCCAGCATTTTTACGACGGTTTGAAGTTCCACCGCGTGATCGAAGGCTTCATGGCGCAGACCGGTGACCCCAAGGGCGACGGCACCGGCGGATCGACGCTGCCCGACGTCCCCGCCGAGTTCAATTTCCTGCCGCATGTGCGCGGGGCCGTATCGGCGGCGCGCGAGGGATCGGCCGAGGGTGCCACGGTCGAGGAAGTGACCAAGGCCGAGAACAGCGCGAACAGCCAGTTCTTCATCGTGTTCAACCCGACGCTGAAGCTCGACCGCAAATATACGATCTTCGGCCGCGTTATTTCGGGCATGGAGTATGTCGACGCGGTCGCGCGCGGTGAGCCGCCGCTCAATCCGTCGCGCATCCTGCACGCTTATATCGCGGCGGATTCGCCGCCTGCTTATGCACCGCCGCCGCCAGCGCCCGCCGCGCTGCCGCCCGCGACGCTGCTGCCGGTGAAGCCTGCGCCGAAGCCGCCGGTGGTGCGCGCTTCGGGGCGGAAGGGCGGCTGACCCGACGCCAGCGGGATACTGCCGATGAACGTCGATCTGTTCGACTTCACGCTGCCGCCAGAGCGGATCGCGCTGCGCCCGGCGGTGCCGCGCGACGCCGCCCGCTTGCTGGTGCTGGAGGGTGATGCGACGCATGACCGCAGCGTCGGGGATCTGCCCGCCGCGCTGCGGGCGGGCGATCTGCTGGTGTTCAACGATACGCGCGTGATCCCGGCACAGCTGGAGGGCACGCGCGGTGATTCGCGGATCGGCGCGACGCTGCACAAGCGCGAGGGGCCCCGCCGCTGGCGCGCGTTCATCCGCAACGCGCGGCGGCTGCGCGATGGCGATGCGATCGATTTCGGCAATGGTGTTTCCGCGACCGCGCACGACCGCGGGGCGGACGGCAGCTTCGCGCTGGAGTTTGCGGGCGAGGAGCCGGTCGAACTGCTGCTCGAACGCGCCGGGCGGATGCCGCTGCCGCCCTACATCGCCGCGCGCCGCCCGGCCGATGCGCAGGATGCCGAGGATTACCAGACGATGTTCGCGGCCGAGAAGGGCGCGGTGGCCGCTCCCACCGCGGCGCTACACTTCACGCCTGCGCTGATGGAATCGCTCGCCGCCGCCGGGATCGAGCACGCGACGCTGACGCTGCATGTCGGCGCGGGCACTTTCCTGCCGGTGAAGGCGGAGGACACGACCGAGCACAAGATGCACGCCGAATGGGGCCGGATCGACGCGGCCACTGCCGATCGCCTGAACGTGGTGCGGGCGCGTGGCGGGCGCGTTGTCGCGGTCGGCACCACCAGCCTGCGCCTGATCGAAAGCGCGGCAGGCGAGGACGGCGTGATCCGCCCATTCGAAGGCGACACCGCGATCTTCATCACGCCGGGCTATCGCTTCCGCGGGATCGACGGTCTGCTCACCAATTTCCATCTGCCGCGCTCGACCTTGTTCATGCTGGTCTCGGCGCTGATGGGGTTGGAGCGGATGCAGGCGGCGTATGCTCATGCGATTGAAGACGGCTACCGATTCTACAGCTATGGCGATGCGAGTCTGTTGCTGCCCGAGGAGCGTTGATGCGCGTGCTGCCCGTCCTGATGCTTGCGCTGGCCGTCCCGCTTTCGGCGCAGACCGTGCCATCCGTCACGCCACCGCAGCAGCGTCAGCCTGCGGCGACGATTGTGGCTGAGCCGGCCGCGATGTTCATTGCGGCGTGCGATGCGAATGGTGATGGGCGCACGACGCGCGACGAGCTGACCGCGTGCGTGGCGCGGACCTTTGCCGATGTCGATACCGGCCATGCCGGATCGATCGGCTATATCGGTTATGCCGATTGGGCGCTGAAATGGCTGGGGGATCGCAATGCGTTGCCCAGCCCGTTCGGGGTCGATCGCGACGGCGACAATCGCATCACGCTGGCCGAGCTGGAGGCGCAGTTTTCGAGCCTGTTCGACCGCTTCGATGTCGACAAGGACGGGGCGGCGACGCGCGCGGAATTGCTGACGATCCGCGCGGGCGCTTTCCCGGAAGGCGGACCGGCCAAAAAGGGTCGCGGACGCGGCCCGGAACCGCGCTGAGCCTATCCGGTGACGCCGCGCTATCGCCTCGTGATCTTCGATTTCGACGGTACGCTGGCCGATAGCGGCGACTGGTTCGTGTCGATCGTCGATACGCTGGCCGAGCGTTTCAAGTTTCGCAGCGTCGGTCCTGAGGAGGTCGAGATGCTGCGCGGGCGGACGTCGAGCGAGGTGATCCGCTATCTCGGCATTCCGCGCTGGAAGTTGCCCGCGATCGGGCGCTACGTCCACGCGTTGCTGGCGCAGCAGACCGACCGGATCGCTTTGTTCGAGGGGGTCAGCGAGGTGCTGCGGCAGCTCACTGCGCAGGGTGTTCGCATTGCGCTGGTCACCTCCAATGCCGAAGACAATGCTCGTGCGATCCTGGGGCCGGCCAATGCCGCGCTGTTCGAGCGCTTCGAATGTGGCGCATCGTTGTTCGGCAAGGCGCGGCGCTATCGCCGGGTGCTGCGCAAGACCGGGATGGCGGCGGCGGAGGTGCTTTCGATCGGCGACGAGACGCGCGATGTGGCTGCGGCGCGCAAAGTCGGCATTCCGGCGGGCGCGGTGCTGTGGGGCTATGCCAATCGCGATGCGTTAATGCAGGCACAGCCCGATTTCCTGTTCGAGCGACCGGAGCAGGTGCTGGGCCTCGTGCTCGGGGATGCCGCTTAGGAAGTGCGTGACTCGCATTGGGCGCTCGCGCTAGTCGCCGGTGATGTCCATTGCAGCAGCGACGATCACGCCCGATCGATCCTTCACC
>JAIXZV010000158.1 GCA_027489365.1 Sphingomonadales bacterium
AGCCATATCGAGATCCGATCCGGCGAGCGTGCCGTCAAGACCGACGCACCGCCCGCCCTCGACGCGGATCTCGCGCCCCTGCAGCATGAAGCTCTTTTCCGCCGCGTTGACGCAGGGCATCGCGTCCGAAACCAACATCATCCGGTCAGCCGGACGCGCCTTGAGTGCGATCCGCAGCACCGCATAGTCGACATGGAAGCCATCGACGATCAACCCGCAATAAACGTTCGGATCGTCGAGCGCAGCGCCGACCACCCCCGGCGCGCGGTGCACCAGCGGCGACATCGCATTGAACAGATGCGTCACTCCGGTAACGCCCGCGGCAAACCCCGCCGTCGCCTCGGCATAGGTCGCATCGCTGTGGCCCAGGCTGACCAACACCCCCGCGCGCGCCAGCGCCGCGATGCGATCGGCCGGTGCCAGTTCGGGCGCGAGCGTCACCATCACCCGCCCGCGACGCGGCCGGAGCAGCAAGTCCATCAGCGAATCGTCGAGCGCCCCGAAATGCTTCGGATCATGGATCCCCTTGCGCGCGACATTGATCACCGGCCCTTCGATATGCGCGCCGATGACGCCCGGCACACCTGCGGCGATCGCCGCATCAGTCGCATCCAGCGCCTGCGCGACCGCCGCCTGGGTATCGCTGATCAGCGTCGGCAGGAACGCTGTGGTGCCGAACGGGCGATGCGCCTCTCCGATCGCGGCGATTCCTTCGACGCTCAGCGCATCGTTGAACAATACACCGCCGCCGCCATTCACTTGCGTGTCGATGAAGCCCGGCATCAGCCAGCCGCCATCGAGATCGATCGCGCGGGGACCGGCGCGATCGACGAGCGCGACGACGACTCCGCCTTCGACGTCGAGCATGGCCTCGCTCAGCACGCCGCGCGGGGTGACGATATGGCCGTTGACGAACGAATGCGAAGTCATAGCGTAAAGGTTACCTTGCTAAGGTGATCCGGCCTATCGGGATCATAACCCCGTGCCCGCGCGAGCGCATCGACCATGCGATAGCAGCGCTGAATCATCAGAATTGGCTCGATCGCGGGATGATCGAACAGGACGGGTTCGACGCGCGCGTCGGACAGCGCGACGGTCGCACCGCGCGCAGCGAATTGGGCGGCGACCGCGCGGACGTCATCGCCCGCCGCGTCCGACGTGGCGAAGGCGAGGATCGGGAATCCGGCACCAACGATCGCCATCGGACCATGGCGCACTTCGGCCGCGCTGAACGCCTCGGCGTGCAGCCCGCACGTTTCCTTCAGCTTGAGCGCCGCTTCCTGCGCGATGCCGAGACCCAGTCCGCGACCGATCACGAACAGATTGGTGGCAGGCTGCAACATCGCCTCCGCCTCCGGCCACTCGAGCGCCCAGGCGCGCGCCAGCGCCTGCGGCAACAGCGCCACCGCGTCGCGCAGCGCCGCATCCTCGCGCCACGCCGCGACAAGCGCGGCGAGCGCGGCAAGCGCGGTGATATAGGATTTGGTCGCCGCAACCGAGCGCTCGGCCCCGGCCGAGAGCGGCACCAGCGTATCCGCCATCTGCGCGAGCGGCGAGTCGATATCGTTGACCAGCGCCACGACATGCCCGCCCGCAGCCTGCTGCGCCGCCACCGTGCTCAGCAGATCGGGGCTGCGCCCGCTCTGCGAGATCGCGATGCACAGCGCATGGCCCGCCGCCGCTGCAGAATGATAGACCGAGGCAACCGATGGCGCGGCCGAGGCGACCGGCACGCCGAGATAGGTCTCGATCAGATACTTGCCGTAGGTCGCGGCATGATCCGATGAACCACGGGCACAAGTCACCACCACCGCTGGCGGCGCCTCGCGCAGCCGCGCACCAAGCGCGGCAAAGGTCGCTGCATTGGCGGCCAGCATCCGCGCGACCGCAGGACCGGCCTCGGCCGCTTCCTGAAACATCAGCGTTGCGCCGGAATGCGGCGAAGGATTGGTATCGTGCATCGCCCACCCGTCTGCTAGATCACGGTGGATAGGTTGTATATTGGTATTACTCAAGAGCCGGCTCGCAGTTTTTCCACCAGCGCCGCCACCTGCGCAGCGTCGGTGTCGCCAGTCTGCGCGCCGATGAAGCCGAACCGCCGCTCGGGCGCATCCACGCTGGTGTCGTGCAGCGTCCGCGCCGAGGCATGAACTTCCCGAATGCCGGTCGCAAGGATGGCGGGCACGACAGCAGCGGCAACCCCGCTCCCGGCCAGCAACACGATCCGCCCGGCGGCTTGCGCATGGAGCGCGGCGAGCGTCGCTACGCCATCGATCGCGCGCGGTGCGCACCCGGAGGTGAGGATGCGATCGAAACCCAGCGCCGCCGCCTCCTCCAGCGCCACCGCAGGATCGGGCACCAAATCGAAGGCTCGGTGCAGCGTCAGCGACAGCGCCGCCCCACGCGCTGCACCGAGTGCGCGCGCCAACGCAACCCACTGCGCCAACACGCCCGTATCGAGACGGCGGTCGGCGGCGGAAGCGCCGATGACCACGCCTGCCAACCCCGCCTCGGCCGCATCGCGAATATCCCCGGCGATCAACGCCTGCTCCGCCGCATCATAGACGAACCCGCCCGCCCGCGGGCGGGCCAGCAAATGCACTGGCAAGGGCCCTGCCGCCGCGGCGCGGATCAGCGACGCAGGCGGCGTAAGCCCCCCGACCGAAAGCGCCGCGCACAGCTCGATACGATCGGCGCCGCCCGCCACGGCGGCACCAATCCCGGCGACGGTCTCGACGCACACTTCGAGCGTGACCCGCTCCTGCATCGTGTCTCTCCTAGGCCTGGAACAGCGACGCCGCCTTGTGGATCACCGTTCGCCCCGCCATGTCGGTCACAGCATAAGTGAAGCCGGGCAGCAGGCAAAACGCGCCGACGTTGCCGCGCGGGTCGAGCGCCAGAAAACCAACCTGCACGCCGCGAATCGCCGCACCACGCAGCGTGGCGATGTGGCGCACCACCTCCTCGCACGCCGCCTGCGGGGAGCGCCCGGCGCGCATCGACGCGACCACGCGCGCCGTGCCTGCAACACGCGTCACCTCCTCGCCCAGGCCGGTCGAGGTGGCGCCACCAACCCCGGCTTCGACGTACAGCCCGCTGCCGACTTGCGGCGAATCGCCGACGCGCCCGCGCATCTTGAACGCCATGCCCGATGTGGTGCAGGCACCCGCCAACCGCCCGCGTGCATCTCGTGCGAGCAAGCCGATCGTATCATGGTCGAGCGCCCCGCCCGGCGTGCGGAACGGCGCGTTTTCGCTATTCGCTTGCGGGCTGTAGTGCGCGGTCTTGAGCCATTCGCGCCACGCCTTTTCCGCTTCGGGCGTGAGCAACTTGCAATAGGGGAAACCCTGATCCTTGGCGAAGCGCGTCGCCCCGGCACCGACCAGCAAGGTATGCGGCGTCTTCTCCATCACCCGCCGCGCGACCGAGATCGCGTGCATCGTGTCCTCGAGCGCCGCCACCGCGCCGACATTGCCGGCATCGTCCATGATCACCGCATCGAGCGTTACATGGCCGTCGCGATCGGGGTATCCGCCATAGCCGACCGAATGGTTGTTGGGGTCCGCCTCCGGTACCATCGCGCCAGCCTCGACCGCGTCGATCAGCGAGCCGCCACTGCGCAACCGCGCGAAAGCCGCGTCGTTTGCGGCGGCGCCGAAATCCCATGTCGACACGATCTGCGCGCCGCCGGACATGTCGCCGCCCGGCGTGGCCAGTGCCTTGGCAAAGGGCAGCCCGCCTGCGACAGCGCCAGCCATGGCAAGCAATGATCTTCTACTGGTCATACATCCCCCGATCGCCTTGCAACCCCACGATCATGCCACACACGCATAAAATGTCAAAATCGGTACGGCATGGTATCAATTAGGTATTGACCTAACCAGATTTTGAATGGAACCTGCAGGGAAGGTGCAGTCACGCGACACGCGGACGGCACGCTGTTTAAGGGGAAGTTTTCATGATGTTCCGACATTCCGTATCCTTGGGCGCGCTCGGTGCAGCGCTTGCCGTCGCCACGCCCGCCCTGGCACAGCAGTCTTCGGCAAATCCATCGACGAGCGAAGACCAATCCGCGACCACGCTCGCCGCCGAGCAACCGCAAAAGGAAACGGGTCAGGACATCGTCGTCACCGGCACCCGCATCACGCGCCCTAACGTCGCCTCGGCCGCGCCGATCACGTCGGTTACGTCGGCCGACATCCGGGCGCAGTCGCCCAGCAACATCGAGGAAGTGCTCAACCGCCTTCCGCAGATCGCGCCGGACAGCCAGCAGAACTATCAGGATTCGGACGGCCGTCAGCGCATCAAACTGCGCAGCCTCGGCTTCGAACGCACGCTCGTGCTGCTCGATGGCAAGCGTCTCGGCACGCAAAACGGGCAAGACGCCGGCATCATCCCCGTTTCGCTGATCGACCGGATCGACGTTCTCACCGGCGGCGCCTCGTCGGTCTATGGGTCGGATGCGGTCGCGGGTGTCGTCAACTTCATTCTCAAGCCCAATTTCAAGGGCATCCGCGTCGACGCCAATTACAATTTCTACAACCATGTGAACCGCGCCAATATCGTGACGGCGCAGGCGCAGGCCTCCGGCTTCCCGACGAACACGGGCATGGTCAACGATGGCGGCCGTGCCGATCTGACGCTCACTGCAGGCACCGCCTTGTTCGATGACAAGCTCAAGGTCTCGGGCTTCGTCAACTACAAGCACGCCGATCTCGTGCCGTACGGCAATCGCTCGACGTCCGCGTGCCAGCTCCTCCAGAACACCAAGGACGGTCCGCTCAGCTGCTCGCTGTCGACCTATTCCAAGAGCGGCTATATCTCGCCGCGCGCGGGTGCCAACAACGGCACCGCCTATGTCAACGATCCCGGCGGCGCGCGCAGCTTCCTGCCATATGGCATCGGTGCCAACAACGCCGCCAACCCGTTCGACAATTATTCGTACCAGCGCGCTGACGAGCGCGTCAATGCCGGCGGCTTCGTCTCGCTAAAGCTCAAGCCAGAAATCGAACTGTACGGCTCGGCCATCTGGTTCCGCGACAAATCGACCAACAACGTGCCGACGCGCGTGTTCAGCTACACCGCTTATGGCTCGACGCCGTACCAGGTGAATTGCAACAACCCATTCCTGTCGGGCGCGCAGGCGAGCACGCTGTGCGGCGCGGCGGCGGGAACCGGCACGCTGGTGCCGATCGAAGTTCGGTATCGCCTGAACGCGCCCGATCTGATCGATACCTATATCAACACGGGCATTCGCGCGACCGGCGGCATCCGCGGCAAGATCGGCCAAGCGTGGACCTATGACGTCGGCGGCGTCTATGCGCGTAACCAGCAGGACTGGATGCCCGCGACGCTCCCCAATTTCGATCGCGTCAACCAGTCGCTCAACGTCGTCAACGTGAACGGTACCCCGACCTGCGCGGTCGGCGCGGCTTCGGGTTGCGTTCCGTTCGACGCATTCACCGCAGGCAATGCCAATCAGGCGCTGGTTAACTTCATCTATGGCGGCGTCGATCCCGAGAAGCAGCGCACCGTCAACACCCTGACCAACGTGCTGGCAAACGTCACCGGCGACCTTGGCAAATACGGCATCACGTCGCCGTTCGCCGAGCAGGGCCTGGCCTTCGCAGCGGGCGTCGAATATCGCGAGGATCGTCTGTCCTCGTCCGCCAATGCAGCGTTCCGCTCCGATTTTGGCGGGTCGGACGCAAACCTTCGCCAGCATGTCTGGGAAGGCAATATCGAAGTTCAGGCCCCGCTCGTTCAGCACAAGCCGTTCATCGAACAGTTGCAGGTCAACGGCGGCTTCCGTCTGTCGAAGTACAATACCAATCCGGACAAGTTCACGACGTGGAAGCTCGAAGGGCTGTACTCGCCAGTGGCCGACATCGTGCTGCGCGCCTCGTTCAACAAGGCGCAGCGCGCGCCGACGGTGGTCGAGAGCTATCAGGCGAGCAACATCAGCTTCAGCCGCCAGGGCGGATCACAGGGCGACTTCTGCGCTCCTGTCGTGACGCAGGTTCCCGACCCTGCCAATCCCGGCCGAACGATCACGGTGACCAGCCCTCCGATCGCATCGCGCGACGTGTGCCGGGCTACCGGTCTCTCGGATTCGCTGTATGGCAGCGCAACGCTGCTGTGCCCGGACAACCAGTGCACGGTGCGTTCGGGCGGCTTCACTGCCGATCCGGAAACCGCCTATACGCAGACCTATGGCTTCGTCCTGAAGCCGCGGTTCCTGCCCGGCCTGGTCCTCTCGGTCGATCGCTATCGGATCAAGATCAACAACTCCCTCGGCTATAATGACGACAGCTATTACACCGATGGCTGCCTGCGTTCGAACGGCGATCCGTTCTTCTGCTCGGGGATCGTCCGCGCCGCCAACGGCACGCTCTATGCGGCCGCCAGTGGCAACCCAACCAGCGGATTTATCCGCGCCGGTACGTCGAACTATTACTTCTCGATCTCGCGCGGTTATGATTTCCAGGCGCAATATGCGCTGAAGCTGGGCGCCATCGGCAATCTCGACTTCGGCTTCAACGGGTCACGCACGACCTTTGCCGGCTCGCAGGATTCGCCGCTGCAACCGCAGCGCAACTGCGCAGGCTATTTCGGCAATGGCTGTGGCCAGTTGCTGCCGAAGTGGAGCCACGGGCTGCGCACCACCTACTCGACGCAGGACGAGGTGTTCAACGCATCGTTCAACTGGCGCTATGTGGGATCGCTGACCAGCGCGAACAATTCGGGTGATCCGGCGATCGGCGGCACGCCAGACCGGGCGCAGACCACCTTCTATCGCATCGCGCCGATGAGCTATTTCGATCTCGCGCTGACCTTCAACATCGCGAAGAAATACAGCTTCCGCGTTATCGCCAACAACCTGCTCGACAAATCGGCACCGATCCTGCCGAATTCGTACAACATCAGTCTTGCACGCAACAACACCATCCCCGCGCGCTATGACAGCCTCGGCCGCAACATCGCGGTCGGCTTCACCGCCAATTTCTGACCCGGAGGTTAGGGGCGTAACGCCCCTAACCTCCCCACTGCAGCCACGCCGGCTCCACCAGGAGCCGGCTGGTTAGCCCCCCGCAGCGATATCCCGGTAAAAAGTGCCGGTGGCTTCGGCCGTGATTTGGTCGCTACGCTAATAGGCAAGGCTTGATCGGCAGCAGACATTCTCCCACCAAAGGAGGATAGACATGATCAAGAAGCCAAACCGGGTTCGCGTTCTGATGACGCCGTACCAAGATGATCGTGACGAAGACCCGCCGGAATACGCCGGTCCTGCTACCGTACTGACCGGGCTGCCGCGCGCGACCAGGCGGTATGAACTCCGGATCATCGTACCACTCGCCGACGGCACGATCTGCGAGATGGAAAAGCCCGGCGACTTCCCTCCAGCCTGCAAATCCCAATACAGGCCCGCGACGTAAAGGCCGGACAGTGACCGTCGGCTTTCAGTCAGGTCGCATCGATCGATGACACGGGACCGGCGGGAGGTGGTGGATCGCAGTCTGGCAGCTTCCGGTCTGGCGACAGAGAAATCGGCCGTTAAGCGAAACTCACCGAAACGCCCCCACTACCCAAGGTATGCCCTTGAGTCAGTAGCGACTACCGCTCCGGGAGGCGGACCGTCGGCTTTTCACCGTCGGACGCACGTGCAGCCGTCTCAAGGCAATGTTGCGGGCCGCCTTGCGCTCCAGCAGTCTGCTCGACCGCCAGGTTCAGGTCTCATGATTTCTAGAGTGCGAGCACCCCCTCCCAATGAAAGGCCGGGCGCCCCGGTCGCATGGCAGCCGCCAACCCAGGCCCGCCAACTCCCCTCTTACGGGAATGTGGCGCCAAAGCCTTGTTCGAGAGCGCCTGTCGCCCCGGGGTCCAATCTCCCGATTTGAAATCTTGCCGAAAAAGACCGCCCATTTTCAGCGACCCGCAGCGAAGTGCGCTGCGTCATTCTATAAACCAGATGTCAAAGTGCGGAGCGCAAAATGTCGGCGGAAGGAATGGGGATCGATCTGAGTGCACAGGCGGCAGCGGCGTTATCTGCGGAGATGCTCGTTTTCGCGTTCGACGCGACGGGCGCGCTGATCGAAGCCAACGAAACGGGCAGGATCCTTCTGCAATCGGTTGGTGTCGAACCGACGCTAAGCGCGCTTTTCCCCAATTACGCAGAGGCGATACGATGCCTGTCGTCCGACGACAGCGGCAGCGCCGCGGTCGAAGGGCTGATCGTGAACGATCACGAGCGGAGTATGCATATTCAGGGCCTGGTGGCGAAGCTGCCGGGGCCGGACGGCCGACAGGTTTTCATGGGGTCCATGACGCCGGCGAGCCTGCAGGATACCGCGCTGATCCGGCATCGCTTCGACGCGATCAATGCCGCCTTGGCGATCTGCCAATATTCGCCCGATGGCCATCTGATCGATGCCAATCCCAAATTCTTCAAGCTGACCGGCAGATCGCGCGAGGAGATCCTCGGGAACCGGTTCGACACGCAGTGGACCGCCGAGGACCGCGAAACGGGCGATCCTGTGACCTATTGGGAACGCTTCGCACGCGGAGAATCCGATACGGTGGTCCGTCGCTACATGCCGGCGCCCAACACCAATGTCTGGGTCCGCGAGATCTTCGTGCCGACTTTCGACGAGACCGGCCGACTGCTTTCGGTGTTGAGCTATGCCTACGACATTACGGCGCAGCACCAGACGGCGGTCGACAACAGCGGGCGGATCGCGGCGATCGACCGCGCCTTTGCGTGGATCGAGTTCGACCTGTCCGGCCGTGTGGTGACGGCCAATGACAATTTCCTCACGCTGATGGGGTATACGCTCGACGAGATCAAAGGCGCGCACCATCGCATCTTCTGCGATCCGGACTACGCGCAGAGCCCGGCCTATCGTCAGTTTTGGCAACAGCTCGGCAAGGGCGAGCTCGACCAGGGCGAGTATAAGCGCTTCCGCAAGGACGGCGGCGAGGTGTGGCTGCAGGCATCGTACAACCCGATCTTCGACCTTGATGGTGTGCCCTGCGGCGTGGTGAAGTTGGCGACCGATGTCACCGCCCAGCGGCTGGCGATGGTGGAGGCGGCAGGCCGGGCGGCCGCGATCGATCGCGCGCAGGCGGTTGTCGAATTCGATCTTTCGGGCGTCGTGCTGGATGCGAACGCCAATTTCCTTGAGGTCATGGGTTATGAGCGCGATGCCGTCGTTGGGCGGCATCATCGTACTTTCTGCGATCCGGGGTATCTCGCATCGCCGGACTATGCCGACCTGTGGGCCCGGCTTCGCGCTGGCGAATTCGTTTCCGGCATCTTCAAGCGCATTGCGAACGGGGGCCGCGAAGTCTGGATCCGCGCGACCTACAATCCGATCCTCGATATCGAGGGGAAGCCGCGCAAAATCGTAAAATTCGCCACCGACATCACTGATCAGAAACGCAGCGCCGTCGAATTCGAAGGGCGCGCACGCGCGATCGACCGCGCGCAGGGTGTCATCGAGTTTGCGATGGACGGGACGATCCTCGACGCCAACGAGAATTTCCTGGCGCTGACCGGATATTCACTCGACGAAATTCGCGGACGTCAGCATCGGGTGTTCTGCGATGCCACCGTCGCGCAGTCGGATGCCTATGCGGCGCTTTGGGACAAGCTCCGTCGTGGGGAATATGACGCGGGGGAATATAAGCGGTTGAAGAAAGGTGGCGAGGAAGTCTGGATCCAGGCCACCTACAACCCGATCTTTGATCTTGAGGGCAAGCCGGTCAAGGTCGTCAAATTCGCGCTCGACGTGACGGCGCAGAAGCTTGCGGCGAACGACTATCAGGCGAAGGTCGACGCGATCAATCGCGCGCAGGCGGTGATCGAGTTCGACCTTGACGGAAACGTGCTCTCGGCGAACGATAATTTCCTGCGCGCGATGGGCTATTCGCTGCGCGAGGTGGTGGGGCAGCACCACTCGATGTTCTGCTCGCCCGACTATATCCGCACCTCCGACTATAGTGACTTCTGGCTCAAGCTGAACCGGGGCGAGGTGCATTCGGGACGCTTCCACCGGGTCGGCAAATATGATCGCGACGTCTGGATCCAGGCGACCTACAACCCGGTGCTGGACCTCAAAGGACAGCCGTCGCGGGTCATCAAATATGCGACCGACGTGACCGACCAGATGAAGCTCGAGCATCAGATTCGATCGTGCTCGCGATCGATGGCGGACGAGGTGGGCGCTCTGACGAAATCGATCTCGTCGATCACGGAAGCGACTGGCATGGCGAGCGCATTGGCGGGGCGGACCCGGTCGGAAGCCGAGGACGGCCGCCAGGCGCTGACCAGCGCGATCGAATCGATCGATCTCATCCAGAAGTCCGCAGCCGGGATCGCCGACGTCGTCTCTGTGATCGGCGAAATCGCCGGGCAGACCAACCTGCTTGCCTTCAATGCCGAGATCGAGGCGGCGCGCGCAGGCGAGCATGGCGTCGGCTTCTCGATCGTCGCTGGCGAAGTGCGCAAGCTCGCCGAACGGAGCTCGACCGCGGCGCGCGAGATCACGCGGCTGGTTGCAGAAACACTCGAGCGCATCTCGCTCGGGACTGAACGGTCCAAGGACGCGACGAGCGCGTTCGTCGGCATCGTCGATGCCGTCCAGAAAACGGGCGATGCGATCGATGAGATCGCGCAATCGACCAGCGAGCAGGACACGGCGTCCGCCAAAGTCGTCGATCTCATCCGCGACCTGTCGAACGCGACCGATCGTGCCGCAGCCTAGCGGCGAGCGCCGTGGCACGGGCGGGGATGCGGCATCCCGGCTTTACGGCACCGTCACGGTCGGAGGGCTCACACTCGCGATCCCGATCAGCGCGATCCGGGAAGTCATCCCGCGACCCGCCGCGCTCTCGCCGTTGCCGGCCACGCGCGAAGATATCATAGGCGCCATTACGCTGCGCGGCGCTACCGTTCCCGTCCTCGATGCGGAGCGCCTGCTGGGGATCGCCAGCACCGGGCCATGCCCGATCATCCTGATCCTGCGCGATGTCGATCGCGTCATCGGCCTGTTGATCGCGACCGTTGCCGGCGTGCTGCCACTGGGCGATGATGACCTGACCCGCATGGCGGGAAACGCCGACAGTGGCGGGCGCTCCGCACTGCTGAATACGGCGTTTGCGCATGACGAGTCGCGCGGCATGGTGCTCGACATCGCTGCGCTGGCAGCGCTTCCCGGCATGCCGCTTGCGGTCGAGCGCGTTTCGGTCCCGGCGCGGAGCGAGCGTGCTGGCCGGGGAATCGCGACGCTGCTGTTCAGCATTGGATCGGTGCGACTCGGTCTCGCGGCAAGCGTCATCGAGGCCACTGTGCCTGAGCAAGCAGTGGGACCAAGCCCGGTTGACGATGCGTTATGGATTGGCTGGATCGTTCACAACGGTCGGCGCGTGCCGCTTGTCGACACGCTCCGTCTGTTGGGTTTGGGCCTGTCTGGTCGCAGCGAGCGGGCGGCAGCGGTCATCGTGCGGCTTGCGTCGGGCGATCAGGTCGGTCTTCGGATCGACGCCGTGCGCGATATCCGAAGTCTGACCGACCGCGACGTCACGTCGCTGCAAGGCTTCAGGGTGGGCAATCATGCGCTGTTCAAGGGGTTGTACGATTTCGACGGAGCGAGCCTCGTGCTGGATCCACATGCCCTAGCGGGAGACAGCGCGCTCGCGGGCATTGGCCGGGTGTTTGAGCAAACACCGCAGACTGCGGTTCAAAGGCGCGCGGGTCGAGAGGATGTTAGCGCCTTCCTGCTGGTCCAGCTCGCTGCCCAGCGTTTCGCGATTCCGCTCGCCCAGATCGAGGAGATCATTGCGACCAGAACCTCAGGAATCGGACTGTGCGACGACGCACAAGCGATATCCGATTTTATCGTCCATCGCGGACGCGGTGTTCCGCTGATCAATTTACATATGAGCCTGGACATGCCGTCCAGGCCAGCGAGCTCCTGCTTCACGGTCCTCGTATCTGCGGAGGGCAACCATGCGGGGTTTATGGTCGAAGAACTTTGTGCCGTTGAGAGAGCGACCATCCAACGCTCGCATGTGGCCGGCTCGGGCCGGGAGCTGGACCGCGTTGCCGCCACGATCAGTACAGCGGGCGGCACATATTCGGTGCTGGATCTGCGAGAGCAGATCAGGATGCGGTGCGCGCCGGCGAAGGCTGCATGAACCTCGTCGTGCAAATACGGGACTTCAACTGCGGGTGCTACCTCATGCGCCTTCGGATGGATACGGCCGAATTAAACGCAATTTTGCGCTGCAGGATGGCGTGCGGCTAAGCGCCGATTGGGTCGGTGTCGACGCAATGGCGCATGATTTCCGCACGCGCTGCCGTGAGGACAAGTCGCAAGACAGAGTTATCCGCCTTGCCGCCAATATGTTCCTTAGTATCAACGACGATTTTTCGCGCCTACACTTTGAATGCCTCCCAGAATGGCAACACGAGGCGATGCCGCATCGGACATCCTCGCTCCAGCCCGCAAACGGTCGGTATTTTTACCGGGCAAGGGCAAGCCTGCTGGCGCTGGCGCGCATTTAAGCGTCGAAAGTTTACTACGGCCGAACACAATGCTGATCAACGCCAACAGCAATAGCGCCCCGATCCCAAAAACCTTGATCTGGATCGCGTTCGGCTTTCAGGTATTCGTAAGGGATCGTTGATACCCGAAGAGCCGAATGGGTGGACAGCGACTTGGTCGCTTTCGGATTGCTTATCTGCACTTGTGCTGTTCATTCCCGATCCCCGTCGGGTAACTACGCGCCCCTCAACAGATATTCGTGGTCCACACTCATGGGCCCGAAACGACCGTCGGCAGGCAGCCTCTCGCTGCCCTGCCCCGCATGATTCGCTCACGTCAGGAGGCGGCGGGACAAGCGAATCCCGTCGCGCAGCGTTCGCCCGTTCGAGACGGGAAACAACAGGAGCTGCGCCGCAAGGACAACTGCGTCGAGCGGATTGGGGATGGCCGCCGCGATCAGGAGCGTGATCGGCCAGAAGACTATGTAGAAGTCGAACAATATCAGCAGATATCGGTCGACTGGTTCGACCAGCACGGCGCGGAGCTTGAACCGCTCGATCTTACCGATCGCGAACAGGCCATAGAGCGCGAGCCCCGCCAGGCTGGCGCGCCCCGGGATCATTGCCAGCACCGCCGCGAGTGCGACCAATTCGATCGGAAAGAGAAAACGGCTGACAAAGGTCCGCGTGCGGATCGCGCCGTGGCGTTGTACGAACGTTCCCGTGCAGCTCGCCCGGTCGGCGGCGGCATCGTGGAGCTGGTGCCACAGGATGCCGCGCACGCCATAGGCGCCGCTCCAGACCGCCACCGCCGCGACCCACAAAGGGTCCGGCGCGTGCCCTATGCCGCGCGTTGCCGCCAGCGCGGCGACGATCGAGGTCAGGCATTGCGATCCAAGCGCATCGGCCATTACGCCGGCCGCCCCCCGCGCCTTGAGCCGTAATGGGGGCAACGAATATGCCGTGAAGGCGAGCCAGGCGCCGCCATAAGCGAGCAGCAGCAGTGGGTCGTTGCGCCAGTGCCATGCGACCATGCAGCCGATCGACACGGGAAACGCCAGCAACACAGCGATGGCGCCATGCGACCGCCCTTCGACGCGGTTGGCCTTGCCGGCGATCCGGTCGTCGCGCCGATCAGCGACGTCGTTCGACACACTGACATAGGCGGCGCCCGCGATAAGCCCGACGAGCAAGATCGCGGCCTCGCGATATTCTAGTGCGAGCGAAGCGCCTTCGCGAACGAGCGTTGCGTAAAAAATCACCAGGATGGGGGCGAGCTTATAGTCCCACCATTGCGACGCGCGAACGAGCGTCGCGAGCGCGCGGATCGCCCGCGCGACGCGCGCGCGCGCGGGTATATTTCGCTCTGTCATTGCCCTGGCCCCGGTTAAGTGCAATCAGCTTCTGAATGAGTTTACAGCGCCTTCCCAGAGAGGCTTAATGCCGACACTCCAGCCAGACAAGTTTAGCGGGCGCCCGCTTCGGCTCACCTTCATTAGCTGCAATGACACGCCCTGGGGGGGGAGCGAAGAACTTTGGGCCCGCACCGCCGAGGTGTTCGCGATGCAGGGGCATCGCGTCAGCGTCGCCAAGCCGCGTCTGCTACGTG